>CAYWGN010000005.1:5867-64507 GCA_964457495.1 uncultured Desulfobacula sp.
ATAATCAGGCGGTTTGGTGCCACGCTGAAACATCAGAAATCCGGGTTTAAGGCCAATGCCATGGTCGCCTGGAAAGTTCCTGAAGACCGGGTGGAAAAAACCGGGAATATCATGGCCACCTTTCAGGAGATCACCCATTGCTACAGAAGAAATCCAGCCCCGGGCTGGAAATATAATCTGTATACCATGGTTCATGCGTCTGATGAAGATAAATGTTATGCCATCGTTAAAAAGATTTCTAAAGCTGTGGGAGAGAATGAATATGAGCTTTTATTCAGCAGAAAAGAGCTTAAAAAAACATCCATGAACTATTTTGAAGACTGATTCTCCCCATATTCTGTGCATAAACCCCTGGATTCATGATTTTGCAGCCTTTGATTTCTGGGCAAAACCCCTGGGGCTTTTGTCCATTGCCGCCATTCTGCGTGAAAAAGGATTAATAGTCAGCTTTCTTGACTGTCTTGACAGGTTCCACTCTAAAGAACCCAATGCAGCTAAAGTGCTCTGGGATGGCCGGGGGCCGCTTAGAAAAACTCAGATTGATCTGCCCTGTGGTCTTGAACACATTGGTAAAAAATTTTCCCGCTATGGCATAAAACCCCAATGGTTTTCATCAGACCTGAAACAAATAAAAAAACCAGATCTTATTTTTGTCACCTCTTTGATGACCTATTGGGCGACTGGCGTAAGAGAAACCCTGGAAATGGTCAAAGAAATCTACCCCCATGTACCCGTTGTTCTGGGAGGAATTTATGCAAGCCTCTGCTTTGAACATGCAAGACAAAATACCCTGGCAGATCTGGTAATAAAAGGACCGGCAGAGCCTCATTTAAAAAAAATTATAAAACAATTTACAGGATTTGAACTGGATGACAGCAATTTGTCAGGAGACCTGGATGCATTGCCTTATCCTGCCCTTGATCTTCAACACAAAATTGCCTATGCCCCTATTTTAACCTCAAGGGGGTGTCCTTTTTCCTGCGAATATTGTGCTTCCTCATTTCTTGAGCCTGAACTCAGGCAAAGATCACCTGAAAATGTGTTCAAAGAAATAAATCATTGGCATCAAGACCATGGTGTTAAAAATTTTGCTTTTTACGATGATGCACTGCTGATAAATGCCAAACAATTTGCATTCCCATTATTTGAAAAGATCATCTCTTCAAAAATAGACGTCTTTTTTCATACGCCCAATGCTCTCCATATCAAACCCATTACAGAGCAGACTGCCCGGTTGATGTTCAAAGCAGGATTTAAAACCATCCGGCTGGGCCTTGAAACCGCTGATTTTTCTAAAAACCGGAGCCATGATAAAAAAGTTGGGGGAAATGATTTTTATACTGCAGTTGAACATTTAAAAGCTGCCGGATTTACAAAAAGCCAGGTGGGCGCATATTTATTATGCGGATTGCCCGGACAAAATATTGATGAAGTAGAACGCTCCATGCGACTTGTAAAAGATACGGGGATACTACCGGTTCTTGCCTACTATACACCTATTCCCCACACACCCATGTGGGAGGCTGCAATCAAATATTCAAAGTTTGATCTTATCAAAGATCCTGTCTTTACAAATAATACACTCTTTCCCTGTGTAAAGTCTCCCCAGGAGATACAGCGTATTTCACAATTGAAAAACCTGTAAATTTATTATATAAGTCTTTTGAATTGTCAGATTGTTATTAGCATTATGTTAAAAAAAGAATAGCAACACCTTTTATAAAAAGGGAAAAATTGAACATAACAGGCATAATATTTCAAACCCTTGGTGGACTTGGCCTATTCATTCTTGGAATGAAAACGATGACAGACGGCCTTCAAGCCACGGCCGGGCAAAAAATCAGGCGGATTCTTGAAGCCATCTCTTCCAACAGGGTAATGGGGTGCTTAACAGGTGCCGGTGTTACTGCGATTATTCAATCTTCATCTGCTACAACCGTCATGCTGATCGGGTTTGTGAGTGCCAGCATCATGTCCTTTGAGCAGGCAGTTGGTGTTATAATCGGTGCAAATATAGGAACCACCATTACGGGCCAGATGATTGCATTTAACTTGACAAAAATTGCGCTTCCTGCAATTACGCTGGGCGTTGGTCTGAAATATTTTTCAACAAAAAGAAGTTACCGGTATATCGGTGATATTATTCTGGGGTTTGGCCTGCTTTTTTATGGTATGACCGTCATGAAAACGGGTCTTTCACCCATAAAATCCGATCCCCAGTTTATTGAATTTTTTACAACTTTCAATACAGAGACCATGGGTGGTCTTCTTCTTTGTGTCTTCATGGGAACGGTTCTGACTGTGGCAGTTCAGTCTTCTTCAGCTACAGTGGGTTTGACAATGACCCTGGCAGCATCAGGGCTTTTGACCTATCCGACTGCCCTTGCCCTTGTTCTAGGGGAGAATATCGGTACAACAGTGACGGCTCAATTATCCACTCTTGGCTCAAATAATTCAGAGGCCCATAGAACAGCAAACGCCCATACTATTTTTAATGTCATCGGAGTCGGTATTATCTTATTAATTTTTCCATGGTTTGTTAATATTGTAGAGGTTATGACCTTAAAATTAGGTGCCGGTGCCGTTACCCATACCGTAAATGGTGAATCTGTCAATGTTGCCAGATATATTGCCAATGGTCATACGCTTTTTAATGTTATCAATGCTCTTGTGTTCCTGATCTTTCTTCCCACGCTTGTTAAACTGACAATTTTAGTATCACCTAAACCTTCAAAATCAAAGGAAAGATACAAACTGCCTGAATTTGATTCAGGGTTTATTGATTCTCCCATAGGTGCCCTTGCAAAGGTTAAGGGTGAAATCATAACGAACATAGAATTTGTCCATATGAATATAAAAAAGGTATCAACTTGTCTTCTGATAAGGGACGATGATATTCTTGGGGAAAGAGATGCCATAGAAGAACATCTGGATGATTGCCAGAAAATCATTATCAAGTATTTGACCACCATTTATCAAGGAGAGGTGAACGAACCCGAAGCCAGGGAAATATCGGAATTGATGCGCATTACCAATAGTATAGAAAGATTGGGCGATGGCATGGAGAATGTGTCTAAAATACTTGGAAGAATATATGATAATAATTTTGTCTTCACTGAAACGGCAAAAAATGACCTTTTCCTGATATCAGACCAGGTCAACCAGTTTTTAAGTTTGATTATTGACCAACTTCACCATAAAAAAGAAGGTTTTTACCAGAAAGCACTGGCAAATGAAGATATGATTGACCGGATGCGTGAAGATATGAGATTCCAGCATATAGAAAGATTAAGACAAAGAGAATGCCAGGTTGATATCGGAGTTTTCTTTATTTCTCTTATTACAAATTATGAAAAAATGGGGGACTGCTGTTTTAACATTGCAACAGGTGTAGACAGAATTATTTAAAATGATAGTATTTGATCTTGAATGTTTAAATGGCCATACCTTTGAAGGGTGGTTCGAAGACAAAAATGACCTTGAAAAACAACAGGTCCAGGGCATTTTAACATGTCCTGTCTGCGAAACCACATCTGTAGTGCAAAAACAACACCTGATTGCCATTAAAAAATCTTCCCATAATACAAGTCAAAACGCCCTGCAGGCAAGACAGGAAGCCATGGCTGAGTTAAGTGAAAAAGTGGCTGAATACGTTGAAAAAAATTTTGAAGATGTGGGGTCTAGTTTCACAAAAAAAGCCTTGAAAATGCATTATGGAGCAGAAGAGTACAGACATATTAAAGGCACCACAACAAAAGAAGAAGATAAAATTCTTGCCAAAGAAGGTGTTCCCATATTCAGAATTCCCGTCACTAAAAATCCCAAAGACGATTTGAATTAGGATTTTATTGAAAACCCTACAGATATGCTCAGATTAATCTGAAATAATCTTTATGTTTACCTTCCGGTTCCTCGGTCCATCAAACTCACAAAAATATATACCCTGCCATGTACCCAGCACAAGGGAGCCGTTTTCCAAGGCAATGATTTCTGAAGGGCCGAACAGGCTGACTTTTATGTGTGCAGCAGAATTGCCTTCCATATGTTTGAAATGGTCATCCCATGGAATCACCTTATTGATGGTGTTTAAGATATCTGTTTCAACAGCAGGATCTGCATTCTCATTAATGGTGACAGCGGCTGTGGTATGCATGGAAAAGACATGTACAAGGCCGTTTTTAATTCCAGAGTCTTGTACAACACCTTGAACCTGGGATGTAATATCCATCATCTGGGTTCTTGCCTTTGTTTTGACGTTGATCTGCATGGCTCGTCCCCCTTTTTTTGTATACCCGGCTGTTGAAACGTACGGGGTCAGGCTTCGCTTATTGTGGTTATTGAATTCAATAACCACAATAAGCGAAGCCTGACCCCATGACCCCACATTATTACTTTAAAAGGTCAAGAGCATTCTTAACGATATTTTCCGGGGAAAATCCATACTCTTTGAGTACTTTTCCGCCAGGAGCTGATGAACCGAATTTATCAATCCCTATAATTTTACCTTCAGAACCTGTATATTTTTCCCATCCCATGGAAATGCCGGCCTCGACTGCCATTCTTTTTTTCATACTGGCCGGCAGAATTCTTTCTCTGTAAGGTGCTGGAGCTTTTTCAAACAATTCCCAGGAAGGCATGGATACCACGCTCGCTTTTATTTTATGATCCTTTTTAAGCATCCGGGCAGCTTCAACACAGATATGAACTTCAGAACCAGTACCAATTAGAATCATATCCGGGTCAATTTCCTTTTTCACTGCATAGGCCCCATAAATAAACTCGCCGTCCCGCTGGGATACATCCAGAGTTGGCAGTTTTTGGCGGCTTAATATCAATGCAGTGGGTGAATCAACAGTTTTTAAAGCCTGTTTCCAGGCAAGAGCTGTTTCATTGGCATCGGCAGGCCTTACAACGTTAAGCCCTGGAATTGCCCTCAATGATGCCAGATGTTCAACGGGCTGGTGGGTGGGGCCGTCTTCTCCCACGGCCACGCTGTCATGGGTAAATACATAAATCAGCGGCAAGTTCATCAAAGTGGCCATACGGATGGCCGGACGCATATAGTCGGCAAATACAAGGAAAGTTCCGCCATAGGGTCTAATGCCGGAATGAAGATACATTCCTGACATGATGGCACCCATGGCATGTTCGCGAACACCAAACCTGATGTTCCGTCCATCATAGGCGTCTTTTTGAAAATCACTTGCACTATTTATATAGGTTTTGTTTGACGGCGCAAGATCAGCAGAACCCCCCATTAATGCGGGCAGATTGTCTGCAATGGCGTTCAAGACCTGGCCAGAAGCAGCCCTTGTGGCAACGGGTCCGTCTTCAGGATTAAATTGAGGAATTTTAGCATCCCAGCCTTGGGTCAAAAATCCGCTGATGGCATCAACAAACTGGGCGGCAAGTTCCGGGTATTCCGTTTTATAAGCGTTAAAAATACTCTGCCAGTTTTGTTCAAATCCTTCTCCAAATACCAGGGCTTTTCCACAGTTCTCAAGAACATTTTCAGGCACAAAAAAGTCTTTATCCGCTGCTACCCCATAAAACTTTTTGGTCAGCCTGATCTCTTCCACACCAAGGGGTGCGCCATGGGCATCTGAAGTATCCTGTTTATTGGGGCTGCCATAGGCAATATGGGTTTTTATCTGAACAAGGGTGGGTCTTGCAACAGCATCTTTGCCTGCCTGGATGGCTTTCTGGATTTCTTCCAGGTCATTGCCGTCTTTAACAGTGACCACATGCCAGTTCTGGCTTTCAAATTTTGCTTTCACATCTTCTGTAAATGAAATATTAGTTTTACCTTCAATGGTAATGGAATTGTCATCGTAAAGACAAATAAGCTTTCCCAGGCCCAGATGCCCTGCAAGGGAGATCGTCTCAAGGGCAACCCCTTCCATAAGGTCACCATCACCGCACATAACATAGGTATGATGGTTGATGAGTTGTTGATCTTCCTGATTGAATCTTGCCGCCAGATGACGTTCTGCAATGGCCATTCCAACGGCATTGGCAATACCCTGGCCCAGGGGCCCTGTGGTGGTTTCAACACCCGGGGCATGCCCGTATTCAGGGTGTCCCGGAGTTCTGGAGCCCCATTGTCTGAAATTTTTCAGGTCATCAAGTTCCAGACCATAACCAAACAGGTAAAGAAGGCTGTAAAGCAGGGAAGAAACATGACCGCAGGAAAGAACAAACCGGTCCCTGTCAATCCATGCAGGGTTTTTAGGGTTGTGTTTTAAAAAGCGTTTAAACAAAACATATGCTGCAGGTGCTAAGCCCATTGGTGCACCCGGATGCCCTGAGTTGGCTTTTTGAACTGCATCCATACAAAGGGTTCTGATTGTATTTATAGTTAATTGATCAAGGTTTGTTTCAACTTGGGCCATTGTTTGATTCTCCTGTGTCATTCAATTTAGTTTACAAGGCTCTCATATGTTCCGGTTTAAGGGCCATATTTCCTTTGAGTGCCTGGGATATCTTTTCAAGTGTTTTTTCTTTTTCTTCAGGCAATTTTGCCCTGATGGGAAGATAGTTTGAAGCATGATTTGCATGGAAAAGCCCATTGGTAAGATGGGTTGATGAAATCATCAATCCCAGTTCTTCAAGCATTTCTTTTGGATTCATGACCTCAAAATCCCCTTTTTCGTACTGGTCATAGAGTTCTGTACCCGGTACCAGCATCAGGGTTAAAGCCCCCACAAAATCCGGATCAATTGCAGATAAGACCCTTCCCGTCTCCATGGCGTGGCGTAGGGAATTCTTCCTGCCGCCCAGGCCATTCAGCACTGTTATAGATAGCTGAATACCAGCTTGTTTAACCCTTTTTCCCATTTTGATCATTTTTAAAGAATCAGCACCTTTTTTAATCTGCTTTAAGATCTGATCATCCCCGGATTCAAGTCCCATATAAGCAATCTTGACCCCCAGGTCGTGTAACTCTTTAAGCTGTTCATCCGTTTTCATGGCAATACTTTTGGTGTTGGCGTAGAGTCCAATCCGTTCCACCCAGGGCAGTCGCTCTTTTATTCTTTGCAAAATTTTTACAAGCCTTTTCTGGGGGACGATCATGGCATCGCCATCGCAGATAAAAAGCCGATCCTGTCTTTGGCAATGAATTTTTGCAAATTCTATATCTTTAAAAATAATATCATCTTTTTTTATATTAAACCGCTTTCCCCTGAATGTACCACAAAAGGTACATTTATTATGGGAACAGCCGAGAGTGACCTGTAATAAAATACTATTGGCCTCACTTGGCGGTCGTATCATCATTCCTTCATAATGCATATCGTTAAATCCCTTAAAATTTAAAGCCATTTAATAACAGGTATTATCAAAAATTTCAATATGTTGATTTAACCCAAATCTCCTTTGGCAAAACATCCAAAGAATACACCCGGAAGATTTTTTAAACCGCAAGATTCGGGTGGCTAAAAATATTTATCTGGTTTATACGGGGTCATATAAACGGGGTCAGGCTTGCATAGTTGCGTTATTGAATAATAACGCAACTATGCAAGCCTGACCCCAATATTATTGTTGAGTTATTTTTCAATAACGCAGCAATGCAAACCCCACTCGAAAAGGAAAAGTGAAAACATGAATAAGGTTATGGGTGTTAGGCTTTGGTTTCTCATCGTCATCCTTTCAATAATCTGGGGTGCATCTTTTTTCTTTGTAGAGATTGCTATAGAAAAAATGACACCTTTGACCATTGTGTTATTCCGGGTGGGCTTTGCCGCTTTTCTTTTGCTGGGCTTTGTTCGGTTGACGGGGCGGAAAATGCCAAAAAATCCTGGCATCTGGGGTGCATTCCTGGCGCTTGGTGCATTAAACAATGTGATTCCTTTCAGCCTCATCACATGGGGGCAAAACCATATTGACTCAAGCCTGGCAGCTATCTTAAATGCCACGGCTCCTGTTTTCAGTGTTATTCTTGCCCATTTTTTAACAAAAGACGAGCCCCTGACAAAAAACAGGCTGGCCGGCGTTTTATTTGGATGGGGCGGAGTGGCCCTCCTGATCGGTATTGATGCCTTAAATGGTGTGGGAATAAAGATTGCAGGACAGGTTGCTGTGCTGGGGGCAGCTCTTCTCTATGCATTGGCCGCGATTTTCGCTCGCAGGTTCAAAGATATTGATCCCGTGGTTGTGGCAGCAGGAATGCTGACGGGATCTACCATCATTATGATTCCCCTGGCCTTTATAATTGAACAGCCTTTCAGCCTTGACCCCACACCTGTAACATGGGCTGCACTTTTCGGACTTTCCGCAATTTCAACCTCTCTTGCGTATATTATTTATTTTTATGTGCTGTCAAAAGCAGGTGCCACCAATCTTTTGCTGGTAACCTTTTTAATTCCAGTGAGTGCCATATTCTTAGGAATGATGTTGTTAGGCGAGACTCCAGGGTGGAATGCCTTTGCCGGCATGTCTTTGATTTTTATCGGCCTTATTTTTATTGACGGGCGGCTGTTAAAACGATTTAAAAAATAATGGCCGTGCAAGCCCTTGGCCATAATCTAAATTCCCCTGTCATGCCTTGACATTTTGGTTTTTGCACCAATTATTATATAAAAAATTGGTTAAGAATACATAGTGCCTGACCGAAAAGCCCCGTGTTTGGGCGAAAAATTGCCCATATACAAGGCGCAAGAAATCTTGAAACCGGAGTGTACTACTGTACATGAGGATTTCAGGATTTTGCAGCAACGCAGTAGATGGGTGAGTTTTCGTTCAAACACTAATTAGAAAAACTGAAAACAGGAGTAAACATGGGAACAAAAAAAACACGCAAGTTTAAAGCCGAGGTGCAGCAGCTTTTGCACCTGATCATCAATTCTTTATATTCCAACAGAGAAATATTTGTAAGGGAGCTGATTTCAAATGCTTCCGATGCCATTGACAAGGCAAGATTCAAAGAACAGACCCAGCCAGATCTTTTTACGGATGACAATGATTATCATATCCGCATATCCCTGGATTCTGAAAATAAAACTTTCCAGATTTCCGACAATGGTATTGGAATGACCCTGGATGAGGTCAATGACAATATCGGGACCATTGCCCAGTCAGGAACAGCTGCATTTATGAAAGCCCTTGAAAATTCAAAAAAGGAGAATACACTCTCACCTGAACTGATTGGCCAGTTTGGTGTGGGCTTTTACTCAGCCTTTATTGTTGCCGACAAGATCAGACTGGATACAAAAGCTGCGGGAGAAAATTCAGGGGTCAGATGGGAATCCGATGGCAAAGGATCTTACACGATTCAGGAAGTTGAAAAAGACAACCGCGGCACGACAATTACGCTTTATTTAAAAGATCCTGAAGAAGGCGAACAGGATTTTATAGAAGAATACACCATCCAGCATATTGTAAAAAAACATTCTGATTTTGTTACCTATCCTGTGATCATGAATGTTGAAAAAAGTGAACCTATTCCTGAAAATGAAATCATTAAAGATTCAAAAGGCAAACCCATTGGCGATACCTTTAAAAAAGTCAAAAAAGATGAAACCTTGAACTCCATGAAAGCCATCTGGTCAAAATCCAAAGAGGATGTGACCGATGAAGAGCATGAAGAGTTTTACAAGCATATCAGCCACAACTGGGATAAACCTTTGGAAATCATCCATAAAAAGTTTGAGGGTGTAACGGAATATGATGTCTTGATGTATCTGCCTTCCAAGGCACCTATGGATCTTTTCAGGCCGGAAAGAAAACATGGGATGCAATTGTATTGCAAGCGGGTATTCATCATGGATGACTGCAAGGAGCTTTTGCCGGAATATCTTGGATTTGTTCAGGGAGTTGTGGATGCTCCTGATTTAAATCTGAATGTAAGCCGTGAGATTCTCCAGGAAGACCGCCTGGTCCGAAATATCAGGAAAAACATTGTTAAACAAATTTTTTCCACCCTTGAAGGCATGGAAAAAGAAAAATACGAAGACTTTTTTAAGGAATTTGGCCAGGCCCTGAAAGCCGGTATTCCCACAGATTATGAAAACAAAGAAAAGCTTGCATCCCTTTTAAGATACAAGACCACCAAATCCGGCGACAAAGTTATCTCTCTGGATGAGTATATTGAAAACATGAAGGAGGACCAGAAAGAGATTTATTATCTGACGGGTGAAAGCCTGACATCCTTAATGAACTCTCCTTTACTGGAATCCTTGAAAGCAAAGGATTATGAAGTCATTTTAATGGTAGACCCCATAGACGAATGGGTTACACAGTCTTTGCCCGAGTACAAGGAGAAAAAACTCAAGAGCGCTGAAAAAGGGGATCTTGATCTTGAAAAAGTGGATGATGAAAAGAAAAATGAATACTCAGCTCTCTTGTCCTTTCTTAAAGGAAAGCTTGAAAAAAAGGTCAAGGATGTAGTGGTATCTAACAGACTTAAAGATTCTGTCTCCTGTCTGTCCGGCGATGACTATGGCATGAGTGCTTACATGGAAAAAATCATGAAAGCCTCGGGCCAGAAAACACCGGACCAGAAACGGGTGATGGAAGTCAATGTGAATCATCCTGTTATGGGCAAAATGAAAGAAATTTTTGAGACAGACACCACCAACCCGGTTTTAAAAGACTATAGTGATCTTCTGTTTGATATTGCAGTCATCAGTGAAGGCGGCAAACTGGATAATCCTTCAAGATTTTCCAAACAACTGGGAGACCTCATGGCCAAATCCATATGATCATTTTCCTTGAAACCCTTGGATGCTCAAGGAATCAGGTTGACAGTGAAATCATGTTGGGAAAACTTGTGACTGCGGGTCATTTCATAACCAATGACCCGCACCTTGCCCAGGTGATTATTGTCAACACCTGCGGATTTATATCAACAGCCTCTGATGAGGCTGTTGATGTTATTCTGGAAATGGCAGAATTAAAAAAAACCGGGCTTTGTAAACGACTCATTGCCACAGGATGCCTTGCCCAGCGGTATAAATCAGATAAGAGCCTTGTCTCTGCGCTACCTGAAGTGGATGCGTTTTTAGGCACGGCTGCAATAGATCTTATTGTTCAAGCCGTGGAGAATGAGAGCGACAAACCCTTGCTTTTTTTCCCTGATCCCGACAAAAGGCTGTTCCAGGATCTTTCGGAACAAAGAGAACTGACCACGGATTTTCTTGCCTATGTCAAAGTGTCGGAAGGATGCAATCGAAAATGCACCTATTGTATTATTCCTGCGCTTCGAGGCTCCCAGCGCTCAAGACCTTTGGACGATATCTGTAAAGAGTCGGAAAAACTTGTTAAAAGAGGGGTTAAAGAGATTCTTCTCACGGCTGAAAATACTACGGATTATGGCCAGGATTTTCAGGATGGGACCCGGTTTGAAAAGGTTCTTGATTCTCTTGCCAAAACCCTTGAAAAAAAACACCCAAAGGCAAATACATGGATACGATTTTTATACACCCATCCAGAAACATTGACCGAGCCCATCATAAAGGCTGTAAAAAAACATAAAAACATATGCTCCTACTATGATGTTCCCATCCAGCACGCTGCTTCAACCATATTGAAAAAAATGGGCCGGCCCTATACCCGTGAAGATCTTTATATTCTTTTTAACACCATCCGAAAAATAGATCCCGGGGCAGCTTTAAGAACAACCCTTATTGTAGGATTTCCCGGTGAATCAGAAGATGATTTTGAACTATTAATGACATTTATTAAAGAGATCCGGTTTGACCACCTGGGTGTATTCACCTATTCAGACTCTGATGATCTTAAATCTCATCTTTTAAAAAACCATGTCCCTTCCAGGATAGCCCAAAAAAGGCATGACATGCTCATGGCAGCCCAGGCAGAAATTTCAGCATCAAAGAATGAAAAATTAGTGGGAAAAACCGTTGAGGTCCTTGTTGAAGAAAATCCTGAACAAGGCGTATACCTTGGCAGGACAAGGTTCCAGGCCCCGGAGGTGGACGGGGTCACATTTATTTATGCCAATGGGCTTGAAATTGGCACCTTTGTTAAGGTAATAATTACAGATGCGTTTGAATATGATATTGCCGGAGAGATTGCATGACAAAAGGGTTAAAACAAAAAATTATTGAACAAGCAGATAAGGATCTGGAAAAAGTGGAAATTGCCCTTGAGCATCACTTGAATCCTAATCTGGAGCTTGTTAAAGAAATTGCTTCCCACCTTCTTTTCAGTGGTGGGAAAAGGCTGAGACCTCTTCTGATGATTCACAGTGCCCGGGCTTGCGGTTATAATACGGGTTTTGAAATAGCGTTTTCCATCATTTTTGAATATCTCCATGCCGCCTCCCTTTTACATGATGATGTAGTGGATGAAGCAGATACCAGGCGCGGCAAAAAAGCTGCCCACAAAAAATGGTCTGCTCCCAAAGTGGTACTGACTGGAGATTTTCTTATGGCCAGTGCCCTTGATATTGCAGCAAAAACAAGAGAACCTGATATCATCTCGGTTATTGCAAAAATCACCCAGGATATGTCCCAGGGAGAGATAGACCAGCTTACAAAAAAGGGAAAGCTTGATCTTTCAGAAAAAGAATATCTTGAAGTCATTGAAAGAAAAACCGCTGTTTTAATCCAGGGAGCCTGCCAGTGCGGCGCCATCCTTGCAAAGGCCAATAAAAAAAAAGAAGATGCCTTGAGCCAATATGGATTTCACTTAGGAATGGCCTTTCAGATGGCTGATGATCTTTTGGATTACACGGCATCTGCCCAGGAGCTGGGGAAAAATCCCGGGGCTGATATGCGGGAGGGAAAACTCACCCTGCCGTTGATCCACAGCCTTACCAATGCATCCCTAAAGGATAAAGAATGGATGGAAGCCGCCATAACTGCACCAGAGTTTAATCTGGAACAATTTGAAAAATTAAAAAAAAAATTATATAAATACAAAGGAATTGAATATACACTGAAAAAAGCACAAGACCATGTAACAAAAGCAAAGGCATGCCTGGATGGATTTCATGATTGCCAGTCCAAACAGCTTTTGTGCCTGATTGCAGATTATTCCATTGAAAGAAAGGTATAAAAAAGATGTTAAAAAAAACAAACTATATTGGTTTCCTTGTTTTATTCATCAGTATCCTCTTTTTATCTCAACCCTTATCCGCAGCCAACGATTCCAGCATATTAACGGGTGTGACCACGGGCAAAAGAAAAATTTTCAATAACGCTCTTCAGCAGGCCAAGCAAAATGCAGTATCCGACGCATTAAGGGTTGCCGTTCAAAATGCCTTTGCAAAAGTTGTATCAAAGCAGGCCCTTGCATCAAATCTTGATTTTTTTTACAACCAGGTGCTTTCCCATGCTTCAGACTATATTATTACCTATCAAGTCCTTGGTGGAATTGAAAACAAAGGCTATTATCTTGTTGGCGTGGAATCAAAAGTGGATATCCTTAAGCTTGAAAAGACATTGACGGATGCCAGGATAATCAATGCCAATAAGGACAAGCCTGTAATCCTGTTTTTTATCGCAGAAAAGACCCCTTCAGATCTTCTGCCCAAATACTGGTGGGGAAAAAATCCAATTCCATACCAATCCCTTACAGAAAAAATTATTATTGATAAAATGCTCCAGGGTCGGTTCATTATCACGGGTAATGACCGGGAACGTCCAGATCCTTCTTTTTATAATATTACCTTTGATTCAATTTATGATGTGGCTGCTGCCAAAGATCTTGGCAAAAAAATGGATGCTGATATGATTGTTTTTGGAAAAGCCGTCTCAAAAGAAGCCACAAATATAATGGGACAAGAAAAAACCTTTAATGCCCAAATCAGCCTGGATGGATACAACCTTGAAACAGGAGAAAAAGTTGTTACATCCCAGGTTCAGGCTGTGGCCAAAAGCGATATGGACCGTGAAGGAAACATTCAAGCCCTTTTTAAAGCAGCCAGTCTGTCAGCCGCTGATCTGAGTGAAAAACTGGATGATTACTGGACCCGGTATTTAAGAAAAGAAAACTCCTTTGATGTAACAATAAAAGGAGAAAATTTTCTGCCCCGGTTTATTGCCTTAAAACAAGAATTTCAACAAATGCCCGGGATTGAAAACATGCAGCCCAAAGAGATGGGTTCAAACTATGCTGTCATGCAGATTTTTTATAAGGGACAATCATCTCAGTTTGCCGATGCCGTTATGCTGAAAACATTTGATTCTTTTGGGCTGGAATTTTCAGATATAACGGATAACCTTGTTACCATTACATTTATTGAAAAATAAGTAGTATCTTTGTTTGACAATACGTTTCAGGGGAAAATACTGCCTATAATAAAAAAACAGAATACAAAAGAATTAAGCGCACGTTTTTCTTGACACAAACCTGCACTTTTGTTAATAAAGCCATACGATTCAGGCGCGTAACTCAGTTGGTAGAGTGCTACCTCGACACGGTAGAAGTCAGCAGTTCAAATCTGCTCGTGCCTACCAGAAAAAAATAAAAGGATTTAACTTGAACAAAAGTTAAATCCTTTTTAAGTAGCAGCAATTCTTAAGTAAATGATATTCATTCACTTAAGGAGAATTTCCGGGCGAAGAAAAAACCGCCCGGAAGAAGTGTTTTATATTATTTTTTTTTCTTGGGTTTTGTGAATGTCAAAAAAGGGCAAAGTTTGCAAATATCAAATCCGGGATAGGTTTCTCCGGTCCGCGGGAAGGAAACCCCGCCGTCCCGTAAAATTCTTTCCAGCATCCAGTGAATCGTGGGTTCCATCTGTGTATACGGCATGATCCAGTTGATTTCACCCTGTTCTGTTTTCCCGGCAGTGTAACTGCTGCTGCACATCTGGGTTATATTGAATTTCTGGGTCACATGACATTGTACACAACCGTGGCAGATGGATGAATTCATGGTCATGACCGCCTGAAAAGGATGTGTGTCAAAGGTGGCACACCAGTCATTGGCAAGATGATAGGACTGCAGAACATCACACATGCCATGGATCAGGTCTGGTGTGAAAGGGGCCTTGTGCAGGGGTGCGGTGGCAAAAACAAGCGGTCCTTCGGCAAGTCTTTTCTTTGTTTTTACAAAGCGCTCGGCCTGGTCCCAGTCCTTGGTGTATTTCAGATGGCTCTTGATCTCGTTGTCGTCTATCTCTTTCCATTTCATCACATATTTTGCATTTGCGCAGCCCATTTTGTCCGCTGTTCCGAGAAGGGTGTCGCCCCGCTGACGGGACGCTGCAACATAGGCACAAAAGGTTATGGGGTGAAGAGAAACCTTATGTTCCACTGTTTCCCTGAATGTTTCCAGCTCAGCCTCATCAAAAAAATATTTAACCGCAACAGGATAGTATTTCATTTTCAGAAGATTCCTCAGCGCAAATACTATATCCGAATGGCTGAGTTTTCCATCATTTGCATCGGCATTTGCAAGCAGCCCTTTAGCCAGTTCCACGTCATCCATATACATGGCTGTGTCTATGGATGTTGTGATTTTTCCGTCCGTCATGTTTATTTCTCCTCGTATAAAAGTTTCTTACATCAGGCTTGAAAAGGCGACAGCCTTTTTCAACACCTTTTAATAGCCAAGCCATGGTACATGCCAAAATCATGCCACTAAATGTTTTTGCCCGAAAAAAAATTTTTGGAGTACATAACATTCTGAAATTAAAACAAATATATGCTGAATAAAAGTATGTTAACCCATAAAGACAATCAGATCAATCAAAAAGAAGGGGGCAAAGGGTAGGTGGCCGTAAAATGTGGAAAACGCCCTTTTAAAGCTGTGGCTTAAGCAAGTCTCAGCAAAAATGTGATAAAAAAAATTGCAATAAAAAAATTGCATCGCATATTTTTTATTGCAGACAGACTCAAGGAATCATAAATTTATTGCTATGACACCGGTATATTCGATGTGGATGTCAGGATCAACAAAGGATTTAACTTGAACAAAAGTTAAATCCTTTGTTAATTGTATATTCATAAATAAAATTAATAAATGGTTTTAGCTAAAACACCATCGATATGATATGGTTAATCCGCTGATAGCAACAGGATAATAAAATAAAGGAGGAATAAAAGTGAAGTATGGATGGATGATTTTGCTTTTCTTTTCATTATTACCTGGTTGTGGAGAAAATGGATCTGCCATTAAAGTGGATTTAACTAAAAAAGAAATGGTTATCCTTAAAGAGGAACCTGATGTTATCACCTATGCCTATCTTCCCCAATATTCCCATACAGTATCCCACACCCGTCACCATTCTCTTATCCAGTATTTAAAAAAAGAAACAGGGCTGAATATCAAACAGATATTTCCGGATACATTTGATGAGCACATGAAAATGGTGGGCCAGAAAAAAATTGATATTTCCTTTTCTAATCCTTTTATTTATATAAAAATTTCCCAAAGATATGGCGCAAATGCATTTGCCAGAATTATTGAAATGAACGGTAAAGATAAGTTCAGTGGACAGATTATTTGCAGGGCAGATAATGCTTCCATCCAAACCCTGTCGGATTGTCGCAACAAAAGCTGGATTGCAGTGGATTCAACATCAGCCGGAGGATATCTGTTCCCGTTGGGACATTTTATTGACCATGGCATTATAAAAAAGGATTTCAGGGAGATTGCCTTTTCACCGGGGCCTGGCGGAAAACAGGAAAAGGTGGTACTTTCAGTTTATGCTGGCAAATATGATATTGGAACCATCAGGGAAGGCACTCTGGATGTGGTGTCAGATAAAATTGAGATCAATAAGATAAAGATCATTTCAATGACTGATCAATATCCTGGATGGATGTATGCTGCCAGGAAAAATCTGAATAAAAAAATTGTTGAAAAAATACTAGAGGCCTTTGAAAAACTTGACTTTAATAATAAAACCCATCGTGAAATATTAGAGTCTGCCAATTTTATCAAGGTGATAGCATCTACTGATTCGGATTTTGACATTGTACGGCAATTGGCTGCTAAGGTGGGCATAAGTCTTGAAGAATAAGGGAATGACAGAATAAATGAAGCTGGGATTTCGTAGTAAAATATATTTGGGCTTTTTTTCCCTGCTCTTGATTCAGGGTCTTGTCATTTTCTTCTGGACAAGCCAGGTCATGAAAACTTCTTTGCTGGAAGAAATACAAAATAGAGGAATTTCTATCGGAATAAACCTTTCCGCCCGTATGGTGGAACCCATGCTGGCCATGGATTTTTTGCGAATGAAAGTTCTGGTGGATGAAACAGTAGAATTGGGCGATGACATTTTTTATACCTTTGTTCTGGACAGGGATGGCAATCCTCTCATCCATACTTTTAAAGAGGGCTTCCCAATAGCGCTCAAGACAGCAAATTATGTTTTGGATAACCAGAAAGTATCTATGCGGCTTTTGGATATCGGGGACCAATTGATCTATGATTATGCTGTGCCTGTATTTATTAATGATAATCGGTTGGGAACCCTTAGGCTGGGTCTTTTTCAAACGCAGGCGGAAAAAGCCGTAGATAAAATTCTAATTTCTGCCATTATAACCATTGTTTCTGCGATATTTGTTGCAGGTATTGTCGGCACCATGCTGCTCAATCCCATGACCAAAAGTATCAAAAAACTTCATGACTCCTCAGAGCAGGCATTGCGGGGAAACCTTGATGTCAGAACTGCTCCGATGTTGAAAAAAAACTGTTGGGACCTTATGCAATGTCATCAGAAAGAATGCCCGGCATATAAAAATTATCATCATCGATGCTGGTACATGGCAGGAACCCTTTGCCCAACCTGTGTTGAAGGCGAATATGCAAAAAAAATAGATTCCTGCCGGCAATGCCAGGTTTACAAACGATTTTCAGGAAATGAAATTCAGAGTCTGGCAGAAAGCTTTGATGCCATGACCCTGTCTTTAAAAGGCAATCTATCGGACCTGAAAGCTGCAGAAAGCATTTTGAATGAACAAAAAGCCCTTCTCCAGACCACCCTTGATGCCATCCCGGATTTCATATCACTGCAGGATCATGAAGGCCGTTATGTCTCTGTGAACAGGGGTTTTTGTAAAATGTTGGATAAAAAAAAGGAAGAAATTGTTGGAAAGACAAATGATGACTTGTTTTCCAGAATCCAGGCAGATCAATATAACAAAGAGGATAAAAGCATTTTTGAAACAAGAATCCCCCTTGTTAAAGAAAATAAAATGGCAGGTTCAAAAGGAATGAAGTGGCTGCATGTGGTAAAAATTCCTGTTTTGGAAACAAAAAATCGGGTAAAAGGGCTTGTGTGCAGCGGCAGAGATATTACCGAGCTTAAAGTCGTACAGGAACAGCTTACCCAGGCCCAGAAAATGGAATCTGTGGGACGTCTGGCCGCCGGAGTCGCTCATGAGATAAACACCCCCCTTGGTATTATTCTTGGTTATGCCCAGCTTTTGCTTGAAGATGTTGAAAAGGATGGGCAGATTTATAAAGATGTGTCAACTATTGCTAAACAGACAAAACTTTGCTCCAAAATTGTTGCAGACCTTTTAAATTTTTCCCGTTCCAGTCAAAGCATTATCAGTGAGTTTGATATTAATGAAGCCATCAAAGAAGTCCTGGATATGGTAGAGCATACATTCAGCCTGAACCATGTTATTGTTAAACATGAGTATGACAAAGTACCTTTATTGATGAGAGGGGATAAAGAGAAGCTAAAACAGGTATTTATCAATCTTTCAAACAATGCATTTGATGCCATTGAAAAAAATGGCAGTATCCTTTTCAAAACCGAACCCGGGGAAATTCACAATGAGATAAAAATATCCATATCAGATACGGGTTGTGGAATTTCCAAAGATAATATAAGAAAGATATTTGAACCATTTTATACCACCAAGGGCCCGGATCAGGGAACCGGACTTGGATTGTCCGTCACATTTGGAATTATAAAAGAGCATAATGGAACCATTAAAGTCTATTCTCCTCCGTTATCAGGGAAGAAAGAAGAAAAGGGGACACAATTTATTGTTGTGCTACCCTCTGGCTTAAATACGAAAAAGGGAGAAATAAATGGCTAAAATTCTAGCGCTGGATGATGTACTGGATGCAGCTAACCTGGTTAAACGGATTCTTGAGAGAAAAGGGCATACCGTTATTCCTTTTACTGAAGAAGAAGATGCTATTGCCTATGTGGAATCCCATGCAGTTGATCTGGCTATTCTGGATATCAAATTAAAAAAGATGAGCGGAGTTGAGGTCTTAGAGGAATTGAAAAAAAGGTCACCATCTATCCGGGTGATCATGCTGACAGGCTATCCCACTATTGAGACCGCTCGGGAGTGTTTAAAACTGGGTGCCAGTGAATATTGTGTGAAACCCATTGACAAGGATGAACTGGAAGACAAGGTGGCTCAAGTTCTTAAAAATTCATAAAATCCGGAATGAATAAAGCCTTCTGAGAATAATAGTATTATGGACTAACTCCTTTATTTAATCCTTTTTTGTCTTTTTTTCAATTTCAGCCATATAATGAAAATATTTTTGAACAAATTTTCCTGAAATCGTATCTGCCACGGAAAACGTAAAATCAATATCTGGTAAAAATTTTCCGGAAAAAGCTAAGAATAAAGTTTGGGAAAGCTCAAAAAGCATATCCTGGATTTCATTTTTATCTGCTGAAAACTCAAGTGCTCCATAAATCCTGCACCTTGCCGGTCTTATCTCGTATACCTCACAACCTTGCCCCCCATTGAACGGGCATAGCAGTCTTTCTTTTTTATATGTTTCAACTGCCCTTTTTATCAGCACTTCTCTTTGAGCTGATGTAAAGTGCCTGTTCATTTTAGAGTGAAGGTAAATGACTTCTATCAGTTGAATATCAAAACCTTCACGACAACAATTGTCCTCTGCCTTGCCACATTGGGTATGGGTCTCTTTTGATTGCTTTTGAATTTCTTTATCAATATTTTGAATCAAAGCTTCGTAATCAGAAAAAAAAAGGCTTAGATCCACCCTGTTTTTAATTTCCAAAAACGGTTCCCGAATTTTCAGTGTGCCTGATTTTTTACCATATTTTTTTAATAATTTCCACTGACCATAATTGGAAGGATTTGCGTTTGAGAATTTTAATTTTTTTGAAGCTGCCTTGAGCGTAAGCCCTTTTCGAATCATGTAGGAGGTGACAAAGGTTCCCGTCCTTCCAATCCCATGGCGGCAATGAACCAGTACTTTTTTCCCCAGATAAATGGCTTCATCAAGCCATTCCAGGGCCTTTTCCATATCTTCTATTTTAGGAATGTCCTCATCCCATACAGGAAGATAATATACCTCAAATCCTGAAGACACTTCAAGATCATGAAGGTCACTGAATTCAGCGCAAAGGTTGACAATGGCATCAATCCCCAGGGCTTTAATAGCATCAAGCTCAGCATATGACATGGGAGCATATCCGACAGCAAGGCTCTCTGTAATCCATTTTATGGGGTATTGGGACATCTTAAGTTCCTTCTAACGGGTGTCTGGGTTCTCATTTTCAACAGCCGACCTGAAATCATACCTGCCGCTCATAAAATCATCAACCAAAAGGTTGATATCCAGATTTTCCTTAAGGTACATATCCATGAGTTTTGTCGCTCCTAAAAGTCGTCCAATCATATCCAGTGTTTCTTTCATGATTTTTAATGAACCATGCTTGAATTCTGCATCAACAAGATCAGATTTGACTTCAACCATAAATCCCAGCCGTGTTAAAATTTCTTTAATAAAACTGGCCCGGAGGGATCGCCCAACAGGACTGCCGCCACCACCGGAAAACCTGAAAAGAATATAATTATCTTCTTTTGAAGAAGAGCAGATGGTATCCAGGATGACAAAATGATATCCAAATCTGAAATTTACATTCAAATACTCTTTTGACAGAACGGCATAGCTTCCAAACTGTGGGGAATCCGGACTGATGATGCCCCCGGCCATAACGATTCTGTCATATTCCTCCCAGTCAAAATGACTGGTTTCAGCCCAGCATATTTTTGGGTTTAAAAGTCCTTTTAGTACAGCATTCATGGGAATGCTGGCAATATTATCAG
The DNA here is from genome assembly GCA_964457495.1 of uncultured Desulfobacula sp. Lineage (GTDB taxonomy): Bacteria > Desulfobacterota > Desulfobacteria > Desulfobacterales > Desulfobacteraceae > Desulfobacula. Next base: position 26,846 of record CAYWGN010000005.1, read on the forward strand.
GTTTTAAAAAATTCCCATTCTTTTGATCATAATTTTTTGAGTCATCTTTAATTCCCTGATCCACATCAAGGACATAAAAGAGCATAGGGATCTTGGATATGAGTTTTTTTGCCCCTTTTTTCCGACTGCCTTTTCTATTACCGATTAAAAACATCTCTTTCATAGCTGTTTCATGGGTAAACCGGATAATATCATGGAGAGACCTGCATGCTTCCGGCACAAAAGATACGGAGGCAGGATTTGTAAGTTTTAATTTGGCGCAAAAATTAATCACATACCGTAGTTTGATCATAAAAGAGCTGTCTGTAAAAAAATCCTCTTTTGGTGTGGCCTTTTCCAATAACGCTTTTACTATTCCCTCGTATACAATGCCTTTGTCAGCATCCACAGTCACGAGGCTTCCCTGGGCAAGGTCATCGAATCCATTGCTGATATTTACAATTGCCGGAACCCCGAATTCCCTGGCAATGGATGAAAAATGGCTGGCGCAGCTTCCTGTACTGATAATAATCGCAGCCATTTTGTCTATAGCAACAACAAATTGAGGCAGTGCATGTTTGACCACAAGCACTGATCCATCCGGGATATGGGCTATTTGCGATAATTGTTCAAGCCTGTAAACAGTTCCTGCGCCTGCGCCTTGGCAGACAGACTCTCCTCCTGAACAAATTATTTTATTAATAATTTTGTTAGCAATTTTATTTTTTGGCGCTCGGACCTTTTTTTCATTGTTTTGTATTTGAGCTGAATGGATATTCAATGGCCTGGACTGGAGGATAAAAAGCTTGCCCGTTTTATCCTGACACCATTCAATATCCTGGGGTTGCTTAAAATGCTCTTCAAGGGAAATTCCCCATTTGGCAAGTGTTACAGCAGATGGTTCATCAAGGGAAATAAGATCCTTTCTGGTTTGATTAGTATCAATAATCCTGGTTTGAATCTCTGGTTCTAGAACCATCTGTTTTTGTTTAGTTGCGATTTTTGTGCTGATGATGTTATCAGGATCTTTTTTTGATATCCTGATAACATCCGGCGATACTTCCCCTTCCACGAGCAGCCCACCCTGCCCCCAGACTGAATGGATCAATAAATTGTCGGAAAGAGCTTCTTCAATATCCCGGGTATACATCACGCCAGATGATTTTGAATCAACCATTTCAAGAACCAGTACTGCCATTGGAGTATCTTGGTCCAGTACCCCATGGCTGATTCTATAAAAGAGTGCCTGGGCAGAATATTTGCTGGCAATGACCTGTTTATATCCCGTTAAAATATTTTTTTTATTTACATTTAATAGGGTTTGATACTGACCGGCAAAGGATACTTTTCCATCCTCTTTTACAGCGCTGCTTCGAAGCGCAACCCTGATCTCATTGTCTTGCCAGAGAAAGTTTACGGCATTGGTTACAGCGATATCAATATCTTCGGGTACAGTGGCATTTAATATGAGTTGTTCAATTTTAAGGGTTGCCTGTTCCAGAGATGAAGAGTCCTTGATATCAAGGTTGGCCAGGGTTTCATTAATGGGTTCTTGTAAATTGTTAGCCTCAAGAAAAAAATGAAAGGCATTGGTTGTGATCACAAACCCATTGGGTGCAGGCAGGTGGAATTCATTATGCAGACGGGATAAGGAGAATGCCTTTTTACCTGCTACAGTTTCATTAAATGAAGCGATTTTGTCAAAGTCAATGGTAAAGGGTGGTGAAAATTTAAATTCCGGGGGAGCAAGCATGAACCGGATATAAAAATCGAATTTTTTAAAATAGGCTTTCAAGCTCCAATAGTTTGACGGGCTCATTTTTAAAAGTTCTTCAACCATTTTTGAAACCGCAGTGGCAAACTGTTCATAGATTATAACAACAGTCTGAAAGTCACATTTTTTTTGGTTGTAATAGATATCCTCAAGGGTTGCCATCAACTCATGGGCTGTCTTGTCATATTCCAGCAAAGTCTTAAATAATTCATATTTTTCCCTCAAAATAATTCCAGGAGAAAATACCTGGTATGTCCAGTATCTGAATAAGTTTTTAATTAACATGATAAGCTATCACTTGCCGCATTTATTGGTTTAAACCTATCTCTTAAAAACAGTTTAAGGGTAACATTGAAAATAAAAGAATACAAACAGGATTTGTCAATTCTAAGCGCAATAAAAAAATGCAGTGCAATAATTTTATTGCGCAATATTTTTATTACGTTATAAGGCCCTTATAGGCTAATATGCTTTTGTTATAAGGTGATTATCAAATACCTATGCTTTGTTTAATTTAAAGTGGAATTTATTATGCTTTCAGGTCATAAAGTGTTTTATTATTATTTTGATAATTTAAAACGAAGATATTTCATTTTATTCCAAATAGTTATATTTTTAGTGTATTGAATCATAGTCTGTGACAAACCCGTTGGCATGGTTATGGCTAATAAACACTAAGGGTTATGTGTTATAAGACAATAGTTTGTCATCATGAAATCAGATGCAGCTAAAAAAAATGGAGGGACTGCAATGCTAAAATATATAAAAACTAAAGTGGAAAAAATATAAAAATGACCATTGCAGCCGTAAAATCAATTTTCATTGGTGTCGGTGGATCACTGATCCTTGCTGTTTTTTGTTCAACATTTATTGCCCTGGATAAAATTTTGTTCATCATACCCCTGTTTATTGCCTTTAATGGTGCACTGACAGGATATCGGCTGGTGGAAGTATTGAAAAACTCAATTTTCAATATTCCTCTTTTTTCATTTGTTTTGGGGATCGGAGGTGGTGCGCTTACTTTTGTTGCAATAAATTTTATGGGAGCATTTATTAAGAACATTTTTTTGCTCAATATAACGGATTTGATTATTTACATGGCTGTATCAGGAATCACAAGTTATCTGGGGGCAAAACTTGCTGTCAGATATTTTAATTTATAATAAATTTTATTGATGTGTATGTTTTTAAAAAGGAGAGTCAAATGAGGAAAATTTTTATGCATTTTATTTTGATGACGCTGGTTTTGCTATTTACAGCGTCGGGATCTTTTGCCGGAGATGGCATATCAGCATCTGCCTATAAGGCAGGGGATGTGGTTCAGATTACGGGTAAGATCGCACCGGGCCAGGATTTATATATTGCCATTGCCCAGCAAAAAATGTTTGCACCCAAAGACACCAATGGTGCGTTTGAGGTTAAAAGACTTAAAAAGGATGGCAAAAAGAGTGGCTTTGCTAATGACACAGCGATTCCACCTCTTTATTATATGATTACCAATGTGCCTGAAAAATTCGGTAAAGTAGACAAGAAAAAATTTGGCGGCCCTTCAGTCCTTTTGAAAAAAGGCCAGGGGATCTACAACACCACCATGTTCTATCTGAAAAAGAAATTAAGCGATGTTGATGAAGCTGCTCGCGGTATGCTTGGACCCATTAAATCAGACGAGCAGTGGAATTTCTTCAGGTATGCCAACGAGAGTGGTTATGGTATCAACACCATTGTTAAAGAAGGTAACAGAAAAGGAAAAGTTGTTATTTTTTCACGATCTGTAATCGGTGACCAGTCCAGTGGTAACTACTGGGACAAAGGCACATCTGTAAAGCTCGATAAAGCAACGGGCGAATATACAGCCTCCTTTAAATCCTTCAGGCATACTCCTCCTAATACTAAATTTGATGTGTATGTAAATAGTGCAAAAATCGGAGATTATACACTGGAGAAAAACGGTTTCTGGTTGTCCAAAGGTTATCGGTATATGAACCCCTTATGGATTGTTATCGGTGCAATTCTTGTGGGAACTTATTTCTCCATGATCGGTGCTGCCGGTGGTATGCTCATGGCAGCCTTCCAGGTATTGGTTGTTAACACCATGGGGCCTGTGGGTATCAATGCAGCCAATGTATTAAAACCCTCCAATATAGCCCTCACCCTGTTTTCCCCACTGGGAGCTTTCTGGCGGTATGCAATGGTTGAAAAACGAGTTGCATGGCCTGTAGGACTCTCCTTTGGAGCAGGTATTTTTATCGGCTCCATCTGGCTGGGTAAATACGTGTCTGCCATTCTTCCAATGAAAGCCTATAAAGAATGGCTGGCTATCCTGGTTGTTATCATGGGTATCAAGACCTTGATGGAAATGACTCCTAAATCCATGAATAAAAGAAAAAGCATCAAGGCCATGACCCAGAAATTTAATAAAGAGGTTGCTGCAGCAAAAGCTGAAGGCCGTTCTGCACAAATGGGCAGTATTGAGCCGGTAAAAACAGGTCTGACCGATTATCGGTTTAAATTCTGGGGTGAAGAATTCCGGATCAACCCATTGCTTTTTGCATTCCTGGGTATTTTTATTGGTATCGTATCCAGATCCTTTGGTATTGGCGGCGGTTTCCTTTTAGTACCTGCCATGACAACCCTGGCCGGGCTTCCCATGTATGTGGCCGTTCCCATATCTTTGATCGGAACCTGCTTTTCCAGTATCGGTTCTTTTATAGGCTACTTGATGGCAGGATATCTGCCTGACATGACCCTGGCCATTTCTATTATTATCGGCGGGTTTGCAGGTGGTATGCTTGGCAGCCGTGCCCAGAAAATGTTCTCTGAAATGACCTTAAAGGTTGTTCTTGCGATTACATTGTTCTTCTTATTTTTCAGATTTTTCAAAATTGAAATCTGGATATAACCTTTATTAAAGAGTAAATGAACCTTGAAACCCGTGTGCTGATTCTCTATAATGATTGAATCAGCCACGGGTTTTATTTTTAGGGAAATTTTATGGACAATTTTCTGGACCAGGCATGGGATCTGATTTATGGTTTTTTGCAAAGCACTGTGGTGTTCCTGGATGCTTTGTTTTCTCCCCTTGAGATCCTGGGGCCTGGAGTTGTAATTTTTGTGCTATCCTTTTTAGTCGTCTGTACGACAAGACTCATATCAAAATTTTATGTGACCAAAAGATATGTCCATCTGGGAAAAGAATTTCAACACTGGAAGGGTGTGAGGGACGAGGCCATGAAGCATCCTGACAGGGACAAGGGCAAAGCCCTGGCAAAAAATATTGATCAGGCTCAATTAAACAGGGCGTATTATGATTATTTCTTTGAAGGCCTGTTAAAGCATTTTATGGTCAATGTCCTCCCCCTCTTATTGATGGTTTCCTATGTGACAAATGTGTATACCCCCGCGACTCTTTTAGAACGGTTTGGGAAAAAATGGGTATTTTCTTTTTCTTTTGGGACATCTTCACAGGTGAATGTCAGTTCCCTGCTCTGGTTTGTCATTTGCATTATTTTGTCATTTATTCTTTTCGCAGTATTAAAAAAGGTCTTTAGAAAACAAGATGCCAAAAAAGAATCTGTATAGCCAACGACTATTTTTAAAATTCATCCCGATGATGACTATTGCCGGTTTGATCTTACTGCCAGTTGATGGTTATGCCACCCAGCTCCATGCAAGTTCTGAAGGAATTATCACCCATCAGATGGGACACCTTTTTTTCCTTTTTTCCATGGTGGCCCTTATTTTTACCGTCACAGGCAAGGGGTTGGATCAACAGAAAGGCTGGCGGCTGATTCAATATTCCGCCTTTTTTTTCATCCTCTGGAACCTGGATGCCATCACAGCTCATTTTTTTGACAACCAGATTCATGCCGTCAAAATTGAAAATATTTCCTTTGGGAAAATGAGGGTTATCACCAGCAATAATTCATCTGTTCTTGCCTGGTTTTATTATGTGTTAAAACTGGATCATCTGTTATGCGTGCCGGCCATGCTGTTCCTTTACAGGGGACTTTCAAACATAGTTCATGACCAAAGACAGATGATGGCTAAAAAGGATACACCATGATCTTTTCGTCTATTCCCATACTGATGGTGGATGTTTTAGGCTCTGTGGCCATGGTGGTGATTGCACTCCTGTCTCTTTACAAGGCAACCAAGCTCCGGGAAATGGATCCGGATAATGCTGTCTTCCTTTATCTGCTGTGGATCTGTGTTGGGTTCACAATTTTTGCGTTATCAAGGTCATTTGGTCATATTTTAAAACAGTTTTTAATCATGACAACCAATACAGAGACCTGGCATGCTATCAGTTCTTATTCCGGGAGTGTGAACACTGTTTCCTTCATGCTGGTAGGTCTGATCACTCTTTTTTTTAATCAAAATTGGAAAATTAACGAAAAAATTCTTACCGGTAGAAAAAAACTTGAGGATACCCATATTAAACTCATGGATCTGAATCAGACCCTTGAACAAAAAGTCATCGAGAGAACAGAAAGGCTCACAAGCAGTGAGCATAAGTGCCGCAGGATATTTGAGCAATCCCTGGACACCATTATGGTTACGGACAGTGAATTTAAGATCATGGAGATTAATCCGGCCGGGATTGCACTTACCGGATACAGCCGTGACGAAATGATCATGAAAAAAATGAGGGCAGGCAGTTTTTTTGCTGACCCTTCTGAGTGGGAAAGGATCAGTGATCTGATCGGTTCAAAGGAATATATTTTAAATGAGGAAACCGAATTTTTAAGGCCGGATAATGAATCTTTACTGGTTCTGATTACCGGCGGTATTGATTACGGCGCATTTGGATGTGCAAAATCCTATCATTTCATCATCAAGAATGTGAATGAAAAAAGACAGATGGAACAACAGATTGCCCAGGCAGATAAACTTGCTGCTTTGGGAGAATTATCGGCTGGCGTGGCCCATGAAATCAACAATCCTTTGGGGATTATCCTCGGGTATACTCAACTATTGTTAAAAGAGGAATCTAAACACAAAGATGATTTAAAAATCATAGAAAAACATGCGCAAAATTGCAAAGCCGTTGTGTCGGATCTTCTTTCCTTTTCACGAAAAGGATCATCTGAAATGGGTATTGTTGATATCAACAAGGTGGTTGATGGTGTAATCAAATTTTTATCCAACCATTCTGATTTCAGAAATATTAAAATGACCCTGAATCCACATACAGGGGATAGGCTTAATATTCTGGGCAATGAACAGGAACTAGCCCAGGTGATTATAAATCTGGTGATAAATGCCTGTCATGCTTTAGATGGAAAGGGCAACATTGATATTGCCACTGAAAAAACAAAACAGGGCAAAATCCTGATTATAGTAAAGGATAATGGAAAAGGAGTTGAAAAAAAGAATTTATCCAGGATTTTTGATCCGTTTTTTACCACAAAACCAGTTGGTCAGGGAACAGGGCTTGGCCTTTCCGTGGGATATGGTATTATTAAAAGACACAGGGGAGATATTAGTGTAAAAAGTAGTGAAGGGAAGGGCTCAATTTTTACCATCACGCTTCCTTTTTATCGAAAAAAAACTTAAGCACGACCAAGGGATAAAAATGAAAGCAAAAATACTCGCAGTCGATGACGAAAAGGATATGACAAGGCTTTTACAAAGAACCCTTGAGCCTGAAATCAATTGCAGGGTTTCCGTGGCATTTTCTGCAAAAATGGCCCTGTCGATTCTTGAGCAGGAAGCTTTTGATCTGGTTATTTGCGATATCAGGATGCCGGGGATGGACGGGTTTGAACTGCTTGGGCAAATCAAGACAAATTATCCTGATTTGACTGTGGTCATGCTGACGGCTTTTGGGAATATTGTGTCTGCCGTAAAGGCTATTAAAAAAGGGGCCTATGATTTTATTCCCAAACCCTTTGACCAGGATGAGATTATTTTTAAGATCCAGAAAGCCCTTGAAAGAAGCCTGCTGTTAAAAGAAAATAAACGACTTTTAACCCAAAGAGAAATAGGCTCTTCTCAATTGATTGGGAAAAGTGAGCCCATGCAAAGGGTGTTTGATCAAATCAATCTGGTTGCATCCAGTGATGTCACAGTATTGCTTACCGGAGAGTCAGGAACAGGAAAGGATCTGACAGCAAAAGCCATACATACCTTGAGTCCCCGAAAAGACAAGCCATTTATCCCGGTTAACTGCCCGACCATTCCGGAACTCATCCTGGAAAGTGAATTGTTTGGATATAAAAAAGGGGCTTTTACCAATGCCACCAGGGACAAGGACGGACTTTTTCAGGAAGCAGACAAGGGAACCATTTTTCTGGACGAAATCGGAGATATCGGGACTTCCATCCAGACAAAATTGTTAAGAGTCCTCCAGGAAAAAGAAATAAAGCCCCTGGGAGACACAAAAGTAATAAAAGTCGATGTGCGAATTATTGCTTCCACCAACAGGAACCTTAAGCAAAAGATTGCCGACCATGAGTTCAGGGAGGATTTTTTTTACCGGCTGAATGTCCTTCCCATTGAACTGCCGCCCTTGAGAGACAGAATTACCGATATTCCGATCCTTGCCGAACATCTTGTGGCAAAACACTGCAAAAAGCTGAAAAAAAAATCCAAAAGTATCTCTCAGGATGTGATGGATCTTTTGATGAAACAACCATGGCCCGGAAATGTAAGGGAACTTGAAAATATTCTTGTCCAGGGAATTCTTTATTCAAAAAAAAATATAATTGACCTGCCTGATATCCCCCTGAAAGATATAAGTCGGGGGAAAAGCACTTTTAAAGGATTTGACAAAAACTGCATTACTGCCTTGCCATATAAGGAAGCAAAAGAAAAAATGCTCCATGAGTTTAATCACGATTATATAGGAGCCAAACTCTCAGTGAACAAAGGCAATATCACCCAGGCGGCCAAACAATGCAATATGGACCGCCAGGCCCTGCAGCAGATCATTAAACGGTTTAATATTGATCCTGAGAATTTCAGATAAGAGCTCGCTCAAAAATCGACACTATTCCTTTGACATAGCGTATTTTCCTTTTAAAATGGTAAAGTTAAATCCTTTTAAGAAAATAAAAAATTTAATAACACTTGACATTTGTTTGTTTTGCTATATTATTATCAAAGTTGCGCTGATATAAGAGACGCGCATAAGTTTCCTCCTTAAGGTGTGTATCCCCAACATTTAAATGCGGTTTGCCCCCAAAGTTAGAAGCTAGTATTTTTTATTATTTATTTAGGAGATTGCCAACATGGCTAATGGTACAGTAAAATGGTTTAACGACTCAAAAGGTTTTGGATTTATCGAACAGGAAAACGGTGGAAAGGATGTATTTGTGCATCACTCAGGCATCAATACAACAGGTTTTAAATCCCTCAATGAGGGAGACCGTGTTTCATTCGACATTGAAGAAGGACAAAAAGGGCCTTCAGCAGCAAATGTAACCGTGGTTTAGTAAACCGTTTTATTTGCGTAAAAAAAAAAGTCATCGTATGACTTAAAAAATAAAGTCTCTGAACAATATATCGTTCAGAGACTTTTTTTATTTTTGTGAAAGGTCACCCCAGTATCAGCCTTTGGGGATCACAGTCCTCCCGCAGTATTTTCAATTCTGTTTGTGTAGGAGGGTTGGCCATAGTTGCCTTTGAAACATCCATACTAAATCCCGTATTTTCAAGAATTTTTTCAGGCGTGATACCTGGATAAAATTTATCCAGATACATCCTGCCATTGTCTTTATCAAACCGCATCACACCAAAATTGGTTACCACGACACTTACGCCGCCGGGTCTAAGTCCTGCCGCCTGTCTGCTGTTTTTCCCCCCAAGTTGCCCAGGACTTGTGAGATAATCAAGTTTTTTCACAAATTTACGTTTTTCATGCTGCATAAATGCAATGCACCGGGGAACAAAGCTGGCCACGTCACACCCTCCCCCGCTTCCTGAGAACCGGATTTCAGGAGAAAAATAATCCCCGATACAGGTGGTGTTCAGGTTCCCATATACATCTATCTGGGCTGCGCCCAATATGGCAATGACCTTTTCTCCTGTTATAGGGTTCTGCATGGTGGCAAAGGAATCCGTCAGCCTGGAATTTGAAGCGGCCCAGTACATGATTCTAGGATCTGCTACAGCAAAGGGCAATTCTTCCAAAAGGGAATCTATGGCTCCTGTTTCAAAAAAAATCACACTGTCCGGGGCATTGATGTTCTTGGCTGCCATGGCTGCCAGCATTGAAATCCCTGTACCGCTGAATACAATATCCCCATTTTTTATTTCCCTTGCCGCCATAATGGTCATGATTTCCTTGGGGGTATAGGGTTGAATATTTTTCATATTAATCTCTTTTCATATTAACGGAGTAACCCGTTCTTGGATCGGCCTTAATCGCATCAATTCTTTCCTGGCCAACAATGTTTAAAAATGCTTCATGGTCTTTAACACCATAAATGTATTTATCCTGGTATTTTTTAAATTCATCAAGATTTTTTGCTGCAATTGCAAATCTGCGCAAATACTGAGAATCATAGTCATAACATCCAAATACGGCTGTGGGATAAGCACCCAGGGGAACATGACAGACTGCTGACACATGAATAAAAGGAATCTCATTCAAGTCAGGATTCTGTCTTAATTCTTCTTTATCAACCAGTTTTTCGCAGGTGACAATAACCTGTTTTGATGCTTTTACCTGTTCGATGTCAGCAAATGAAAGTCCTTGAATACTGCAGGTGCCCATAAAATCAGCCTTTTGGACATGAATGATGGTAATGTCCGGGTTGATGGCCGGCACCAGAACCACTTTGGAGGCACCTGTCCAGCTTCCAAAAGGATTGTCTAATACTATCAGTTTATCATCCACAATTTTGGGGTCGGCTTTTCGCATGGATTGGGAAAATCCCCATTTTGTCAGGATATCCGTGCCAAGTCCTGAAAGCGTGGGCAAAAAAGGCAGTCCCATGGACCCTGCCATAAATCTCAGGCTCATCATATAATTTGAATAGTCTTCAAATAAAATTTCATTGTTCTGAACAGCTCGGGCAAAACGGATACAGGTGGGTGCAGCTTTTCCGTTCCCGGCATATGCGATTTCCAATTTTGAAATACAGCCTGCTCCAATGAGCTCATCCAGGCCTGTGCCATTTGAGTGGGCATATAAATGCAAATCTTTAATTTTCTGCCGGATAATTTCATAAACAGCAGCCATGGGGTTCCGGTTGATGGTAAAACCTCCAATGGAAATATGGGAGCCGGTTTTTACATATTTTTCAATGGCCTGTTTAAGAGGTATTACCTTGTTTAAGCTGTTTGTCATTGGTCATGCCTTAGGTTGTGGTTGGTGTAATGGAATAAAATTTCTGGAGTGCAATGGCAGCTATCAATGCGATAAAACCCGCAATATCCGCCCAGTATTCCGGCCAGAAAAGCCCGATTGCTGCCAGCCAGAAAAGAAGGGTTTCAAAGATAGTGGCTTTTCGCAAAAAATATCTTTCTATAGCCGATGCAAAGGCAAACAGTCCCAGGGTTGTGGTGATCATGGTTAAAACCACTTCCCAATGGAACAACTCATAATTTTCCCCCATACCTAAAAGTGGTCTGTATGCCATGATAATGGGGATTATATAAAGTCCCTTCGCCAGTTTCCAGGACGTGAACGCAGTTTTCATGGGATTGGCCTTTGCAATTCCTGCTCCGGCAAAACTGGCAAGACTGACTGGAGGAGTTACATTGGCATCCTGAGAATACCAGAACACGATCATATGGGCCACCAGGATGGGAACTCCCATATCCAGCAGGGCCGGTCCTGCCAATGTGGCCAGAACAATATAACTGGCAGTGACAGGAAGTCCCATGCCAAGCACCAGGGAGGCACCGCCAATCAGGAGAATGGCAAAGATCTCTATGCCATAACTTAAATCAAGGACCAGGCTGGAGAACTTAAGCCCCATGCCAGTAAGACATACCATGCCTACTATGATTCCGGCGGCTGCACACGCCACTGAGACCATAACAGCGTTTTTAGCTCCGTTTTCAAGGGCCTTGATAATCAATTTGAACTCGCTCACGCCGAATCCAACCAGGCTGGTTTTATTTTTGCGGTTCACAGCCCAGCGGACAAAATTTGCAATGATACTAATGGCAAGTGTGCTTACTACGGCAATAAACCCGGCCATCATGGGGGAATAATTGGACATGAGAACATAGATTAATATCAGAACGGGAATAATAAAATGCAGCCCATTTTTAATCACTGTCATGATCCTGGGCAGGCTTTCTTTTGGCTGGCCTTTTAAACCGTATTTCTTGGCTTCATAATGAACAAATATCAATACCGTAAGATAATACATGATGGCCGGTACAAGAGCCACTTTGATGATGGTCAGATAACTTGTGTTGGTAAACTCGGCCATTAAAAAGGCGCCAGCCCCCATAATGGGAGGCATAAGCTGCCCCCCCGTTGAGGCAGCTGCCTCAATGGCCCCGGCCACATGGGAACGATACCCCACCTTTTTCATCATTGGTATGGTAAAAGAGCCTGTGGCAACCACATTGCCCACGGCAGAGCCGGAAATTGATCCCATAAATCCCGAGGCCAAAACTGCTGCCTTGGCAGGACCCCCTGAAAAACGACCAGTCAGGGCATAGGCCATATCAATGAAAAATGCTCCTCCCCCTGTGGTTTCCAGGATGGCCCCGAAAAGAACAAATACAAAAACAAAGGTGGCTGCCACACCAATGGGAAGTCCGAAAATTCCCTCCGTGGTCAGCCAGAGGGTGGTGGCAATCCGTTCAATGCTGTAACCCTTGTGGATGATCAGTTCAGGCATATAGGGCCCAAACATGGCATAGGCAATACTGATGGCACAAATTCCTGTCATAATAAACCCGATGACCCTGCGGCAGGCTTCCAGCACCAGAAGCGTTCCGATAATACTGACAACCTTGTCCTGGAGAAGCCAGTCGCCCTGGCGTTCAAAAATGGCAGTAAGGTTATTGCAGATATAAAAGGTACAGTATATGGACAAGGCCACCAGAATCCAGTCCAGAAAGAGGGCAAAAGAAAATTTATCTTTTCTCAGCTTTAAAAAAGCAGGTTTAAGTAAAAAAGTCAGGCTGAGAATGGCCCCCAGATGGATAGAGCGCTGAACCAGGGCTGTCAAAGCAGCCACGCCTGCCGTATAGAGCTGGTAAAGGCTTAAGGTCACGGCAATTGTCATGATGATCCATGCCGTTATTTTCATCAGGGTTTGATTGGCATCTGCCAAATCATAATTTTCTGTAGAATCCTTTTCTTGTACTGATGTAACTTGATCAACCATTTATTTCCCCTGAATATATTTATTTAGTGTTTGAAAGAAAACACGGGGTTTTCGGTCAGGCACTATTTAGCTATTTTAGGACCCGTCTTGTCAGAACCCCTAATAGATCTCCATATTTGATACAGCATGCTCCTGGGTTTGCCTGAAAACCTTACGGCCTTGTGGGCAAGCGTGGCTGAAAGATTAAACCGCTTGTTCCTCCAGATAATAGTATGGTCCACTCCGGGACTTCCCACCCTTAATATGAAATCACCCGTTGGCATGTGCATATCTGTAATCGCTTCATAAATACCTTTTTTTACCTTCCGTCCCACTCCAGGCATTTGGCCCATACCTGCACCAAATTTTTCATAGCGCTCTTCTTCAATATAGATTTTGCCTTTTTTATCCATACTGTGCTCTTCCCAGATAGGGGCATTCTCAACGGAGTGGTAATAATGAAGGGTAAACCTCTCCTTGGGTTTAAGGGGCAAAACAAGCACGGGGGGTTTTTCTTTTACCAGGGTGACATGAAGTTCCAGACCGCCAGGAGTCAGCCAGGCAGTAAGCATCAATGATAAAACCAGGCCAAGCACACAGAAAATAATAATTGAACTCGACCTGGTCATTTTTTATTCTCCTTAAGGAATCAGCCGTGCAGGTATGGCAATATTCTTTTCCTTCAAGTACTTGATTGTGCCAGGATGTAATGGAATAGGCGCATACTTAACTGCATTTTCAGGGGTGGTAAATGCAGCCAAAGGATGAATCTTAACCAGATAGTCATTGTGTTCATACAGCGCCTTAACCAGGTTATAGACCAAATCCGTATCCAGAGATTTCTGAGCGATTATTACATTCATTACCCCGATTGTAGGTACTGCTTTATCAATGCCCCTATATGCGCCGGCGAACAGATCTACTGACGTGTAAGCCTTGTTGTACGCAACGATCTTTTTTGCCTGCTCTGGAGTGAACTCTATAATGCTTATATCATGGGTAGTTGACAAATCCATAATAGAGCTGGTAGGTGGTCCTACACACCAGAAGCCTACTTCAATTGTACCGTCTCTCAAAGCGTTAGCGCTTTCAGTAAATGAAAGCCTGCTGTCTTTATATGAGTCCAGGGGAATTCCTAATGCGTTGAATACGGCTTCAGTCATAAAATTGGTTCCGCTGCCCGGACTTCCAGTACTGATGTTTCTCCCTTTGACCTGCTCAATATTGGTTATGCCACTCTTTTTCAGAGTAACAACCTGCAGCACGTTTGGATACATAATGGCCATTGAAAGAATGTTGTGTTTTTTGCCTTTAAATTTTGACAGCCCTTCATATCCGGCTATGACGGAGTCAGCCATAACCTCACCAATCACGGTTTCTCCTTTATGGGCCAGTTTTACATTCTCAACGCTGGCACCTGTTACTTCGGCAACTGCCCTCACCCCTTTTACATGCTTTGACCAGATTTCAGCTACACCACCGCCATATGGATAATAAACGCCACCGGTTCCACCGGTTCCGATACTGATAAAGGTTGTTTTTGCAACTACTGCCCCTGTAAAAACAAGGGTTAAGAATAAAATAGACAAGATGATATGTGTTCTTTTCATTGGACAAATCTCCTTATTTAAATTTAGATATTACTTGCTCATGGTTTTGATGATCAGATCAATTTTTCCGGCTGCTCCGGCAACTCCCTTGACAGGATAGGTGAATTTTGCAGTACCTCCTGGTTTTATAAGGCCTTTTTTGATTTTTCGGGGAAGTAGTCCACCCACAGCCTTGCCGCTTTCCAAAAAGATATTGACCTTGAACCGCTGGTCTTCTTTACTGATATTTTTGACGGCCACATTAAAATGAAGCGTATTTTCACCTTTCCATTTTTTCATAACACATGAAAAATCTTCCAAAGAAGCTTCCGGCGCAATTATCTTGTTTAAATCTGAATCTTTGGCACAGGGAAAGACTTCTTCCGCATTGGCAGTCATAGTCCCGGTCAGGAAAAGCACTCCTGCTGCGAAAATTAGCAATAACCATGAAAATTTAATTTTACTTTGATTCATAAGATTCTCCTTTTAAAAAATTAATAAATTGTTAATGGCCCCAGTAATGCATTTTACATGTAATATCAATCCTGATGCCAAAGGGAAAGTTATTTTTCAATATTGATATCTCTACAATTCGAAAAGGATCTGGAATTGTTGTCTCAAGATCTTAACAAATAAAAAATCCCCTGATTTTCTATAAATAAAAACAAAGGGATTCAATATGTTAACAGCTTTAAAAACAAAAGAGTTTCAAACTTGCAAGGTCATTGTCAATACATGAGGTTTGGTAAAAACAATATGATTATCGGGAAAATCATCAAAAGGATAACACCCAAAATAACTGCGATAAGGAAGGGAAAAATACCCTTGAATATTTTTTCCAACGGGATCTCCTGTTCCAGCACATTTTTTGCAACTCCATATACAACATATACGTTAATACCAACCGGTGGTGTGATAACCCCCATTTCAGTTACCATAACGATAATGATACCAAACCAGATGGGGTCATATCCAAGCTCCATGATAACGGGAAAAAAAATAGGAACGGTTAAGGTTACAAAAGCCAGGGCATCCATAAAACATCCACCGATGAAATAAATCCCAATGACCACTGCCATAACAAGATATGGTGCCATTTGAAGCTCACTGACCCAGCCGGCGATTTCAAAGGGGATTCTTGTAACGGCTAAAAATTTTCCAAAAATAACTGCCCCGGCGATGAGCACCATAACCATGCACGAGGTTCTTAATGTCTCCATCAGAGATTTAACAAAATCTGCCCAGGTGATCTGTTTTCTTATCATTGCAATAACAAGTAGGCCAAAAGCACCTATTGCAGCCGCCTCTGTCGGTGTAAAAAGACCGATGAAAATGCCGCCGATAACAAGTATAAATATAGCCAGGGTTTCACCAAGTCCCAGCAATGCCTTGAATTTTTCAGCCCATGTGAATTTTTCACCACAAGGCCCTTGTTCCGGATTAATTGTGCAACTGATATATATTGTAATAATAAACAATAAGGTAACAAGCAGCGCAGGGAAAATTCCGGCAACAAATAAAGCACCAATGGATTGCTCAGTCAGGATACCGTAAATAATCAAAACAACACTGGGGGGCATAATCATACCGATACCACCGCCTGAAGCCACAGATCCAGTGGCCAGCTCATCGGCATAATTGTAGCGTTTCATTTCAGGAAGACCAACCGTTGCCATGGTTGCTGCCGTGGCAGGGCTGGAACCGCACACCGCCCCAAAGGCCGTACAGGCGGAAACAGTAGCCATGGCAAGGCCGCCCCGGGTGCTTCCCATGAATTTATAACCGGCATCGTAAAGACGCTTGCTGATTCCGGAATTAAACCCTATCTGTCCCATGAGGATGAATAAGGGAATTGTTGTTAAATCGTATGATCCAAAGACTTCATACACATTTCTGGACAAAAGAGCCAGGCCTGCACTAGTTGTGATCATGGTGCTGAATCCAACAAAGCCTACGATGGCCATAACAAATGCAACGGGCATTCTTGTCATAAACAGAATGAGCATGATGACGATACCGATTATGCCAATAATAGTTGGACTCATTTTATTTTCAACTCTCTTAATTTTGTAATATCTTCAAAAATTGTCTCTAATATGGTAACAGAGAAGATCATTAACCCAAATGCAAGCAGGTAAATAATATAATAAATGGGAAATTCCAGGTTCATGGAGACTTCTCCAGTTCTATGTATCTCCTTTGCATAAAGAAACATCTGCCATGCCACAATGCTGAATAAAACAAGGCTTATGGTCCGGGTAAAAAGGTCAATGATCAGCTGTGTTTTTTTTGACAGCAGCCTGACCAGTATTTCCACACCAACATGCCCTTCAACTTTATATGTGTAAGGTAAGGCAGCGGCTACAATAATGGTTGCCAGAAAACCGATAAGCTCAACAGACCCGAAAATAGGATACTTGAAAAAACGACCGATCACATCAACAACAGTCAACACCATCATGGCCGTGATGGCGACGGCACCAATGCCTTTTAATAATTCGGAAAATTTATTCAGTGCCTTGGAGATAATACTCATAAAATATCCTAGCATAAAAGATTTGATATATGAGATATGAAATATAAGAGGAACTAATGTATTGCTCACTACTCAAATATCATATCTCATTATTTTTTTACATATTTGCTTTGATGAAATCCACGACTGCTTTTCCATCAATACCTTTTTCACTTACTTTTTTAGCGTACTCATCCATAATCGGGGCAACTGCTGCTTTCCATTTTGCAACTTCAGCATCGGAAAGACTGACAAATTCTCCGCCTTTTGATTTAAAAAATTCGAGTCCTGCCTTATCCGATAAATCCCATCCTTCACCATGTTTGTCTGCCCATTCAGCATTAATTTCCATGATGGTGTTTTGCTGTGCCGGGGTGAGTTTATTCCATTTTGCTTTATTCATAAATACAGCAAAGGTTGTGGTATAGGCAATGGGATAACTTTCTGTGACATATTTAACCACTTCCCCAAGTTTCCATCCCTTGTTCGCTTCCATCGGGTGAAGAGATCCGTCGACAACACCTTTTTGCAGCATCTGGTAGCATTCGTTCATGCCCTTACCTACGGGTGATCCGCCAAGAGCACCAATAACACGACCGCTGGCGCCGGTTGTTCTGATTTTCATCCCTTTCATATCTGCTAAGGAGGCCACTTTTTTATTAACAGTATTGATAAGACCGGGACCATGAGCATGTAGAAACATGATCTTTGTATCATTAAATTCTTCTGGGTGAAATTTGTTTAAAACTGCATTGGCAACTTTAGTCGCCTGTACACCGCTTTTATATCCCAGAGGAAGATCAATGGCGGAAGCGATTGGGAAACGACCCCTTGAATAAGCAAGCACAGTCATTCCGATGTCTGCGATTCCGCTAACAACTGCATCGTAGGTCTGGGGTGCTTTTGCCAGGGCTTGCGCCGGGAAATATTTAATAACGATTTCACCTTTGGTTCTTTTTTCTACTTCGTCACACCAGCTTTGTGCCAATTGACTTTGAATATGTGTGGGGGGAAAAAAATTTGCATAGCTAAGCTCAGTTTTTGCCGATGCATTAAACGCGAACATTGCACTAAAACTAAAAACTAAAAATGTTAAAAACGCGATCCTCTTCATTTTTTTTGACCTCCTAAAAAAGTTAATAATGGGCCAATGACTATTGAGACCCTTTCTTTTGGATATGCGATCGTTATGTATAGCCGGGGCTATTCTCACCTCCTTTCAATAGAGATACAAATAATAGTGTTATAATGTAACTATAAATCAGCTATATCAAACAACTATATTTAAAAAAAAGAATCCCTGTCAAGAAAAAAGTATATTTTGGAAAATAAAAAAGAAATTTGTATCGTTGACATATCAACCAATATAAAAAAATTAAATTATTGACATATAGCTGTATAATAGCTGTATAATAGCTTAAAAGAATTGCAAATCAGATGCCTCGTAAACAAGAGTGTTAGACCTGGTATCCAGCAGAAATAAAAAAAATGATATAAAAACAGTCAGTGGCAAGGGTAGAGCCATAAAAAAGATAGTTTTTTTCTTGACACGTAGTTATGTTATAGCTTAAATATAGTCACATTGTGCCGGGCAGCATAAATGATTTTTGTTTTAACATTAAAAATTTGACGGGCCCTGAAGTTATGGTATAAATTTTAATGAAAAAAAATATATCACATATTTAGGTAATAAGGGGAAAAAAATGAGGTACGCAGAAACGGGATTTAACTTAGAAGTTGATTTAACCCGGGGAAACATTGAAAAGGTGGCAACGGACCCGAGAGACACCGAGCTTTACCTGGGGGGTCTAGGCACTAATGCCAAGATATTATGGGACAGGGTTCCCCCTGAAGTTGAACCCTTTTCTCCTGAAAATCTATTAATCTTTGGTGCCGGTCTTTTGTGCGGTACCCCAGCTGTGGGGTGTAATCGTACCATTGTTACCACCATATCTCCCCAGACCAGATTAATGGCATTTTCCATGATGGGGGGATTTTTTGCACCGGAATTAAAGTATGCAGGGTATGACAAAGTGATCCTTCGCGGCAAGTCTCCTGACCTGGTTTATCTGTGGATAAACAATGACAAGGTGGAAATACGGGATGCGTCTCATTTAAAAGGTAAAGGTTCTCTTGAAACCACAGAAGCGATTCGAAAGGAGTTGAAGGAGCCCAAAGCCCAGGTGGCTGCCATTGGCATGGCCGGTGAAAACAGGGTTTTTTATGCTTCCATCGAGCAGGGAAGATCCAGTGCCAGCCGAGGTGGTATAGGGGCTGTCATGGGAGACAAAGGGGTAAAGGCCATTGTTGTTCGTGGTACAAAGGATATCAACATTGCCCAGCCGCTGGAATACATGGAACTTTGCAACGAAGTCATGGAATATATACAATTTCGAAATGAAAATCCGATCCCGGGAGTCATGCCCATATTAGCGGGCTTAGGATCACCGCAAGAGATGAAAGTCCATGATGAGAAGTGGCATACGGAAAATTTCATGTGGGGAAATTCCCGTACCCGTAGAAGAGATTTCTGGAACGATGAGGTCGCAAGAGACTGGATGGAGACATTGGATAAGTCAAGGACGCGACTGATTTCCTGCTACAACTGTCCCATGACATGCGGGGCAACAATTTCCATGCCGGGACTTCCCACCTATATGATGAAATGTTTCACAAAATTGACTTACACAATGGGGGCTTTTTCAGACCTGGATTTTGGTTTAAGAATTGCCCAGAAAGCAACTGAATATGGTTTGGATGGATTTTCCGCCCCACAGGTGATGGCCTTTGCCCTTGAACTTCTGGAAAATGGTATTTTGACGGATAAAGACTTTCCGGATATGCCGACGGATAATGAGGGAAAATTCTATTATTTGCTTGACAAAATTGTCCGGCGGGAAGGGATAGGAGATGTCCTGGCCAATGGGACGTATTGGGCGGCCAAAGAAATTGGCAATGGTGCACAAGACTATGCGCATAATAATATTAAGAAACATGAGCAGTTACCGCTCAAGCTATCCATGCTGAATCCCATCTATTTTCTTATGTATTGTACGGGTGAGAAGATAAACATTACCCAGATTGAAGGGCAGTTTCCCCAGGCCCCATACCCCAAGAAAGAACACAGGGAAAAGTTCTGTGAGGATTGGATCCAGGTTCCTGATGAAAAGTTTAAGCAATATTTTATGGACTGGGAACCCAGGGGTGAAAACTCAATGCCTTTTTATCCAACCGTTGACATGTGTTGTGATATTGTTGACTGGCAGGAAAGGATGCACTACATCGATGACGCTCTCGGCCAGTGTTCCGGTTTGTCGTCATTTCCCTTAAAACCTCCGTATCATATACACAATTACCCGAAATTTATTTCTGCAGGGGCCGGGATTGATATGGATGAAGACAAATTGTCCCAGGCAGCCAAACGGTACCGAACTCTCGTCAGAGCCATCAATATAGGACGAGGCATGAGGAGAAAAGATGAGAAACCGCCTGAGGACCATTGGAAAAAAAGATTCCCCGACCTTGAAAAAGAGCTCTTGGATACGTATTACAAATTCAAGGGATGGAACAATGACGGTATTCCTACAAAAGAATCTTTACATGACTTAGGTTTGGATTATGTGGCGGATGAATTCATAAAAAAAGGTATCCTGACAAAGAGCGAAGATGAATCCGGTGAAAATACTTCAGCTGAACAAGAGACCCATTAGAGTGGAGGGCATGAACCTTGACTGGTGATAAGATAAAAAAAACAATTAAGACCATAAGAATTGATGTTGATAAATGCAATGGCTGCAGGGCTTGCGAAATGATCTGCTCCGCCTTTCACGCAACTCCGAAATACAGCAGCAATAATCCTGCCAGATCCCGTATCCGGATCATTCGTGAACCTTTAAGGGATTTATATGTGCCTGTTTATGCGGGAGAATATACAGTAGCAGAATGTGCCGGCAGAGATAAATATACCATTGATGGAAAGGAATACGATGAGTGTTCTTTTTGCAGGGCATCCTGCCCCTCCAGAGACGAGTTTAAAGAACCTGATTCAGGTCTTCCGCTGAAATGCGACATGTGTGAGGGCGAAGAAGAGCCTTTGTGCGTAAAGTGGTGCATGCATGATGCATTGATTCTGGAAGAAAGGGAAAAAGAAGTTGAAGAGCAGGAAGAGCAGGAAAATTTGGAAATCGGGTTGGGATCACTGGCAGACAAATATGGCTTGCAGACGATAATGGATACCCTATCCCGCATGTCTAAGAAGGACTAAATCAATGGAAACTATAGCCCCCTTTATAGAAGTTATAGATGAGATCAAAGAGGCTGGCGGAGATATTTTTAAACTGTGCTTCCAGTGCGGACTCTGCGATGCCGTCTGCCCATGGAATAAAGTCAGAGACTTTAGCATGCGTAAGCTGATCCGGGAAGCGGCCTTTGGTTTAACTGAAATAGAAGGCGAAGATGTCTGGCGGTGTACAACTTGCGGTTATTGCCCTTCCCAGTGCCCCAGGGGTGTCAAGCAGATAGATATCAGTGTGGCCCTGAGACGGGTGGCAACGGAATATGACATTTTTCCTGCTTCTGTCAAACCTGCCCGGACAGCTCGGGCCAGTTTGATTTCTGAAGGCAACCCCTTGCAGGGAGACCGGAAAAAACGCGCTGACTGGGCAAAGGGATTGCCCGTGAAACCCTATGCCGAAGGAATGGAAGCCTTATATTTTGTTGGTTGTTACTTCAGCTATGATCCCAGGATGAAAAAGGTGGCTGTTGCCACAACCAATATTTTGAACAAGGCAGGTGTGGCATTCGGGATTTTGGGAGAAAAGGAAAACTGCTGTGGCGAAAGCATCCGGAAAACGGGAAGTGAACAGGTATTTAAAGACCTGGCCCGGAAAAATATAAAAACCTTTATTGATAATGGTGTAAAGAAAATCATTGTGTCCTCTCCCCATTGTTTTCATACTTTTAAAAATGAATATCCTGAATTCATGGTAAATTTTGAAGTTGTTCACATGTCCCAATATATACTGGAACTGATCAATGAGGGAAGGCTTGTGCTCAAAGGAGAGTTTCCAAAACGAGTCACCTATCATGATCCATGTTATCTGGGACGGCATAATGGGGTTTATGAAGAACCCAGAGCTCTCTTAAGGAAGGTGGCAGGGCTGGAGTTCATTGAGATGGAAGCGCATGGTAAAAATAGCCTGTGCTGCGGCGGTGGTGGCGGCAGGATCTGGATGGACACCCCCCAGGAAGAAAGGTTTTCCGATATCAGGTTGAAGCAGGCAAAAGATGTGAAAGCGCAAGTCCTGGCGACAGCCTGTCCTTACTGTATCACCAATTTTGAGGAAAGCCGCTTGAACCTGGAGTACGAAGACGTCCTTGAGGTGAAAGATATCACAGAAATTATTAATGATATGCTTTAAGGAAAGTGATTGAGAGTCAGTGGTCTAAACTGGTCAGAGCATTATATGACTGGCCGGATTTGACGGGCCCAAAAAATATGATTAGGAGAAGAGAAAGTGGGAAACGACATATTACCAATTGAAGAGATGCAAATATTTTCTGATAGTCTTATTTCTGAAAATATGGGAGACAAAAATTTTGGAGACGTAATGGTTGTTGGCGGAGGGGTCAGCGGTATCCAGGCCTCGCTTGATCTTGCCACTGCCGGCTTCAAGGTTTACCTGGTAGAGAAAGGACCGAGCATTGGGGGTCATATGGCCCAGCTTGACAAGACCTTTCCCACCAATGACTGCTCCATGTGAATTCTCTCTCCCAAACTGGTCGAGGTCGGCCGGCATCCAAACATAGAGGTTTTAACATTCACTGAAGTTGAGCGGTTAGAAGGCGAAAAAGGGGACTTTCAGGTCAGCCTGAAAACAAGACCCCGATATATTATTGAAGAATTGTGTACGGGCTGCACAACCTGTATGGAGTACTGCCCCAAGGAATACCCTGATAAATTTAATCAGGATATATCCCAGAACAAAGCGGTTCATGTGTATTTCTCACAGGCCATTCCCCTTGTTGCCTATATTGATGACAGCTGTCTTTTTCTTGAAGATGGAAAATGTGATATCTGCCGGGGAGTGTGCCAGACAGGTGCTATTGATTTCAGACAAACAGCCAAAAAGACGGAGATTAATGTCGGAGCCATCATTCTGTCTTCCGGTATCACACCGTTTGATCCGTCATCCAGAGAGGAGTACGGCTACACAAAGATGCAGAACGTGGTGACCAGTATGGACTATGAACGATTGTTGTCCTCAACCGGGCCATTTGGTGGTGAAGCCCTGCGTATCTCCGACAAAAAGCATCCTAAAAATATCGCCTGGATACAATGTGTGGGGTCCAGAAGAGTGACCGAAGGCGATAACAGCTATTGTTCCGGGGTCTGCTGTACCTATACTCAAAAACAGGTCATATTGACAAAAGAGCATGATGCCCAGTCCCGGTGTACGATATTCCACAATGATATCCGTTCCTTTGGCAAAGATTTTGAACGCTATTTCCAAAGAGCCGAGCAGCTGGAAGGCGTTCAGTTTATCAGAAGCTATGCCTCTGTTTCAGGGGAAATAAAAGACAGTAAAAATGTTCTTGTCAAGTATGCCACCAATGATGAGGGTGTCAAAGAAGAAGAATTCGACATGGTGGTATTGTCTGTGGGATTGAATCCTCCCAGGGCATATAAGGAAATTTCAGAATTATTCGGCATTGAACTGAATGCCCATGGGTTCAACAAAACAAATGATTCCAACCCGATTCTGACCAGCAGGCCCGGGATTTTTGTCAGCGGCGCTTTTCAGGGACCAACAGATATCCCGGAATCAGTTTTTACTGCCAGCGGTGCCGGTTCACAAATCGGAGAACTTCTCGATTACAGGCGCTGGAATTTGACCCGGGAACGGGTCTATCCGGAAGAAAGGGATGTTTCCAATGAAGAACCGAAAATAGGCGTTTTCGTGTGTCATTGCGGGGCCAATATTTCCAGTGTCGTCAATGTGCCGTCCACCGTGGAATATGCACTTACCCTTCCCAATGTTGTTTATGCCAAAGAGCAGATATTCTCCTGTGCAACCAACTCTGCCAAGGAAATAACTGACCTGGCAATAGAAAAAGGATTTAACCGGGTTGTAATTGCTGCCTGTTCTCCCAGAACCCTTGAACCCTTGTTCCGGGATACCTTAAGAGAAGCAGGCTTGAATCAGTACTACCTTGATATGGCTAATATCCGTGAACACTGCTCCTGGGTTCATGCCAAGCAAAAAGATGAGGCAACCCAAAAGGCACAGGATATCATCCGGATGTCCTGCGCCCGTGCCGCCTACTTAGAGCCGTTAAAAGAATTTGATCTGCCCGTGAACAAGACCGCTCTGGTGGTTGGTGGGGGAATTGCCGGGATGACCTGTGCATTGTCCATTGCCAGGCAGGGACATGAGGTTCAACTGCTGGAAAAAAATAAAGACCTGGGTGGAATAGCCCGCCGACTTCCCACCACCATTGAAGGCATGGATGTCCAGGTCCATCTGGATGATGTGATCGCCCAGGTGTATAAAAATCCATTGATCCATGTTTCCCATGAGGCCACGATTCAGAAGGTTGAAGGTTACCTGGGAAATTTTACCACCACGGTTGAAACCGAAGGCAGAATAAAAAAAATCAAACATGGTGTATCCGTTCTTGCAACGGGTGCTGAAGAATATAAACCCACAGAATACCTGTATGGGGAAAACGATTCTGTGTTCACCCACCTTGAGGTGGGAGAAGAAATCGTCAGAGGAAACAAAGCCATCACCATGGCCGAGAGCCTGGTGATGATTCAATGTGTCGGCAGCAGAAATGAAGAAAGAAATTATTGCAGCCGAATCTGCTGTAGCCATGCAGTTAAAAATGCCTTGAAATTGAAAAAAATCAACCCTGATATGCGAATCTATATTCTTTTCAGGGACATGAGAACCTATGGACTAAAAGAAGATTTTTATCGGGAAGCTTCGGAAAAGGGCGTTCAATTTATCCGGTATGAACCAGAGGATCCTCCCCAGGTAGAAGCCGTAAAAGAAGGGGGAAAAGATATCTTAAGGGTCACTGTTCCGGATTATATTCTGGGGCAGAAACTTGAGCTGGATGCGGATATTCTTTCTCTGGCCGCTGCCGTGATTCCTGCGGCATCAACCCATGAAATCGCCTCCCATTTCAAGGTCACATTGAGCCCGGATGAGTTCTTTAAAGAAGCCCATGTCAAACTGAAACCCGTGGAGTTTGCAGCGGACGGGGTTTATCTGTGTGGAACTGCACACTATCCCAAGCATATACAGGAAACCATTAACCAGGCATATGGCGCCGCCGGCCGGGCGTTAACCATCTTGTCAAAGGACACAGTGGTGGCTTCGGGTTCAGTGGCCAGGGTAAACGAATACGATTGTGTGGCGTGCGGTGCATGTATCAGCGCATGTACATACGATGCCATTGAATTCCATGATACGCCCAAAGGCCTTAAGGCTATTGTCAATCCGATTTTGTGCAAGGGAGATGGCCTGTGCAACACAAAATGCCCCACCAATGCCATAGCATTAAAGCACTTTACCAATGAAGCTCTTTTGAGTCAGATTGATGCAGCATTGAGCGATGAGCAGATTATAGAACAAATGGATGCAATCCTTGAAGAAGCATAAAATGAATAAAAAGGCGATGAACAAAGGAGGTTCAAACGGATGAGTACAGGTCTTGAATTTAAACCAAAATTACTGGGTTTTGTTTGTCATTGGTGAGCATACGGAGCGGCTGACCTGGCTGGAGTTTCCAGACTGCAATATTCAAATGAAATGAGGCTTATCCGAGTTATGTGTTCGGGTCGAGTTGACCTGAAATTTATAATCAGAGCCTTTTTAAAAGGACAGGACGGCGTGTTTATTGGCGGTTGTAAATTAGATGAATGCAATTATGTTACACATGGAAATTATGATACATTAGCCAATACATATATATGTAAAAAAATACTGGAGCATATTGGTCTGAACCCGGAAAGGTTGAGAACAAGCTTTATGTCCGGTGCTGATGGTAATCTTTTGGCTGAATATACTGATGATTTTACAAAAACTGTGAGAGAGTTGGGACCAATTGGCAAAAGTGAAGGCATGGACATAAAGAAAGTAAAGTTCAAACTAAAAGCAGTAGAGAAATTAATTCCTTATATGAGACTGGTTGAAAGGGAAAGATTAAGAGTTCCTGTGAAATCGAAACAAACCTATACTGAATTTTTCGAAAGTAGTGAGTTCAACAGGTTATTTAATGAATTAATTGTAGATAAACTGGCAATATGCCAAATTATGATGCTCCTGCATGAAAGACCTATTTCAGCTGGAGAAATTTCTGAGATTTTAGGTTTAAATCCATCTGAAGTATCAAGACATCTTGATGTTTCAGCAAGGCAAGGATTAGTGACGTTTGACAAAAGCCAGGACCTCATTATTGCTGCTTAATAAGAAAATTAGGACATAACTATGGATAACGAGAAAATTGATCAGATTATAAATGCACATCAGGGCAAACCCAGTTCACTGATTATGGTATTAATGGAGATTCAGAGCCTAAATGGATGGCTTCCTAAAGAAGTATTAAGCAAGGTTAGTGAGAAACTTACCGTACCGTTAACCCGTGTAATGCAAATTGTTACCTTTTATAAAACCTTTAGTTTAATTCCTAAAGGGCGTAACGAAGTTCACGTATGTATGGGCAGTTCTTGCCATTCTCGTGGCGCAGTAAGTCTTATGAATAAGGTTCAGGACCTGATCAGAATAAGACCTGGGGAAACAGACTCTGAGTCAAAGTTCAGCCTGGAGAGCGGCAATTGCCTCGGTTGTTGTAATTTAGGACCCGAGATAATAATCAATGGGAAACATCACGCCAGGCTAACCCCTGATCAGGCAGAAGATGTGTTGAAAAACTACAAGTAAGGAAAGATTATGTCAAGGATAAATTCAGCTGCCCAATTGGAAGAACTTAGAAAAGATATCTTGTCAAAAAGAGATCCTGATAAGACCTGTATTGCAATATGTTCAGGAATGGGCTGTCACGGGCTTGGTAACGATATGGTTATCAGCGCCTTAGAAGAAGAAATCAAGAAACAAGACTTAGAGAATAAAGTTGATATTAGAGTAACCGGCTGCCATGGCTTTTGTGAAAAAGGACCTATATTAGTTATATACCCTGAAGAAATCTGCTATATGGAAGTAACGCCTGAGGATGCTGCCCAAATAATATCTGAGACTATTCTTGGAAAGAAAGTGATTGACCGCCTGATTTACACTGATCCAAATACCGGTGAAAAAGCAGTGCATCAGTTTGAAATACCTTTTTACAAGAATCAGACCCAGTACCTTATCAGCTATAACCCTAAGGTTGATCCTAAGAGCATTGATGATTATCTGGCTAATGGTGGTTATTCTGGTTTATCTAAAGCGCTTTTTGAGATGAGCCCTGAGCAAGTTCTTGAAGAAGTAAAGAAAGCCAACTTACGTGGTAGAGGCGGCGGCGGATTCCCTGCTGGTCGAAAATGGGAGACTGCACGTAATGCTCCCGGAGAAGAAAAATATGTTATTGTCAACGGTCATGAAGGTGAGCAAGGGGCGTATATGGATAGAGCCATTTTTACGGGAAATCCGCATCTTGTGCTGGAAGGTCTGATAATCGGCGCTTATGCTATTGGCTCACATCAAGGATTTATCTATACACGTCATGATACTCCTCAATTAAAAAAGAATATTGATATTGCTCTTGCTAAGGCTACGGAATACGGTCTTTTAGGTGAAAATATCCTTGGCTCCGGCTTTAATTTTAATGTTGAGGTACATTTTGATGTAGGGATATTTGTTTCCGGTGAGTCCAGCGCATTAATGAGTTCAATAGAAGGGAAAAACCCGGAACCAAGACCAAAATATATACGTACTTCGGTACGTGGCGTTTGGGACATGCCTACCAACCTGAACAATGTAGAAACCTGGGCTAATGTTCCTCAGATAATCAATAAGGGTGCAGAATGGTATACCAGTATCGGCACAGAGAAAAGTAAGGGAACAAAACTCATATCCTTATCAGGTAATATAGTTAACACTGGGGTCGTGGAAGTTCCTTTTGGGACAACACTCAGAGAGCTTGTTTACGACATTGGTGGTGGAGTTCCAAATGGAAAAAAACTCAAAGCGATTCATTTTGGAGGACCCATGGGAGGCTCTATTCCCGAGGAGTTTCTTGACACTCCTTTGGATTTTGATGAGCTTGCAAAACTGGGAGCTCCGATAGGGGCAGGTGGATTACTAGTATTGGATGAAGATACCAATATGGTTGAAAAAACCAGGTTCTTCCTTGATTTTCTCGCTAATGAGTCATGCGGCAAATGTGTTCCATGCCGTGAAGGCATCAGGCAGATGGCTAAGATTTTGACTAATATTAGTGAAGGGAATGGAAAAGAGGGAGACATTGAGCTTTTGGAGGAGATAGCTGAGGTGGCTGGAACAGCCTCTTTGTGTGCATTGGGAAAGACTGCTTCTGATCCACTCCTGAGCTCTTTACGCTACTTCAGAGATGAGTATGAGGCACGCATCAAGTAGATGCAATGTCTGGCAAAGAACCAGGACTTATAGTTAAAGAGAGTATAATAAGATGAAGGAAATTCTTTTACAGATAGATGGAAAGCAAGTTAAAGCAACAGAAGGAATGACCGTCTTAGAGGCAGCCCAAAGTGTAGATATATTTATTCCTACGCTCTGTCACCATGAGAAATTAGAACCTTATGGCGGGTGTCGACTTTGCATAGTAGAAGTAGAAGTTAACGGCTGGACAAAGCTCGTTGTTTCCTGCGTTTATCCGGTAGAAGAAAATATAATTGTTAGAACCAGGTCTGAGAAAGTAGATAGAATGCGTAAAATGATTTTAGAGCTTCTACTGGCTCATGCCCCGAATTCTTTGCAATTGCAGGCTTTTGCTAAAGAGTATGGAGCAGATAAAGACCGTTTTGAAAAAGAAGCTTCATTTTGTATTCATTGCGGTCTATGCGTAAGATATTGTGCTGAAGTCAAAAAGAAACATGCTATTGGATTTGTTAACAGTGGGGCAAGACGTGAGATAAGTTTTATTCCGGAAATAGCCGCAAAGGAGTGCAATGACTGTAAGGAATGTTTTGAGCTCTGCCCGACATCGTATCTCCAGGCAGTTTTCGTTTTAACCAAAGCCCTCGCGTTTCCCTAACCTTTTTGTAAGGAGCAGGAACAATTGAGTGCAGGGAAAAATACTAAATTTTATCAAGCGCTTCGGTGCAAGGAAGAGGTCAGCCAGACAAATTCTTCCGACCAGACAATTGACCTGGAATTGATCGGAGAGGAACCCTTTTTAATTCGTGTCGATGACAAACCTTATTCAGTAGTGATGAGAACACCCGGGGAAGAGATATTTCACGCGGCAGGATTCTGTTTAGGGGAGGGGATTGCAGATGCTCCAGATGATTTCAAAACCATTGGATATGACAAAGATCTGGACCCAAATATTATTGATATCTGGCTCAAACCTGAACGTAGTAAAAAGATTCCCCACCTTCTTGAAAGAAGGGGCTTTGTCAGCCAGACCAGTTGCGGTATTTGCGGCAAGGAGATGATGAAGGAACTCAACCAGATATTAACACCGGCGGAAAACGGTTTTCAGGTTGAAATTAATCACGTTTTTGATTGCATTGGTAAACTTTCCAAAAATCAGAAATACTATCAGAGAACCCGTGGCTCACACGCTGCAATCATATTTGACGACCAGCTTCAGGCGATCTCTTTTTCTGAAGATGTGGGTCGGCATAATGCGCTTGACAAGGCAATTGGAAAAATCTTTATGGACGGGACCCTGTCTTGCGCCAGAATCCTGGTTCTATCTTCAAGGATCAGTTATGAACTGGTTCAAAAAGCTGCCAGGGCGCATCTGCCGATGATGATCAGCAACTCAAGACCCACAGCCCTTGCCGCAGAAATGGGGCAGGCCCTTAATATGACACTTGCCTTTCCTGCTGAGGAAAATGAATTAATAATAGTCTGCGGTGAAAAGCGCATCAAGAGAAGATAAAGCCAAGGCAACAATTTACACAAAAAGCAATCAAAGCAAAAAACATAAAAACTGATAAATATAAAAAACCAATAAACAGGAGGATAATTTGAAAATTCTCACAACTGCAAAAAAAGTGGTCGATGTGGAGTTGACCATCCACGTGGAGAACGGTGCCATTGTCGAAGACGGGTTGCAATATGTTATTAATGCCTGGGATGAAAATGCAGTGGAAGCCACGGTCCAGTTAAAGGAAAATAATGGGGCCGAGACAACCCTGGTGAGCATCGGCGGTAGTGATAACACGGATATGATCCGAAAATGCTATGCCATGGGAATTGATAATGCAATTCATATTGACGATCCTGCACTGGCAAAGACTGACTCATTTGTCTTTGCCAAAGTACTGCAAAAAGTTTATGAGGCTGGTGAGTATGATCTGGTTATCACAGGGAAACAGGCCCAGGATACGGACAGCGGCCAGACCGCTATTATATTGGCAGAGTTTTTGGGAATAGCGTGCGTCAGTAACGTGATTGCCATAGAAGTAATAGATGACGGCAATATTAAAGTTTCTCGACTGGGTGATCTTGGAACTGAAATTTTAGAAGTTGTGTTACCCGCCGTAATAACTGTGAGTGACAGTATTAATGAACCCCGGCTGCCAGCCATGCGCGGTATCATGATGGCAAAGAAAAAGAAAATCCAGGTCATGGATCTTGGGGCTCTTGGAACTTCCTATGAAGAAGTCAGCGGCGGCTCTCTAAAATCAGAAGTTATAGAGTTTATGGAATCGGAAAAACGACAGGGCGGGCAGAAATTTGAAGGTGATGCGGCAGAAATCACAGCCCAGGTCGTTAATCTTCTGGTCAATGAAGCAAAGGTGTTTTAACGAAATTTAACACTAACCGGATTCATATCCGATTTCATATAAGGAAAATAATATTATGGCTAAAGTACTTGTAATAGCAGATATCAAACAAGGTGTACTAAAAGGCAGCACGGCTGAACTTTTATCAAAAGCCAAAGCCATTGGCGCAGAAACTGCTGTCGTGGCGATTGGTAGTAATATTGAATCATTGGCAAATGACCTGGCAAATGCCGGCTCAGATACCCAGTATATTGCAGATGATGCAAGTCTTGAACTTTTTTCAGCAGGACCTTATGCATCATGTGTCGTGGACGCAGCCAATCAATTTGAAGCTAACCTGATCTGGTTTGGTTTTTCCGAAAGCAGCAAGGCCATGGCACCGAGAGTAGCAGCCCAGCTGGAAGCTGCCTGCGCCACAGAAATTATAGACGTTGTGCTTGAGGCAGATCAAATCCAGGTCACACGACCTGCCATTGCAAATAAGGTAATGCAAAAAGTAAAAATCAATACTGAACGACTTGTAGCAGTGGTCAGAGCAGGGGCATTTGAGGCAACCCAAGGTATCACTGGGACCCAAAATGTGGTTAAACTTACTGCCCCGGCACGGGATTTAAAAGCCGTGATTAAAGAACTTATTTCAGATGCCAGCGGTGAAATTGATCTTGCCGATGCCGACATTGTCATCTCCGTGGGGCGAGGCGCCAAGGACCAGGCCGGTATCGACCTTGTAAAAGAGCTGGCACATGATCTTGGCGCAGGCTTTGGCTCTTCCCGGGCCATGGTGGATGGTGGTTTTATGGCACATAACAAGCAAGTCGGGCAGACGGGTAAAATAGTTGCCCCAACGCTTTATATGGCAATTGGTATCTCCGGTGCCATTCAGCACCTTGCCGGAATGAACGGCTCAAAAACGATCCTGGCTGTTAATAAAGATCCTGAAGCACCTATCTTTAACGTGGCTGATTATGGTATTGTTGGAGACCTTTTTGAAGTGGTCCCGATACTTCAAAAAGAGCTTAAAAAAATAAGAGCTTAGCCAAAAGCTATAGCTAACAGGGCCGTTCCAGGGCAAATAATCCTGGGATTGCCTTATACATTCACAGCAAATTAAAGGATTTGCAAAACAAAAGTTGGTGAGGTATTTATGAGTCCTGTTTTTATGTCAATACTCCTCATTGTCGGGCTGGCGATTTTTGGCCGTACAATGTATCAAAAAGCCCTGTTGCTTATGGCCCTTGAACCCACTAATCGAGCCGATCATATCATGGATCGGATCAAAAATGTTGTGGTTATAGCAATTGGCCAGAAACGCCTGGTGGGAAGAAAAAAAGAGTGGTCATCCGGGTTGATGCACGCCTTTATCTTCTGGGGATTCTGCATTCTTCTCATCCGAAGCCTGAATTTATATGGAGAAGGTTTTGTAAAAGGCTTTCAACTGCCTTTATTTGGCCATGGGTCCATACTGGGGTACCTGTATATCGCCTTAAAAGACATCATGGAAGGCATTGTTTTATTGATGGCTTCCTATGCCATCTTTCGCCGAGCCGTTCTTAAGCCGGAACGGCTGCACAATACCTGGGAAGCATATTTTGTTCTGGGTATGATCGGGGTTTTGATGATTTCCGATCTTTTGCTGGATGGTGCCCGATATAATTTAATCATGCTGCACGGCAACCCTTCCGACCTTCATTTTTTCAATAATCCCCTGTATGGGTCCGAGTTTGTCTGGACCCCTGTTTCCGTGGGTGCAGCGTCTCTTATATCCTGGATGGGTGCCGATGCCCTGGGCTATCTATTGGCTGGTATGTTCTGGTTACATATCATCACCCAATTGACCTTTCTTAATTTTCTCCCCCTGGGAAAACACTTCCATGTCATCACGGCTTTACCCAATGTGTTTTTAAAATCCCTGGGATATCCCCATGAAAAGACCAGACTCCTGGATCTGGAAGATGAATCCGTGTGGGAAGATGAATCATTAGGGATTAACCACATCCACCAGCTCAATTGGAAACAGGGACTGGACCTTTACACCTGTACTGAATGCGGCCGATGTAAAGAAGTCTGTCCTGCTCACACCACGGACAAGCCTTTAAACATGCATGATTTCAATGACAGTCTGAAATTTGAACTCCTTGATAATGCAGACAATATTATTAAAAGAGCAAAACTGGCCGCCTCCATCAAAAAGGACGGGGACCCTGAAAAAATTGAAGAAATAAAAGCACAAATGGCTGAACTCAACAGCAAAAAACCGCTTATAGGCGAGGTGATTTCCGAAGACACTCTTTGGGCCTGTACCACCTGCCGGGCCTGTGAAGAAGTCTGTCCTGTAACAATTGAACAGGTTCCCCGCATAATAGCCATGAGACAGGGCCAGGCCCTGATGGCAGGAGTCTACCCCCAGGAATTGAATGTGGCATTTAAAGGCCTTGAGCGCAACGGTAATCCCTGGGGCATTGGTTATGATAAACGCGCTGACTGGGCCGATGGCCTGGACGTTAAACTCATGGCGGAAAATGCAGATGTCGACTATCTGCTCTGGGTCGGCTGTGCCGGTTCCTTTGATGATCGAAGCAAAAAAGTATCCAAAAGCCTGGTCAAAATCCTACAGAAAGCCGGTATCAGCTTTGCCATCCTGGGCAAGGAAGAAAAATGCACGGGCGACTTTGCCAGGCGTGCCGGTAATGAAATGATGTACCAGATGATGGCCCAGGAAAACATTGAAACCTTGAACAATTACAAGGTTAAAAAAATTATTGCGGCCTGCCCCCATTGTTTTAATACGCTTAAACATGAATACCCGCAAATGGGCGGAAATTACGAAGTGATCCATCATACAGATTTCATTGACCAGCTCATAAAATCCGGCAAGATAACCTTGAACAAATCATTGGAAGGATCTTTAACATACCATGACCCCTGCTTTCTGGGCCGATACAATTCAATTTATGATCAACCCAGATCGATTTTGCAGGGCCTTTCAAAAGATGGACTCAAAGAACTTGACCGCCATGGCAAAGAAAGCTTTTGCTGCGGTGCCGGCGGCGGAAGAATGTGGATGGAGGAAACCATTGGTAAAAGGATCAATGTGGAAAGGGCAGAAGAAATTGCAGGCCAAAAAGTGGCAAATGTGGCCGTGGCCTGCCCGTTCTGCTTAACCATGATTGAAGACGGCATGAAAGAACTGAACAAAGATGAGGAGATCAAGGCACAGGATATCTGTGAACTTGTGGCAAAGAATATGGAGTGATCAGTTCAATAATACTTTAACTTTTTAAATATTTAAGGAGAAAAAAATGGGAAACGTACCTGATAAAATTTGGACCTGGCAAATGGTCAGCCCCTTTAAAAAAGACAGGGAAACCGGTGATATAACTCCCGGCAAATTGGAAAAAACACAGATTGATGTTCCCGTGCTTCAACCCGGAGAAGTCCTGGTTGAAGTAGCTGGCTGCGGTGTATGTCACACGGATCTTGGATATTTTTATTATGGCGTGCCAACTGTTAATAAACCCCCTTTAACACTGGGACATGAAATTTCCGGAATCGTCGTGGATGCAGCTTCCGACGTTGCAGCCTGGAATGGAAAAGAAGTCATCATTCCTGCCGTCATGCCCTGCAGAAAATGCTATCTTTGCAAAACAGGCCGGGGAAACCGATGTCTGGCACAAAAGATGCCGGGTAACAGCATGGGGATTTACGGCGGGTTTTCAAGTCATATTCCTGTTCCTGCCATTGATCTTTGCGAAGTTACAAACCGCGGAAACATCCCCCTTGAAAAACTGGCAGTTGTGGCAGATGCTGCAACCACGCCTTTCCAGGCAGCTAAAAGAGCTGATATCCAGGTGGGAGATAATACCATTGTTATTGGTGTTGGCGGTGTTGGACAATACATGGTCCAGATACTTAAAGCCCTGGGTGCGGCAAATGTTGTTGCCATTGATATTAATCAGGAACGCCTTGATGTCATGTTGAAAAATGGTGCGGATTTTGTTGTTAATTCAATGGGCAAAACCCCAAGAGAGATTTCCGGAGAGATGAAAGCCTATCGTAAGGAAAACGGACTTGTTTCCACTGGGTGGAAAATTTTTGAGGTCTCCGGAACAAAACCCGGTCAGGAATTGGGACTTGCTCTTTTAAGCTTTACCGGCAAAATGATGATTGTGGGATTTGGTCCTCAAAAGGTAGAATATTCCATTTCAAGACTCATGGCATTTGATGCAGAACTTATCGGTACCTGGGGATGCCTGCCGGAATACTATCCTTCTGTTTTAAGCATGGTCACCAGCGGCAAAATTAATTTTGAAGAATTTGTCCAGACAAGGCCCATGAGCACCATTGCAGAGAGTTTTGATGAAGCCCATAAAAAATCACCGGATCAGAGAATCGTACTGGTACCGGATTTTTAAATAAAAAGGAATAAAACAAATGAAACTTGAAGGGAAAAAAGCCATTGTTACAGGTGGCAGCCGCGGTATCGGAAGAGCCATTGCCCTGATATATGCAAAAGAAGGTGCAGATGTCCTGGTGAACTACCATTCCAATGATGCAGCCGCAAAAGAAACCGTGGCAGAAATTGAAAAACTTGGACGTAAAGGTGTTGCCATTGCAGCTGATGTTGCAAATTATAAAAGTGCACAGGATATGGTTGAAGAATGCGTAAAACAGCTGGGCCGTGTTGATATTGTTGTCAACAATGCCGGGGTTTCCAAACCATCCATGCTGCTTAAAATGAAGGAAGAAGACTGGGATGCCATTATTGATATCCATTTAAAGGCAGCCTTTAATACCACCCAGGCAGCAGGCCGACATATGAAGGAACAAAAATCCGGCAAAATCATTAATGTGATCTCAACTGCCGGTATTTTCGGTACCGTCGGCCAGAT
Organism: uncultured Desulfobacula sp.; assembly: GCA_964457495.1. Classification (GTDB taxonomy): domain Bacteria; phylum Desulfobacterota; class Desulfobacteria; order Desulfobacterales; family Desulfobacteraceae; genus Desulfobacula. Next base: position 62,816 of record CAYWGN010000005.1, read on the forward strand.
CAACTATGCCTCTGCAAAAGCCGGGATAATAGGATTTACAAAATCAGCCTCCCGTGAGCTTGGCAGGTATGGAATCAATGTAAACGTCATCTGCCCCGGTATTACAAAGACAGAAATGACAGGCAAACTTCAGACTGATGAAAAGCTCAAAAAAATCTATGAAGGCAGAATTCAGCTGGGCAGATTTGCAGAGCCTGAAGAAATTGCCCCTGCATTTGTATTTCTTGCTTCTGATGATGCAAGTTATATCACAGGCCAGGTACTGGGTGTTGACGGCGGATATATCGGATAAAACAAAATATTATAAGGAGAATAAATATGGCTTTAGATTGGATGCCAAGAGAAAACGAAGTTAAGGATCATGCGTTGCACAGAAACCCCCATTGGGGAACAGAAGCACCATGCGTCATATATGAAAAAAGACCATTAACAGATCCTGCAGGAAATGTGACTGAAAAATTATTTGTTGCATGGATTACATTGAATAACCCAAAGCAGTTTAACTCTTATACCACAGACATGGTAAAGGGTGTTATTGCCGGATTTGAAAATGCATCCCTTGACAGAAGTGTTGTGGCCGTGGTTTTTACAGGCACTGGCCCCTATGCCTTCTGCACAGGCGGCAATACAAAAGAATATTCTGAATTCTATTCAAAAAGATGTGATGAATACGGCCAGTACATGGAGCTGTTCAACCACATGGTTGATTCCATCCTTGCCTGCAAAAAACCGGTTATTTCCCGCGTTAACGGCATGAGGGTTGCCGGCGGCCAGGAAATAGGCCTTGCCTGTGATATTGCCATATCTTCCGACCTTGCTATTTTCGGCCAGGCAGGACCTAAACATGGTTCAGCTCCTGCCGGCGGATCTTCGGATTTCCTTCCCTGGTTCCTCACGGCAGAAGATGCCATGTGGAACTGTGTATCCTGCGAGATGTGGTCTGCCTATAAAATGAAACAAAAAGGCATGCTCTCCAAGGTTGTCCCTGTTCTTAAAATTGATGGTGAATGGGTCAGAAACCCCACCATTATCACGGACAGATATGTTGATAACGGTGAGATTGTTTACGGGGAATCCAAATCAGGACAGGCGCTTAAAGATGGCCGTGCCCTTCTCAAACAGCACCAGGCCAATGCGGATTTTGAACTTCTTGACAAGGAAGTCGCGGCTGTTATCTGGAAATTTGCCAACCTTTTCCCAGGCTGCCTGATCAAATCCATTGATGGTATCCGCCAGAAAAAGAAATTCTTCTGGGATACCATGAAAAATGATCACAGACACTGGCTTGCCGCCAATATGTCCGGCGAAGCATTCCTTGGGTTTGGTGCATTCAATACCAAGAAAATAACAAAGCAGGATACAATCGATTTCATTAAATTTCGCCAGAACGTTGCAGATTCAAGACTGTGGGATGACGAAATGTTCTCTGAAGTAATGGGTAAACCCCAGGAGTAAAAACAGGAAATAAAATCTGACATAAACTCAGAAATAATTGATAAACAAGTTAAAATAATTTATGGTTCAAGGTCTGTTTAAGACTTTGAACCATAAATTTATAAATCTGTATCCAGAGCCCTGCCTTCTTACACCCTTTCTTCAGGCCTTCAAATTTGCATGATAAATCTATAAAATTAAGGGTTTTCCCTGATTGCAATTCTACGAAATCCCTACTATAACAGAAAATAACATGCT
>CAYWGN010000006.1:0-58179 GCA_964457495.1 uncultured Desulfobacula sp.
TATATTTTGAAAATTTTGTCCCTTTTCTGTCTATTTTATTGCGGCAATTAACAGCAGGTGTTTGGTTTTAAATCCCATGGCTTTGCATCCATGCGGATGCTTTGGATCCCATGTCACATAGAAGAATGTGCACTTAAAACAAGCTCTTCTATAATTTTTTGGCATTTAAAATCTGACCTTTGATAAAATAAAAAAAGCCACGAACAAAAATTGCCCGTGGCTTATATATTTTTTGGTGCCGAAGGGGAGATTTGAACTCCCACGGGTCGCCCCACACGCCCCTCAAGCGTGCGTGTCTACCAATTCCACCACTTCGGCATTGGGTTTTTATGAAGCTATTGAAAAATAAGCTTTTAGAGGTAAAAAATAACCCGGATTTTTCAATTTCATTATATCTCACATATCATTTTGTGGTCTGTTCAACAGGTATTGAGCTTTCCGTTATTACTGATGTGTCTGACTTATGACCTGACATATAAGCCAGGCTCAATGAAGTTATCATGAAAAGAATGGCAACACCTGTTGTAATTTTAGTCAGCATGGTTGCAGGACCGCCTGCGCCAAAAAGGGTCTGACCTGCTCCGCCACCAAGAGAAACGCCCATTTCAGCGCCTTTACCACTTTGAAGCAATACGATCAAAATCAATAAGACGCAACATGTAACATGTAATGATAGAACTAAAGTTGTCATATTTTTTAATTATTATATTTTATAATGTTAATAAATTTATCTGCATCAAGGCTTGCTCCACCAACAAGAGCTCCGTCAACATCCTCAATACCCATTAAGTCTTTTACATTCTCTGGTTTGACTGAACCGCCATACAATATTCGTGTCTGGTCGGAAAAATCTTTTGAGAACAATTGTTCAAGCAAAGAACGTAAGTATTGATGAACCTGTCTTACCTGATCAATACTGGCAGTCTTTCCAGTGCCGATGGCCCATACTGGCTCGTAAGCTAAAACCAGTTGTGCAAGTTCATCAGAACCAAAGCCTTTTAACCCATTTGACAGCTGTTTGTCAAGTACTGAGAAAGTTTTTTCATCATCTCTTTGGGTCTTTGACTCTCCGATGCAGAAGACAGGTTTCAACCCGACCTCAATGGCAGCTTTGATTTTTTTGCATACAGACGTATCAGTTTCCCCGAAATACTGTCTTCTTTCAGAATGCCCGATTATAACATATTGGGCTCCGGCAGCCTTGATCATATCTGCTGAGACTTCTCCGGTAAAAGCCCCCTGTTTTTCAAAATAAAGATTCTGGGCTCCAATGTTAATATTGGTGTTCTTAAGTGATGCTGCAACCAATGGTAAAGAAAGAAAGGAGGGGGCTATCATGACTTCTACATCTTGAATATTTAAACAAAGGTGTGCCAGTGTAGTGGCTGTCTCTACAGCTTCAGCACCGGTTTTATACATTTTCCAGTTACCGGCAATTAAGGGGGTCCTGCTCATTTTATACCTCCGGATCAATTATAGTTGTATCTAACCGAAAACCTGAAAATTTTTGACCAACAAAGTAATTGGGGCTCGAAGAGGAGCCTATGCTCAAAAATTGGCGGTTTTCGGTCGATATCATAAGGACTTGCCTACCATTATAGCAAGATCAATCATTCTACTGGAATAACCTGCTTCATTATCATACCATGAATAGATTTTTACCATATTGCCATTAATAACATCCGTGCATCCGGCATCAACAATTGAGGACAGAGGATTAGAGTTGAAATCAATGGACACAAGAGGGAGATCACAAAATCCTAATATACCCTTGAGGTTTTCATTGGATGCTTTTTCCAAAGCCTCATTTACTTGTTTTTTATCAAGACCGCCTTTTTCAGTCACCACGACTAAATCAACCAGGGAAACATTGGGTGTCGGCACACGCACGGACAAGCCATTTAGTTTTCCTTCAAGGGCAGGAAGCACTAAAGATACTGCTTTTGCAGCACCCGTCGTCGTTGGGATCATTGATAGACCGGCAGCCCTGGCTCTTCTCAAATCTTTATGGGGAAAATCAAGAATACGTTGATCTCCTGTATAGGAATGAATGGTTGTCATCATTCCACTGACAATGCCAAAATTTTCAAGCAAAACTTTGGCAACAGGTGCAAGACAATTGGTTGTGCAGGAAGCGTTTGAAATGATGTTGTGAGATCCAGGATCATATATGTCATGGTTTACACCCATCACAATGGTAATGTCTGGATTGCTGGCAGGTGCAGAAATAAGAACTTTTTTTGCCCCTCCCTCAAAATGTTTGGATGCCCCGTCCCGATCTCTAAAAAAACCCGTACATTCGCAAACAATATCCACATTGGCATCCTTCCATGGAATTTGTTCGGGATTTCTAAACGCCGTGACCTTGATGGTTTTATTGTCAACAATAATATAGTCTTTGTTTGCAGACACTTTGTTTCCCAGACGTCCATGAACAGAGTCATATTCTAGAAGGTGTGCGCAGGTTTTTGTGTCTGTCAGATCATTTATGGCAGTGACTTCCACGCCTGAATTTTTTAATGCTTCACGAAAGACCATCCTGCCGATTCTGCCAAATCCGTTAATACCTATTTTGATTGTCATTTCTGCCATCCTTTAATATATTGAGATAATAAAAAAAATTATGTCCTTTTGGTTCCTTTTAAAATTCCGCTGGCAAGGGATATGCTTTTTTTCCCATGTTCCACAAGAGATAAGGTTAATGTTTCCATATCCATTTTAGATCTTGCAGTAACGGCTTTTAAAAGGATAGGAAGGTTTACCCCGGAAATCACTTCAACCTGTCCTTCTTCCAAGAAAGAATAGCTTAAGTTTGAAGGTGTTCCGCCAAACATATCAGTCAAGATGATAACCCCATTATCTGATCGGACTTTTGAGATTCCTTTTTTGATTTTTTTTCTTAGAGCATCAGGATTTTCCTGGATATTAATGGAAACGGAAAATAGGTTGTCCTGGGGTTTTCCTAGAATAAATTCAATGGTTTCAATCAAAGCGCTTCCTAAATTTGCATGGGTGACTAATAATATTCCTGTCATGTTTGTTTTATATCCCGGTCAATATCCCTGTGGATCAGTCCGGGATTAAGTCCTTTTTTATTAAGATGTTCAAAAATTTTTCTTGCGATAGCCACACTTCTATGCCTGCCGCCTGTACAACCGATGGCAAACGTCAAATATGCCTTATTCTCTCTTTTGTATAAAGGGATTAAATAATCAAGAAGGTTTAAATATTTTTCAAGGAAAAGTTTGGTTTCATCATTTGATAATACAAATTGTTTGACAGCCTGGGATTCTCCATCCTGGTTTTTAAGCTCTGGTATAAAATAAGGGTTGGATAAGAATCTCATGTCCACAACAAGATCGGCATCATTTGGAATACCATATTTAAAACCAAAAGAGACAATATTGATTTTTGTTAAACTGATGGATTTATCCCCATCATGAATCAGATCAAGAATTTGGGATTTGAGCTGATGGACATTGTATCCTGTCGTATTGATAATATGATGTGCAGTTTGTTTTATGGGCATCATCATTTTTCTTTCAAGTTTAATATTGTCCAAAAGGCTTTTTTCGTTTGAAACAGGATGTTGACGTCGGGTTTGACTAAATCTTTTTAACAACGTATCAACATCTGCTTCAAGAAATATAATTTGAACAGATATGCCTAAGGCTTCAATTGAGCAGATGCCTGCTGCATAATTTGATATAAAGTTTTTACTCCTCATATCCATCACAAATGCCAGTCCTTTTATATCAGGGCTCTCCTTTAATGGCAGGTCCAAAAATTTTGGTAAAAGCTCCAAAGGCATATTATCAACGCAATAAAAGAAAGCATCTTCAAATGCTTGAATGGTTGTTGTTTTTCCAGAACCGGAAAGCCCGGTTATGATATAAACCTTTTGCATTCTAATTGCTTGTGACCTTTATGTTACGTGTGACCTTAAGGTTAAAAGTCTTCATCCTGGTCCATGATGGTATCATAAATATCATCAACAGATTGGGCGGCTATTAAGTCTTTTTTAAATTGATCCATTTTTAAAAGTTTGGAAATTTGGGCTAAAACTTTGAGATGTCCACCAGTAGAGTTTTCAGGGGTCAATAGCAGGAAAAAAATATGGACGGGTTTATTGTCAAGAGATTCATATTCAACCCCTTTGCGGCTAAGTCCGAAACCAACAATAATAGATTGTACTGAATCAAGTTTGCCATGGGGAATAGCAATTCCACCACCAATACCTGTGCTGCCTAATTGTTCTCTTTCCATGAGAACTATAGCGATTTCCTTTACAGGCGCTTTTGTTATTTTTGAAACTGCCAGGGCAAGTTCATCAATGGCCCCTTTTTTGTCCAGGGCGTTAAGGTTGGCAATAATAGAACCTTTACTAAGAAGTTGACTGATTCTCATTTAATCCATTATCCTCTGGGCTGGATTAATCCCAGCATACCATTATTGTGTTTGTATAGGACATTGACCTGCTGGGTCCGGGCATTGTTGAAAACAAAAAAAGAGTGTTTGCCCGAATCTAATTCAATTGCCGCATCTTCGATATCCATAGGTTTATAGTCAATTGTTTCAATCTTTATCTGGTCTGTGGTCAGGTTGTCTGAAAATTTCTGGGGAAAACCTGGTTGCATGGGTTCATCCTTAATACTCTGTTTATTTCCCGACATATGCCGCCGGATTTTTTCTTTATTTTTTTTAATTTGGATTTTTACTTTATCCATCAGGGCATCAATGGATGAATACATGTTTTCGGAATTTTCCCGAGCGTTAATTTTTAATCTGTCACAGGTCAGGGTAATTTCAGCAATATGTCTTATTTTTTCAACTGATAGAACAACGTGGGCTTCAGCAGGGCTGTCCAACATTTTATCAAATTTATCAAGTTTTTTTTGAACATAGGATTTTAAGGCACTAGAAGTGTCAATTTTTTTAAAGGTGACAATTGTTTGCATAAAAACCTCCTTAAAGCTGTTTACGTTTATTAGAAGGAAGTATGTTGAGTACCTTCCTGTATTTTGCAACAGTTCTCCTGGCAATCTGGATATTTGCGTCCTGAAGAATGCTGGATAATTTTTCATCGCTTAAAGGACTTTCATGGTCTTCGTTCTCTATCAGCAGTCTTATTCTGTCCTTTACACTTGCCGATGCCATGGATTCTCCGCCGGTTCGTTCTATGGATGAGTTAAAAAAGTATTTTAACTCAAAAAGTCCTTGAGGGGTATAGGCATATTTATTAGTTGTCACACGACTGATCGTGGATTCATGCATCTCAATATCTTCTGCAATATCTTTTAAGATGAGTGGTTTTAGATATGCAATACCGTTTTCAAAAAAATCTTTCTGGAATTTAAGAATACTTTCCATGACAAGATAAATTGTTTTCTGACGTTGTTGTATGCTTTTTATAAGCCAGGATGCAGATTGCATTTTTTCATTAAGATAATTTTTTGTGTCTTTTGAAATCTTGCGGCCATTGGCAATGGCATCCTTATAAAATCTGTTGATTTTCAATTTTGGCAGCCCATCATCATTCATAATAATTTTAAATCCATCCCCGTCTTTGTAAACATAAATATCAGGGATAATATAGGCAGGTTCGTCAGTTGAAAATTTCCGGCCTGGTTTGGGCTCAAGATATTGGATGATATTTACTGCTGCTCTCACATCATCCGTTGATATTTTTAATGCCTTTGCAATTTTTTTAGTGTTTCTATTTTCCAGGTTTTTTAAATGGTTTCTTATAATTTCTATGATAATGTGATTATTAATACCAAGCTGTTGCACCTGAATTAACAGGGTTTCACAAAGATCTCTGGCACAAACACCAGGCGGATCAAAGGTCTGAAGAATTGAAAGCACGTCTTCAACAATTTTTATATCTGCGTTACAAGCCTGTGCAATTTCTTCAATATCACTACAAAGATAACCGTCTTTGTTGAGATTGCCAATCATCATTATACCAATTTTTTCTTGTTCTCCATTCAGTCCAGAGAGTCCTAACTGCCACTGAAGATGGTCTTTAAGGGTCTTTTTTTCCGAAGTAAAGGCTTCATAATTGGGTGCTTCAGTATTTTCTGATTCCGTATAGCCTCGTCCCGTGGAATTATATTCATTGATATAATTTTCCCAGTCTGTATCCGTTCTTATTTTTTCTTCAATGGTGACTTCTTTTGTAAGTGTTTCTTTTTCAGGAGAATCGGTTGTACTTTCCTGGGCAGTAATATTTTTGTCAGACAGCTCATCTACCATTGATTCTTCCAGCGCAGGATTTTGTTCCATTTCCTGTTGAATCATCTCGGCAAGCTCAAGACGGGACAACTGAAGCAGCTTGATAGCCTGCTGAAGTTGAGGCGTCATGACAAGTTGCTGAGTTAATATTAGGCTTTGTTGTAATCCAAGTTCCATATTATAGTTTGAAATTTTTTCCCAGATAGATTTTTTTAGCTATTTCACTTGAAATGATTTTATCAGGATTTCCTGATTCAATAACTTTGCCCTGGCTCATAATATACGCATCATGGCAAACCCCAAGGGTTTCTCTCACATTATGATCTGATATTAAAACGCCTATACCTTTTTTAGTCAATTGATAAATTATTTGCTGGATATCAATGACGGCTAAAGGATCAATGCCAGCAAAGGGTTCATCTAAAAGAATAAATAAAGGATCCGTGGCAAGGACTCTTGAAATCTCAAGACGACGTCTCTCTCCCCCGGAAAGAGAGCTGGCTTTTTGATTTGCAAGATTATAGATACCAAGTTCTTTCATCAGATCCATTGCTTTTTGTTTAATATTAAATCCATTTTGCGGCAATACTTCAAGTATGGCCGTGATATTCTGTTGTACTGTCAATTTTTTGAAAATACTTGATTCCTGGGGAAGATAGCCAATCCCTTTTCTGGCTCTAATATACATTGGGTGTCCAGTGATATCTTCATTATCTATTAGAATTGTTCCGCCATCAGGCTTGATCAACCCCACTGCCATATAAAAGCTTGTTGTTTTGCCTGCTCCGTTTGGTCCTAAAAGACCTGTTACTTGTCCTGGTTTAACTGTAAGGGTTACGTCATCTACAACTTTTTTGCCATCATAGATTTTTACAAGATGTTTAAGTACAAGTCGTGTCATTATTGTTTATCTATGATCTTATCTTCAGGATTAAAAAAGGCTTCAACTCTTTTTGAGCCTTCACTTTCCACTAGTACCTTATCCTGGAGCCTGAAAAGGGTGATTTTTTTCCCCGTCACAAAACTTGAACCTGTTATTAATTTTGGAGATTTGCCTGTAAGAATCAGAATTTCATCTTTTGTTGTATAGACTGCTTCATCAGCAAATGCCTTTCGTTCTCCAGCAGTGTATCGGACATTTCCGGTGGAAACGATTTTTTTTACATTGCTTTGAGCATCACTGCCTTTATCTTTATTATCATCAACAAAGTAAATTTTAATGGAGTCTGCAAAAACAATGGAATCTTCTCTGGTTGCTTTGACATTTCCCATAAATTCCACCATGGAGGTGTCTTTTTGTGCAACCATTTTATCGGACACAATATAAAGGGGAACTTGCGCAGCCTTGGTTTGGGTTTGAGCCTGGGTCGCTGTTATTTGCCAGAGAAGTGTAAAACCAATAAAAATAAGATAAAACAAAAAACTGAATACTGATTTACTGAACAAGGATTTATTGAATATTAAAGTTTTCACTGAAATTTCCCCTAACATGCCCCTTTAAAATTGTTATATTCTCACTAAGTTTGGTTGTCATTGAATCTGCTTCAATGACAGAATCTTCCTTTTCAAGCGTCACATGAGTGTTGGAATATATTATATGTTCTTTTTTTTTATAATGCAACTTATCAGTTCCCAGGACAAAAGTTTCATAGGTTACAATCACATTGTCTGAAAATATCATGTCATGAGTCTTTGTATTCATAACTCCTTTTTGGGACGTTAAATGAACTTTTTTATCATCTTTTGTAAAAAAAATAACGGATACATCAATGAGAACAGCTTTGTCTTCATCTTTTAACAGCGTAGCAGAAGCGGCTTTCAATTCCCATTCTTTTATGCCATTTTTTTTTGAAATCTGTTTTAAGACGTTCAATTTCAAAGCAGCTTTGGTGTCTATCTTAACATCATGAAATTGTATTGGTTTGGCCAAAAACTTGTTAAAATAAAAAAAGCCGATGATGATGATAATCATCACTATCAACAATCCGGTCAACGGGGCTGTCAGTTTTTGTTTTAATGACTTTGTCATGATAGGTATTTGTCTAGGATAGCATCCCATAATTCTTTTGCTTTTAAAATACTTTCACAAATTTCCCTGACAGCTCCATTGCCTGCCTTTTGTTTTGTGATAATGTCTGAATGGTTTTTAACATCTTGACAAGCATCTGAAACGCAAAAAGAAACACCAACTCTTTTCATGACAGGAAGATCCATAAGATCATCTCCGACAAAGGCAATTTGTTCAGGCATTATTCCTGTCTGGGAGGTGATTTTCTCAAAAGCTATTAATTTGTCTTTTATTCCATCAAACAATAAGGTGATGCCAAGATTTTCACACCTGTATTCCAAAGCCTTTGATTTGCGGCCAGTAATGATCCCCACCCGTATGCCTGAATCCATTAAAAGCCTTATTCCGAATCCATCCCTTGAATGAAAGGTTTTTATCTGGTCTCCAGAGTCTGAATAGGTGATACTACCGTCAGTTAAGACACCATCCACATCCAATAGCAAAAGTTTAATGTTTGCAAGTCTGGTTTTCATAGCACTTATCCGACGACTTTTTTGATAGCCAGAAGTGTGGATAAAAAATCTTTTATATCGTTTAATGGCAAAGAATTTGGTCCGTCACAAAGAGCTTTATCAGGGTCAGGGTGGGTTTCAATAAATAATCCGTCAGCTCCAGCGGCAATGGCAGCTTTTGACAGCGTGGGAACAAATTGGCGTTCTCCGGCAGAAGAGTCTATGGCGCCTCCAGGGAGTTGAACACTGTGTGTGGCATCAAATACAACGGGTACCCCTAAATTTTTAATGATAGGGATGGACCGAAAGTCCACCACAAGATTATTATACCCAAATGACGACCCTCTTTCAGTGATACAAATATTTGTATTACCGGATTCTTTTGCCTTGTTAATGATATTAAGGCATTCCAGGGGCGATAAAAACTGGCCTTTTTTTATATTAACGGGTTTGCCTGTATTGCACGCAGCCATTATCAAATCGGTTTGTCTGCACAGGAATGCAGGAATTTGGATAATATCCAGAACCTGGGCTGCTTTTTTGGCCTGGTCAGGTAAATGGATGTCCGAAAGAATCGGAATGTTCAAGTCTTTTTTAATAGCGCCAAGAATGTCTAGACCATGCTCAAACCCTGGACCTCTGAAAGATTGAATGGATGTCCGGTTTGCTTTGTCAAAGGAGGCCTTGAAAATAAAAGGGATGTCAAGAAGACTGGTAACTTTTTTTAAATGATCTGCAATCAGATAGGTGGTTTCATAATTTTCAATAACACAGGGACCTGAAATCAGGAAAAAGACTGGGTCAGATTTGTTTATTAAATCAAAGAAAAAATTATTCATAAATTATTCCTAAATATAAGTTTTGTAGGTCAAATTATATTTTGAAGCTCCAAAAGTCAAGAATGGAAAATGCCTTGATAAGTTCGACCATAGCTGCTATTTTATTTTAATTTTATTTGAATATATACTAACCACCTGAAAAAATAGGTATTATTGATGAAAAGAGTTGTTTATTTAACCCTCATTCTTATGGTTTTAATTCCCGTTACCTGGATGCTTGTATATAAATTTGAAGGCAGAAAACCGATTGTTGATATGACACTGCCGTCTTTGTATTTGAAAAAGTCCTATGAAATGTCTCTTAAAGTAACAGACCCTAAAACAGGTCTTCGTAAAATTATGGTATCCATCATGCAGCAGGGAAAAGAAAAAATATTGCTTGATAAGCAATATGAATCCACCGGTTTTTTAGGAGTGTATCCCGGCTCAAAAATCATAAAAGACGCTTTTATAATCCCGGTTCATTCCTGGCAATATGGAATGACGGATGGTGATGCTGTTATTCGAATAATGGTTTCTGACTATTCATGGCGCGGGTGGGGCAAGGGTAATATTTCCTATATTGAAAAAAAAGTGATTATTGATTCAAAACCGCCTAAAGTAAGTGTATTAACCAAACGTCATAATATCGAATCCGGCGGCACTGCTCTTGTTATTTATAAACTTTTTGAAGAAAATATAAAAACAGGTGTTATAGTAGGAGAAAATTTTTTCCCAGGCCATCCAGGCCTTTTTGAGGACAAGGATATCTATACAGCTTTTTTTGCATTAAGCCATATGCAGGGCCCGGGCACGCAGATGTCTGTTATGGCCGAAGATATGGCAGGGAATACCACAAAAAGAGGATTCCATCATTACATAAGGGATAAAAAATTTAAAACCGATATTTTAAATATTTCTGATGGTTTTCTGGAAGAAAAGATTCCTGATTTTGATGTAGGTGTAAAGAATGGATCTTTTCAGGGGGAAAAAAATTCATTGCTTGAGAAATTTTTACACATAAATGATGAGACTAGAAAGAATAATGTTGAAAAAATATTAAGCATTCCCCAGGTTTCAGAAAATAAAAAATACTGGGACGGCAGGTTTTTGAGACTTCATGGATCTGCAAGGAGAGCTGGATTTGCTGACCATAGGATTTATAAATATAAGGGCAAGGAGATTGACAGGGCGATACATATGGGCGTTGATTTGGCTTCAACTGCTAATGCGCCTGTGAAAGCTGCTAATTCAGGCAGGGTTGTATTTACAGAGTTTATTGGTATTTTTGGTAATACTGTGGTAATTGATCATGGATTCGGACTTTGCAGTCTTTATTCACATCTAAACCAGATTTCTGTCAATAAAGGAGATATGGTTAAAAAAGGGGATGATATAGGCTTCACTGGTGTGACAGGTCTTGCCGGTGGTGACCATCTTCATTTTTCAATGATTGTGCACAATGTTTTTGTAAATCCTGTGGAATGGTGGGATGATTTATGGATTAAAAATAACATTACATCAAAAATAGATTTTGTGAAGCAAATGTAATTAAAGGTTTGTTATGAAAGAGCATAAAGTTAATAAAACGATTGAACAGATAAATAAAAAAATTGCCAATGGCCAGGCTGTGGTTGTTACTGCAGAAGAAATTGTCGATATTGCGAGAAAAGAAGGAATAGTTGAGGCGGCAAAAAAAATTGATGTGGTGACAACGGGAACCTTTGCACCCATGTGTTCCTCAGGAGTTTTTATTAATATCGGCCAGTCCAGACCTCTGGTAAGGACAACGAAAACCTGGTTCAACAATGTAGAGGCATATTCAGGTGTGGCAGCAGTGGATTGCTATCTGGGCGCAACCCAGACCTGTGAAGATGACCCTTTAAACAAGCGCCATCCTGGTGAATTTAATTATGGTGGAGGTCATGTGATCCAGGATCTGGTTGCAGGGAAACAAGTTCATATAAGGGCCCAAAGTTATGGTACTGACTGTTATCCCAACAGGGAAATAGAAAAGCTGGTCACATTGAAAGAATTGCCCAATGCCATGTTGTGTAATCCTCGAAATGCTTATCAAAATTATAATTGTGCCATTAATAAATCCGATAAAACAATATATACCTATATGGGAACATTAAAACAAGGTATTGGTAATGCCAATTATTCATCAGCAGGAGTGCTGAGTCCTCTGTTAAATGACCCTTATTTAAAAACTATTGGTGTGGGAACAAGGATATTTTTAGGCGGTGCACAAGGGTATGTAACCTGGACCGGCACCCAGCATAAAAGCCAGGTTGAAAGAGGATTAAACGGTGTTCCTGTCGCACCGGCAGGGACCCTTTCCGTGATAGGGGATTTAAAAGAAATGTCTCCTGAATGGCTTGTGGGACAAAGTATCCGGGGTTATGGATGCTCGCTGTCCGTGGGATTTGGTATCCCGATTCCCATTTTAAATGAGGAAATACTCAAGTTTACATCCGTTTCCGATAGCGAATTGTTTACTCAGATTGTTGATTACGGATATGATTATCCAGAAGGCATTTCAAGATCATATGGGCAGGTCAGTTATGCTGAACTGAAAAGCGGTTCCATCATGATCAAAGGCAAAAAAGTTCCAGCGGTACCTTTATCCAGTATGGTAAAGGCTCGAAAAATAGCTGATATTTTAAAGAAATCTATACTAAAAGCAAAGTTTTTTTTAAGTCAACCTCAGCACATGTTCTACTAGAAAAAGCCATAAGGATAAAAAATGACAGAAAAGAAACCCAAGAGTTCTTTGCGGGAAAATACAGAGGCAATCATTATCGCCATTATTATTGCCATGTTTATCAGGACATTCATTATTCAAGCATTTAAAATTCCATCCGGTTCAATGCTGGAAACGCTTCAAATCGGAGACCAGATTCTGGTTAATAAATTTATATATGGCATAAAAATTCCGTTTACAGATGGAAAAACCTTTATTCCCGTTAAAGAACCACAAAAAGGTGATATTGTTGTCTTCAAGTATCCGGAAGATCCTTCCAAGGATTTTATCAAACGGGTGGTTGCCACAGGAGGAGACATTTTGGAAATCATTGATAAAAAACTTTATGTAAATAATAAGATGGTTGAAGGGGAGACCTACGCTGTTCATAAAACCCAAGACATAATCCCTGGAAAGTTTAGTTCAAGGGACAATTTAAGAAAAATCAAAGTTCCTGAAAATAAGTTGTTTGTCATGGGTGATAATCGGGACAATAGTCATGACAGCAGATTCTGGGGGTTTGTAGATCTTAAGGCTGTCAGGGGGGAAGCCTTTATTATTTACTGGTCTTGGAATAAAGACAAGTTTGTTCCCATATGGAATAGTGTCAGATGGACAAGAATTGGTGATATATTAAGATAAGGCAGGAACAATGCGGTTTATTAAAAAAGATATTCTTGATATTAAATCTCTGGAACTCCATGAAATTGAAATGATCCTTGATACAGCCCAGGGCATGAAGGAAATTTCAGAACGACCTGTAAAAAAAGTACCTACCTTAAGGGGTAAGACGATAGTCCTTTTTTTCCAGGAACCCTCAACAAGAACAAAACTTTCTTTTGATACTGCAGCTAAAAGACTTTCTGCGGACAGCCTTTCCATTTCAAAGAGTTCTTCAAGTATTGTGAAAGGAGAAACCCTGATTGATACAGCCAGGAACCTGGAAGCCATGAAGCCGGATGTAATTGTTTTGCGGCATCCATCATCAGGGGCTGCCCACTTAATTGCAAAACGTGTAAAAGCTTCGGTTATTAATGCAGGGGATGGTATTCATGCCCACCCCTCCCAGGCACTTTTGGACATGATGAGTGTCAGGGAAAAAAAGGGGGAAATTAAAGGGCTAAAGATTTCCATTATAGGCGATATTGCCCACTCTAGGGTGGCACGATCTGATATTACAGGATTCTCTAAAATGGGGGCCAATGTTTTTATTTGTGCACCTGGGACAATGATTCCCATGGGAATAGAAAATTTAGGGTGTACTATATCTCCCAATATGGAAACATGTATTGAAGGGGCTGATGTCATAATGATGCTTAGAATTCAGAAAGAACGGCAGGGTAATATACTTTTCCCCACCGAAAGGGAATATACAATGCTTTTTGGATTGAACAAGGCTCGGCTGAATCTGGCTAAAAAAGATGTCATTGTCATGCATCCCGGACCCCTGAATCGGGGAGTTGAAATATCAAGCGAAGTTGCAGATTCTGAGTGTTCTTTGATTCTAGACCAGGTGACCAATGGCGTTGCTTTGCGGATGGCGTTGTTTTATCTGGTGGCAGGAGGTGGCAGAAATGCGGACTTGTATTAAAGGGGGGCGCCTTCTTGACCCGGGAAAGATTAATGAAAAAAAAGATATCATCATTAAAGATCATCTTATTGAAGCCATTGTTGATCCAGAAGATATTGAAACCAGGAAGGATATTGAAATAATTGATGCCAGAGGCATGATTGTTGTGCCCGGATTAATTGATATTCACGTCCATTTAAGAGAGCCGGGACACGAATATAAGGAAACCATTGAATCAGGGCTTTTTGCTGCAGCCAGAGGCGGGTTTACTGCGGTTTGTTCCATGCCCAACACAAATCCGGTGAATGATAATCGTCAGGTGACAAAGTTTATTATCAATCGGTCAAAGGAATTGGGTTTTTCAAAAGTATATCCAGCCGGGGCAATAACCCAGGGGTCACTGGGAAACGCTCTTGCTGAAATATATGATATGAAACAGGCAGGGATCGTTGCTGTAACGGATGATGGGAAACCACTTGAAAATCCAAACATGATGCGGCGGGCATTGGAATATTGCAAAGGCCTTAATATCCCCATCTTTGTCCATGCTGAAGAGTTAAGCCTCGTTGATGGCGGGTCCATGAACGAAGGCCCTTTTGCTACATTCTGGGGGATAAAAGGAATCCCTAACGCGGCCGAGAGTGTTATGGTTGTGAGAGATATTGCACTTTCAGAACTCACAGGAGCATGGGTACATTTCTGCCATGTCAGCACCAAAGAGTCAGTGGAAGCGATCCGCCAGGCAAAAAAAAGAGGTGTGAACGTCACCTGTGAGACAGCACCGCATTATTTCACATTAACAGATGCAGATGTGAAAGACTATGATACAAACTTTAAAATGAATCCCCCGCTGCGATCCGAAGAAGACAGGCAGGCTGTTATTCAAGGCCTTTCAGATGGGACAATTGATGTTATTGCATCGGATCATGCGCCCCACAGTGTGGTGGAAAAGGATGTGGAATTTGATATGGCAGCTTTTGGCATTATCGGGTTGGAGACATCTTTGTCCCTGTCTTTAAAACTTGTCCATGACAGGTTTTTAACCATGGAAGAACTTATTATTAAAATGGCAAAGAATCCGGCAAAAATTATTGGGATCAACAATGATATCAAACCAGGAAATATAGCAGACTTGACCATTATCGATCCGGATGTGTTCTATGAAATTGATCCTGAATCATTTAAATCCAGGAGTAAAAATTCACCTTTTTCAGGGATTAAGGTCAAGGGTCGGGCATTTTTAACCATGGTAAATGGAAAGGTTGTTTATTTAAATGACAAATAAACAAAGTATTCTTGTGGTAGATGATGAAACAAGCATGCGTGAATTTCTTGAGGTTTTATTGTCTAAACAGGGGTATAAGGTGTCAGATGCGAAAAATGGCAGTCAGGCACTGAAAATGATTCAAAAGAACAATTATGATCTTATTCTGTCGGATATTCGTCTGGGCGATATCACTGGGCTTGAAGTTTTAAGAGAAGCTAAAAAGAAAAATCCTGATATAGTTGTTATCATGATTTCTGCATATTCCACAACGGAAATTGCTGTGGAAGCCATGAACGAAGGGGCCTATGATTTTGTTCCCAAACCCTTTGATAATAATGAGCTCAAGCAGACCATACAAAGAGCCATTGAATTAAAAACATTTGATCAGGAAAAAGAGCAGACATCCACAGAGCTTTCTGACAATATGTATTTTAACCGGATTATCGGGAAAAGTCCTGGAATGCAGGCCATTTATAAAAGAATCGAACAAATCAGCTCAACAAAAACCAATGTTTTGATTTCCGGGGAAAGTGGGACTGGAAAGGAGTTGATTGCACGGGCCATTCATGAAAATTCCGACAGAAAAGATAAACCTTTTGTGGTTGTCAATTGCGGCGGTATCCCGGATACATTAATGGAGAGTGAATTCTTCGGGCATGTCAAAGGATCTTTTACCGGGGCAATCAGTGATAAAAAAGGGCTTTTTGAGGCATCCAATCAAGGGACTATTTTTCTGGATGAAATAGGAGAATTATCCACCTTTCTTCAGGTTAAATTGCTGCGGGCAGTTCAGGATACCTTTGTGAAACCCGTTGGCGGGACAAAAGAAATTAAAGTAGATACCAGGATTATATCTGCCACCAATAAAAAACTTGAGCAGGAAGTAATAGACGGAAATTTCAGGGAGGATCTGTTTTTCAGGCTCAACGTTATCCCCATTAAGGTTCCGCCATTAAGGGATAGAAAAGGAGATGTGGAGATCCTTTCAAAACATTTTGCTGAAAAATATGCAAAAAAAATGGGGAAAGATTTTGTAAAATTGTCTTCCTATGCCATTGATTTTTTAACTAAATATAGTTTTCCCGGCAATGTCAGGGAACTTGAAAATTTAATCGAGCGAAGTGTGGCCCTTTCTTCCACAAATATTATTTTACCTGAAAGCCTGACAATTTCAATGCATAAGAAAAGAAGATGGGTTGAGGGCATAAAAGGACGACGCTTTGATCTTGCCGATGTTGAGCAGGGTGTGGATCTGGACGAAATTTTGTCAACCATTGAGCAGGGTTATCTTAAAAAAGCAATTGAACTTGCAGCTGGTAATAAAAGCAAAGCTGCCGATTATTTGAATTTAAGCTTAAGATCCATGCGGTATCGCCTTGATAAAACAGAGTCTGTTGACTGACTTAAAGCTTATTTTTTGATCTTGCTGTACTTTTAGGCACAGGGACAGCTTCTATACTATTTTTTCCGGCAGCCCAGTCAATGTACTTTCTTTCATAATTGGCATCGATATAATATCTGATTGAAATGGTTTCACCCGGTTTGATTGAAATGGAGATATCTTTTTTTGCTGGATAATATAAAAATCCGTCATTCAGCTCAATCGAATGTTCTTTTGTGATGGATATGATTTGTCCGGTTACAATTTCAGTCTTGATAAACACCTTTGCTGTCAAAGCTGAAGGAAACAAGCCAGACATAAGTATGATCAGTATAAAAAGATATCTATAGGTTGATTTTATAAATGCCATAGGTTTGTTTTCCTTTTCAGTTTCAGTTTAAAATATTATTACTGATTATTACCTTCTTTCCAGTAAAAAGGAATCAGTCCTAATCCAGGGCTGTCAATTGTAAAATCAGATCCACCTTTAGGGCCGATGATATCACCCCCCATCATGGACATCGCTCCTGCCTTCCCTTGCCTTGTTATAATTGCAAAATCAGAAGGGATACCAAAAATATTAATTACCTTATGATATCTATCTGTCACATCATAGTTATAAGCAGTGCCTGAATCATTCAATGTATTAAGGTTATAAGCAGCAGTACCATCACAGTAATTCAGGGAATATGCAAAGCCGTTTCCCTGGGGATTACACGGATCAGAGACGGATGGCTGATATGAAGTAAAGTATACAATTCCTGAATAGAGATTAACCTGGCTGAGTATTTTCTCACCGTCATGGTTATCACTTGATGTAGTTGTCGCATCATCCACACTTCCGGAATACGCGCAATGGCTGCATTCCGTTGCATCCCCCTGATCTTCCAACACAATATACCAACCTTTAGCATCATTTTCATTTGTAGAACCATTTTCAAGCAGGGTATAGTTACTATATGAAGGATCATCTCTTAGTATCTCTTGCAAATCACTCTTTGTAATTCCGGCAAGTGTGGTTCCAGTGTCAAGTTCATCACAGGTAAGATTTAAGAGGTTATCTTCTTTATAGGGGACAGAGTTGACTGTAATATTTGTCGGCGTACCATCCGGGTCTTCAATTGCGGTAACAGATGAATCATCATATACGGCATAAAATCGGTTTCGTATCATTGAGTAGGTTGGATGTTCCCTGTCTCCGGTACCGAAAAATAATGAAGCTATTTTATCTGTCCCGGAGAAACCGGTGTTTGTAAATTTGTAATTCCCAGAATCAAAATAGTTGCATGATCCTTCCCAGGAAATCGCCGGTGGGTAAAATGTTTTCCTTCCCTGGTCGCTGATATCATCTCCCTGTCCCATTTCCCCGCTGTTGCTGGTACTTCCGGGATTGCCTGAAAAAATTTGGGTTGCCGTCCAGTTATTGGTCTGAACAGCATAGGAATCTGTTGACAGGTCGTCGGGGTTCACTACAAAGGTATAGTCAATCCGAAAAATATTTGAATAAATGTCGGTGGCATAGATGGCAGTGATTACATTGGAATTTCTTCCTTCAGTAATTACACCGCTCACCTTGTATAAATATGGAAACGTGCTGCTGACAACAGCCGGCGAAGCTGGGAAACAAAATTTCATTGAGGACAGGGTTTGTAAGGCACCGTTTGTATCGCTTGTATCAGAGGCCCCATATATAACGGAAAAGGGAAGAATCTGATTGCCGGATCCATCATTGGTTATAGCAGTGGGATTATCAATATCAACAATAAATATCCCTCTTCCATATTCATTTTTATCAAGGTTATACAAATCATATAAATTATTGCTGTTAATATCCTGAGCGGCATCATTTTTATCCCACTCAGTTCCATCAATGTTTCCGGTAGCATTGTAGGGAGACCCGCTGTTATCCAGATCATTAAATGGTTCTGGATAATTATCTTCTTCCGGGTCATATCCACCGGAAAAGACGAGAACGTCCTTAAATTGCCTTTCTCCAGTGGAAGTGTTTACTGAAACAGGTATTGAAGTAAGAATCAGATCTGACCAGGTTTGGGCGATTTCAGCGTTTTCATAGTTCCAGGCCACAGACCAGTTCAATGGATTGGTATCAGATACATCCAGACTCCAGTATTTTTTACCCCCTCTGCGTTCTCCAAAAATAAGATATTTGGGTGCTTTATTGGAACGATAGAGTACAACCGGGCCATCAACAGTATCCCAAAATGAGTTTTCTGAAATATTTTGAAGATTGGGCAGAATATCTTCAGGAACAAAAGCAAATATTTCTTTTCCATAGTTTGCATCACCGGGGCTGGTGTCATCAAAGACATGGAGCATTCCATCATTTGCTCCTACAACAATATAGCGTTTCAACAGAGTATCAATAGGATCATAATAGTCAATCACAACCGGCCTGGAATGCACAATACTTCCTAAAGCCCAGTCTCTTACGGCAGATGGGGCATGGGTGACAGCATCGGCATCATAGGTGTATCCATAAAGATGATTGATGACTTTATCCCGTGTGAGATCATCAGCAACCCCGAGATCAGCAGCAGTGATGGTATCATATTTGACCTTTAAAATGGAATTCAGGGTAGTGTTGTAAGTATAAATTGGCCTTTCCCAATAGGTGCTATTTGAGAAGTCCTGTGCAACTCTTTCTGTCATCACTTCTCCAACCCCGTCTTCCCTTACATCAGCACTACCATAATCGTCGGAGTCATTGGGATCATTATCATCTGCCCAGAAGGATGAAGTATTGTCAAGAAATTCTCCATCAGTATTGATGACCTCGTTATTGTTTCCATCATAGAGCATCCATACATCGGGCCTGTCAGTGGAGCCATCTCCGAGCTTGAATTTTTTAACATTACCCATCCAGGATTGATTGTCCTGAGGAAGGAACAGGCCTAGATAGAGATCATCGCCATTTTGAATCTTATTGGCAGCATCAATGGAAACAACCGGAGAGGTAAAAGAGACTGCTTCAGTCATCTGCAGGGCGAGGGCATAAAAGGCTGCCACCAGTTGTTCTTTATTATAGGCAACCACATATTCTCCACCAGATTCCCCTGCAGCATCCCTGAGCAAAGGGTGGTCCGCACCAAAGGCAATATGATGGGTGGTAACGTTTACATAGGAATTGCCAGGGTCGGTTACTTCTGTTTTATCTGTCCAGGAATGGGTATACATCCAGTGCCCCACATCATCATAGTAATTGGGGGTAGTCGGAGGCTGATACGGGTCAGAAGTCCATCCGTCAACATCCCAGTCACTGAAAGGTAAGTCAGGGTCAGAGTTTACATTGGAAATCCTGTTCCAGTCGGTATCATCGGACGGGAACCCATCTGTGACCGAGATCACGTAATTCTTTATGCATAACAGGTTGTCCAACGCATGTCTTTTAGTCCAATACCCTTCTTCAAAAACATCCTGCAGGGCTTCTCCCAAAGGTGTTCCATATTTTGGAGATTCATTTTCAACATGATTTGTAATGGCAGCACGGTTCAGGTCATCGGTCAGATTAGGGTTTAAAGCACTGTTAATAGTTGCGCCATCCCCTGATGTTCCAAGATATTGATAACTGGCATATCCCCAGTTCATTTTTCCATGAAATTCATCAATCACATAAAGGATTGCATCCTTGGCTACATCCAGTCTGTTTTGCATTAAATAGGAACCGGATTCATAAGACACTCTGATTTTATCGATGGTATATCCGCTTCCAGTGACACTGTTGTTTGATTTCAACGCTATTCTAACTGTAGAGTCATTAATCGTTGCAGACCAGCCATCTGTGCTGGTTGGAGGGTTGTCATTATCATGTTTGGATACCTCTGACCCGGAGCCATCAGTTATAACAACATAGTCTTTAGTGTAAGTTGCGATGTTACTATTTCCCTGCACATCAAATGCAGAAAAATGAACCTGAATCTGGGTTGCCCCGGGATGGGTAATGAATTGTTCTGTTTGGGTTTCAACTAGTTTATTTGCATATTGACCAGCAGCTGGATAGCTCAGGCTGTGGGTAAGTTCCGACCAGCTGCCTGCTGCCTGGGGAACAAGCTCATACTTCCAGGCAGGATCACCGGTGGATGCGCCGGTAGGGTCAGGATTGTTGGTGGTATAATGAAGGTTATACATGGCCTGCATGTTCACCCAGTTTCCCGTTACAAAAAAGTATATGTCCTGATCCCCATCCTCGGCCGTATTTAGACTTCCCGATACAACACCTTCATATCCTGAAAAATAATATCCTGGGGCATTTAAAAGACCGCCAAACCCTATATCAACCTGACTTCCGTCATAAAGGTTCTGCATTTCGCTCAGCTTTATATCCTGGTTTAAGGGAAGCGTCTGGCCGTCAAATAAAATATTTCCATCTGTATCTGTTGTAAGCCTTTGCGTGCCGCTGCCGTCATAGGTCAGGGTCCCGTCCGAATCAATCAGGGTATTTGTATCAACCAGATCTGCGGAAAACCAGAGGTAATTCGGGTCAGCCGCATCGCCTGTAAATGCAATACTGACACCATCTACTGTTGCGATGGTGACTCCGATTCTACCTTTCCAGAGAAAAATTTTTCTTGTTTCCTTATGGTTTTGATAGAAGTAATTGCTGTTATTAATAGTATCATAGATATAATCAGGCTGATCACTGACAGCAGCACTGTCGTCATTAAGGGTAAACAGAGAATCAAACATATCCCCATAATCAATGTTCTGCTCATAGACACCAAAATCCATGGAACCTGAATTATCTAAAAGGATATAACAGTTCTGTTTTGTATTGACCTGGTAAATATCAGTATCTTTTGCATTGAGGAGAGAGAGACTCCCGGCCAGGAGGGCAAATAGAATTGTATTAATGAAAATAACGGCCTGTTTTTTAAATTTAGTGGTTACCATAAAGGTTCTCCTTACAAAATTTAATGCTTTTATACTATAATGGGTTTTTAACTCCGACCTTTATCCCGCCCATTTCAATGACAACCTGTCTTTGCCCATTTATCCGGAACTTATAAGATGAGAACTTTGTTGCATCCATTCCTTTTGGAGGCGTATCAGGATACAGGTAGGTGGCAAGGTATTGATAATCAGACACATTATCATTTGTATCAGATCTAAGGTTTTGACATGGCCAGGTGTCAGAGTCCCCTGCATCAACGTTATCAGGATCAAAACTTGCCATGAAATCTGCATTGGCATCATTCCCGGATGGATCAAAGTCAGCACTTGTTGTCGGAACAAGAATTTTATTATGATCTTCCGGATCAAGTATCGCATACCAGGGGTATAACACTGTACCGCTGATTATATCAAAAACACCGGCATATCCTATACCAGCGCTTTCTTTGTTCACAGCACCTTCTGTAATGTTGAATGTTTCTTGATATCTCTGCTGGTTTCCAGCTATCTCCAGCTCAAAAACAGAAGAGTTTAAGGCAAAAGTTCCAATTAGGGTTAATACAAGGAGAATTAAAACTGCTGAAATAAGGATAAATCCTTTATTATTTATCATTTGAACCCTTTTAACAGGGGATGGCATATTGAATTTATTAAGTATAAAATCCATGGCTGTTACTAAACCTCAATATTGCTGTGTTTAATTGTGGTTATAGTTAAGTGATTTTTTCCCAATGGTGTTTCCCAGTAAATAAAAAGTCTTATGGTACAAAAAGGTGTAAAAGTCTCGGTCCCAACTTGTATACTATCTCCTTTGTCAACATTCCAGAAAATTTGATATCGTGTGCCCGTATCGTCTATGATATCAGTTCCAACAACCTGATACATGTTTGCTATGGTCAACAGAGTGGAAGGGTTGAAGTGGTCTGCATTAATAGGTGTTGGAGTGCCAGCTCCAACAGCCATTCCGGCATCAAGGTCGGAACCTGCGGTCAGATTGGGATCATCAAAGGGAAGCCGCTTAAGTTCTTCGAGGAAAGTGTGGCTGATATCATTGGCATAGGAGCGTGAAAAAGCTGTGCTATTATCCTTTATTGCCTTGATTTGCATGATAGCTATAGCAAGAATGCCTATGGATAGCACAACTATTGCTATCATGATTTCTATAAGAGTGAATCCTTTATTATTACAATCGATGAGTCTCACATCTAATATCCTAAATTTCTACATTGTATTGTTGTGGCCAAAAAACGACGCTGGAAATTATCATTAAATGGCCCCCAGGTAGTTCCGGAAGCTGTTGTGTATGTCATCGTTTGGATACCAAAGTTTTTATTAAGAGCTGTTGAGGCTCTGGCTAATATTGAAATTTGAACAGCCCTTATTTCGTTGAGATTCGCTGGAGCTGTTGTCATAGTTCCATCTGCTAATATATAGCTAAATTCAATGGCTTCAATATTCTGGGCAATGGATTGGAATCCGCCCCCAGTATTTCTTCCAAGATCTTGAGGGCCACTCCAGTCTGCACCACCACCATCAGCAATGCCATTTGCATCAGCATCATTTGAACTGGAAAATCCAAAAGTAATATTTTCATTTCCATCATCAATATCACCATCAGGTGATCCATTTCCATCATCGTCAGTTATATCGCGTGTAAATTGCAATTGTCCAACTATTGCAACTAAGATTTCTGCATTGGATTTTTCTGTTGGATCACAACCAGCCTCTCTTATTTCCCTATTCATCATTAATACAGCTCCGCGGATATTTTGCTGCATTTCAGAAACATTCTCCTGGATAACATAACTTTTTTGTTGAGAATTGAATGCCTGATAAAGCGCAATCATTACAGTCGTTGAAATTGATATGGCGATCAGAATTTCTATTAATGTAAAACCGTTATTTCTATTTGTGTTAAAAATAGTACCCATCATCAATCAGTCCAATTGTTTTTATTAAATGGAAGAATGCCAGTATACATTCTTACCCTTACAACCCCGGTTATAATAGTGGTTATTGCATAGCAAATTGTGGCGGTCCCATTCTGCAGATAAACACTTGCCATGGTTGCAGTACCCCTTGTTCCAAAAGTAATTGCGGTTGCCTGTGAACAGGAGGAACTGTTCCAATTCAATGTTGCATTTCCTGTGCCAAAATCAATATTGCTTTTGTAAGTTGAAAGATCAACCCGAAATTCGCCCGCTGTGTAGCTGTTATCATCTATTGTGTCAAAATAATAAAAGCCGGGAGAATTCGTGCTGTCAAATCTTATCTGCACAGGACTATTTTCTTTGATTGCCTGCAGTCTTGCTTTCTGCATATTGGCCTGAAGATCCCTGGCTGCAGCTTTTAACCGGTATCTGGGAATCACGTCATTGAAATTTGGAACGGCTATTATTGATACAATGCTTATTATGGCAATAGCAATCATAAGTTCTATAAGAGTAAATCCTGTATTTTTTTTACCGATCATTTTTTTTATCATTCCATATTTATTTAAAATGGTTCTTTAACCGGCTGAAAATAATAAATCCTTCTAATATTTACATCGTCATCTAAATATTTCCCAAAATCAATTAATATTATCATAAAGGATGCAAAAAACGTGCCATTAGATGATCAAATTAAAAAATATATTTTATAAAAAATATTTAATAATCGATTAAAATCAGTGAGTATTAGTTACTTAATGTTTTTATTTCTCCAAATGTTAATAAACATTTTACTTTGGGAAAAAATAGCCAATTTTGTGGATCACTGAAGTATATAAAAAGCCAGACAATTACAATGGAATGGCTACAGCTTAGTATTTAATTTCTCCTGTTTGGCTGTTGTATTGGTAAGGCATGAATTCAGGATGTTCCGGAAGGCTGGTTATAATATTTTCTTTGATTAAATCATTTAATGTCCCAGGAAATGTTGAGTAAAGGGTTTTATACTTTTTAACCGCTTTTTCAAGAATGAGGATTCCTTCTAACAGAATTATTCTATCTTGTATTTCATTTTTGGAATCTTCAGATAATTCAGGATCATCAACCATGTATTTCAGGCTTAACAGGGATGTTTCAACTCTTTGACCCTGAACAGCAAAACGGCTTCCCAAAAGCGCAATAAGAATGGGCGCTTTTTTGATCGCGGCTGTTTTTAAAAATATTTCAGAAGCTTTTTCAAAATTCTGCAGGAAATAATAATAATCAAAACCGATATAATATCCCGGTCTCCAATCCCAGGGTCTGTTTTTCTCTGGTATTTTAAGAAGGTCTATGGCTGCAGGTGTCATATCCCGGTTCCAGGCCATAATGCCCTGGATCTGCATAAGGGCTTGCTGAAAATACGGGTCCAATGTCAAAATCTGCTGATATCCAAGATTAATTTTTTGCCATTCATGGCTTGAAATTTTTTGATTGCTTCCTAAAAAAGAACTGATCTGCAAAAGAAGAAAATCAGACATGAGTCCATTGAATTCCCCGGTAATAAGTTTAATGGCTCTGGCAGGTATGGCAGGAATTTGAAGGGTGTAGCTTGTGCTCATATTCTTGCGGTTTTCCTTGATGATGAGATTGCTTGCAATAAAACAACCCATAAAAATAACAAAAAAAACAGAGGTTAAAATGAAACTTTTTTGTTTCATGCAAGTTCCCGCCGGTTAAAAATCCAGATGGAAATAATCAGGCAAAGACCAATGTAAGAAAGACCATACAATGCAATCCATATCAGCGATATAACATCGGGCATTAAGCCGTATGCTGCCTGGGTTTTTAAATCAAATACGGCAAGATTGGGTAATATCCATGATACAAGATTGATGGTTTTAATGGGCAAAGCATCTGAAGGAAATATTTTCGTTGAAAGAATCATGTTTTTAACTGTTTCCATATTATGACCGATGAAATAGGTCATTAAGGATAACAAAAATCCAATAAACTGATGGCTTGTGGCACATGTCCAGAGAACTGAAATACCAAGCATAATAAGCAGAGAGAGAGTTAAAAATAAAATGGCAATGAAAAAAAATGACCAGGTAAAATGCTGTGGAATATATGCTTCATGGCCCATTACAGATAATTTAAAGGAAATGGCAGCACAAAGGCCTAGCACAAGGCTGGAAAATAAAATCACAAGCCCGAGGCCTGAAAATTTACCGATGATATATTCGGCTTTGGAAATAGGGCGTGATATGATCATATAAATGGTCTTTTTTTCAAAGTCATTAAAAAAAGATTGAATGCTGAAAAAGAAAATAAAAATCAGGCCTGAAAAAGAAATAACAGACAAACCCATATCAACTGCCATTTTTCCGATTTCAAAGGAAAACATGCCTGTGAAAATAATATTTGCGGCAAAAAGAATAATGCCTAAAAGGAAAATGCCATAAAGACCCTTGGTCCGGATACAGTCTTTAAATGTGATTTTTGCAACAAGGCTAATTTGTGACATTGTTTTTTCCCTGGTTAATTTTTATCAATTGAACAAAGGCATCTTCAAGTGTTGATCCATGGTTGAGAATTTGATTGATTTCTCCTGAAAATAAAAGATGTCCCTTGTCCAAAACACCGATACGATCACAAAGTCTTTCCACATCACTTAAGATATGCGTGCTGAAAAAAACTGTTTTTTTATTGTCTTTTAATTCAAGAATTACATCGGTGATCAAATGCCTTCCAATGGGATCAAGGCCACTCATGGGCTCATCAAATATGAAAATATCCGGATCATGCAATAACGCGGCAGCAATGCCCAGACGTTGTTTCATCCCTTTTGAAAAGGTTCGTATCTGCCATTTGGCCGCATGTTCAAGATTGAGTTTTTTGAGCACATCCCAGGACCTGTCTTTACAGGTTTTTTTATCAATATTAGATGCCCTGCCACAAAAAGAAAGAATTTCAAGTGCAGTCAGGTTTTCATAAAAACAGGGTATTTCAGGAAGATAGCCAATAAGGTTTTGAAAATTATCTTTCCCAACTAAAAGATCCTTGATGAATATTTTACCGGAATCGGGCTTTATAAAATTTAATAAGAGTTTGATGGAAGTGCTTTTTCCGGCACCATTAGGCCCCAGAAAACCAAAAACCTCTCCCTGGTTTATTTTTAGAGATAAGTTTTTTAAGGCAAGCTGGCGTTTAAAACCATGGGGAAAACTTTTGGAAATTTCAGAAAAATTTATAATGGTCATAATTATGAAGTTTAAATTATATAATTGTTTAAAAAGTTTTTACTTGTCCGAGGATTTTTATTTAAGATGATATCTTAAAATTTGGAATAAATAAAAAGCAGGCATTAATGTCTTTATTAATGCCTGCTTTTTATGATTAAACCCTAAATCAAATCAGTAAATCTTTTAACTGATTTGATTATTGCAAGACAGTCCAGGTGGCTGTAGGTGCACCCCCACCAGCTACGCCAGCTATGTCATTAGCAGATGTAGCAGGGAGTGCTACAGCCACTAAACCAGCAACTTTTGGAAAGGCGGTTGGGTTTGATACAGTATAAATTGCACCTTCAATATTTGAGTCAGAGGCATAAGCCGTGTCGCCATTGTAATGTCTGGCATAGAGCACATAATCTGCTCCTAAGCTTCCTGCAACAACGTTTTGAACTGAATAACAAATCATAGAAGTACCAATTGCAATACCGACAGAATAATCTTTACCGCTGACAGCATTGCTTGACGACAGTCGTGCCCCTGCAACGGCACCTGTTGAAGCAACTGCTAATGCCGGGACTGTGAAAGCATCAGCAGTAGCAGCGGCAGCATCAGCAACTATGGTTGTGGCCGCAGCTGCTTCAGTATGGCCGTATACACCATTTTCAGCATTAAGATTGCCTTGATCAGCTCGAATATTACCAACTATCGCTCTGGCGGCTGAATTGAATGCTCTCATCCTGTAGCTGGAGAATTGTGGAACTGCAATAGCTGCCAGAATACCGATGATCGCAACAACAATCATCAATTCGATTAATGTAAAACCCTTGGTGTTGTTCATTTTTCTAAGCATGAGTACCTCCTGATTTGTTGTTTGTTTTTTTATCCGCTTAAAATTCGTTTAAAATTCTGTTTAAGATTATAGCAAAGTGCGTGCCATAGAGAACTATGTTTGGCTTTTTAAATAATTTCAGCTTGTTATAAATATTTATTAAAAAACGTGGAATAAAATGTTTCATTAAAACATGAATAAAATTACAAAGATTGTTTATATGTTGACAATTTTTGTAAGAACGCCAGGGGATTTTGAACTCAGTCTACTGGACATGCCCTATTTTTTCTGCCAGACCGGATTTTGTTTTTCAAAAAATGCGTCAAACGCCTGATAAGATGCCCGGTTGTTTGACTGTAGACAAAACACCTCTTGAGGGTGTATAAATTGCTGTCAAAGCTATATTCAATAAGGCGGAACAAGGAACGGGGTCTGTTGTTTTAGAGAGTGAAAAGGGCCTGTCCCATAAATTTATGGGACAGGTAGACTCAATTTTCAAAAACTTGCCTAAACCATTGAAATAGCAACTTTTTCTGAACAATGGTCTAATTTTATTAACCGACATTCCCTAACAGGAATGCAGATGCTTAAAGATAATTCACAGGTATCTGGATAATCTTGTCAGTAAGGAGTTCGATCCTTTTTCCTCTGTTAATCAGGATGGCATAATTTGTCTTTGTGTCAGCAAGAAAATTTTCCAGACCCCGCAGTGCTGTTCGATTTACTGTGGAATTGAGTTTGATTTCTATAGGAATAGGACCAGATCGACCATCTATGACAAGGTCTATCTCGGATTTGTCAATGGTTCGATAATAATTAAATGTAAGCTGATAATCATCCTGGCTCTCAAGGTCATAGTATTTCCAATCAGGTCGCAATTGTTTCACCAGGGTAGATTTGCCGCATTGCCTGGGACCAACTATGGCTACCACAGAAAACATCGCCAGCAATTGGTTGATTTTTTTCTGTGGAGCGTTTTTTACCCATTATATTTATACCCTACTCATAAAATTAATGGGTGCCAAGAGAGTAGCTTTGTTTTTATGTTTCCTGCCAGACCGGAGGACGCTTTTCAAAAAATGCATTTACGCCTTCTTTTGCATCGTCTGCGGTGCAAAGTCTGGCAAAGGCTTCGTTCATATAGGCAAACTGGGCTTCATAATTCATGTCTTCTGAATGATAAAATGCAGTTTTTGCAATCTGCAGGGCAATGGGGCTTTTTTTAGCCAGTTCCTCGGCCCATAGAAGGGCCTGGGATTCAAGGTCTTCTTTTGGAACAATTTTATTAATCAGCCCGAGAGAGAGGGCTTCGTCAGCTTTTATCAAATTCCCGAAAAACAATAATTCCAGTGCTTTTTTACGACCCACACATCTTGCGACGGGAATAACAGGCCCTATGCAGTTGAGTCCTACGTTGATGGCGGTAAGACCTATCCTGGCATTGTCTGCGGCAATGGCAAGATCAGCTGCTGCCACCAGGCCCATGCCGTTTGCTGCGGCAACCCCATGAAGCTGTGCAATGACAGGTTTTTTCAGTTTTGAAATGGTAACAAGGGGTTGTTCCATTTTTCCTATCCATTCACGGTATTCAATGGCTGTTTTCCCGGCAAGTTCTGTCACATCAATTCCGGCACAAAAAGCCCTGCCGGCTCCCTTTAAAAGAATGACCCGGGCTGATGGGTCTGAATCCAGATCAATGAGTGCCTGATTAAGTTCAAAAGCCATCTGGCTGCTAAAGGTGTTCATACTTTCAGGGCGGTTTAAAATTAGAGTTGCAACATGGTTGCTGCCTGTTTCAATAATGATTTGTTCGAATTTCATTACGCTAGATCCTTTGAGTAAGTGTTAATTCTAATGACTCTAAAAAAATTATTTTAAGTGCAACAATAGCAGATATTCAAGAGGATTAAAAGACCAGTCGTGTTTTTGCGCAGTCTTTGGGAGCTGTAATATCTTTCGATGAATTGATCTATTTATCCAAAATGCCAATCCCGGCATTTTAAAGTTTATTGGTTTTTCCAGACAGGATAAAAGAGTGTCTTATTGAAACAAATATGCATGTTTTTTAAATGCTGTGAGATGACAAGAATCGCCTTATTTTTTTTAGCCGCTGTCTCAATGCAGTGTTGGCTTAAATCTAAAAACAGTTCCATTGAACTTTTGACTGGCTATTGGTTTAGTTTTTTAAATTTTTCAGGGTATTCTCTGGCAAGGTCAACATAAAGCTGTTTTCCATATATCCAGAAATCCTTATGCTTTTGCTGGACATCTCCAATGATTTTGAAAGGGACTCCACCAACAATTTTTTCATCGGGAATGATTGTGTTCTGCGGCACAACACAGCCTTCAGCAACAATAGCCCATGATCCAATGACGACATCAAAACCAAGAACAGAGCCAATGCCGATGACAGCATGGGATTTTATTCTCTTGCCATGTATAATAGCCCCATGGCCCACTGTAACGCTTTCCTCTAATTCCAGAATACCATTGGGTTTGATGTGGAGAATAGCATTTTCTTCTATGGCAGTTCCAGGTTTAATTATAATTTTCCCATAATCTCCTCTGACAATGGCACCATGCCCAATATAGCAACCCTCACCAATGGTTACATCACCAATGACCCTTGCAGAATCGCTGATATATGAGTTTTTTCCAATTTTTGGGATTCTTTCACCATAGCTGTATACTGCCATCACATCATCCTTTTTTTCTCATATAACAGCTTAGTGCTTCCTGAACTGTTCTTGCCGCAAGGGTTGCACAATGTAGATCTTTATCAGGCAGCCTGCCAATTGCATTTAAAACCATTTCTCCTGTAATATCGGTAATCTCATCCGGGTCTTTGCCCAGGGTCAGTTCTGCTGCAAAGGAACCTGCAATAGAACTTGAGGCGCATCCATTGGTAAAATAGGAAGTGTCAGAAACTCGATTGTTTTCAAATTTCAAATATATTTCCATGGTGTCTCCGCATTCTCCTGTTACTTTTGCATGGCCATCTGAATTTTCCATCCGTCCATTAAATTTTGGGTTACGCCACCTTTGAAAACCTTTTTCACCAAGCTCCTTTTTAGCATCTTCAAATATTTCATTTTGAAGGTTATCCAAAAAATCATCCAGATTGTTCATGATTAAAATTTTTTCCCGCAACAGCTTCCAGGTCCTGCACAACCGGTAGCCTGGCCGGGTGAAGATCCACAGCATGCTGTGTCTCCAAATCCGGGCATGCTGTTTTTGGTCGGACCTGACATTGAAGAATGGGCGGATATCTGTTTTGTCATGTTCATGCTGCCGCATGATTTGCATACTGGCTTATCCTGTGTCCCGACAATGAGAAATTCACTATATTGGCTACAATCCTCACATTTAAACTCATAAAGGGGCATTATCTTTTTCTCCTTTGTTTTAATAAACAACAATGGGTAACAAGAAAAGCACCCTGATTTGGGAACGAGAAGTGATCCTTTCTGTGAAGGTGCTTTTCTTATTTGTATTGATATGGCTTACCAGTGGCCGTCCTTGTTAGCGCCATCGGCAAAAACAACATTGCCCTGTTTAAACTTCTGAACTGCATCAATTATCCGTCCGCTCTGATCATTTGCCACTTTTACCCCTGCAGCTTCCAGGGTTGTAAAGGCATTGGGGCCGCAGAATCCTGTCAGCAGTACTTCTGCTTCTTTATCACAGACCATTGCTGCAGCCTGGGTGCCGGCCCCTTTGAATGCATTTTTGTTTTCATTATTATCAAAGGCTTCAAATTCCAGTGTTTGTGTATCTACAATGAGAACATACGCAGCTCTTCCAAATCTTGGATCAATCTGGGAGTCCAGAGTATTTCCCTGGGATGTGACAGCTATTTTCATTTTAGTATTCTCCTTTATAATTAA
This sequence comes from uncultured Desulfobacula sp., assembly GCA_964457495.1. Lineage (GTDB taxonomy): Bacteria > Desulfobacterota > Desulfobacteria > Desulfobacterales > Desulfobacteraceae > Desulfobacula. The sequence continues at coordinate 31,307 of CAYWGN010000006.1, forward strand.
TTATACCTGCCCGCCGCCACCACCGCAGACCTGATCATTTGTGATTTCCTTTAGTTTGTCCGCAATGAGATCCATTACTACAGGCTCGATTTCGGCACGCTGATCATCATGATACACATCAATACCGACTTGTTTAAAACCCATCAAAGGCCGCATGCCGATACCGCCGACAACCAGAGCGGTTACCCGGTTGTCAGACAAAAGATTGACCGGAACCATGCAACCGCCCTGGGCATGCTCCTGGTTTTGGAGAACAGAAACTTCTTTAATTTCGCCGTTTTCCACATCAATAAAAGTAAACACATCACAATGTCCAAAATGCCCGGCTCTTGTTCCGTCAAGTCCGCCCTGACCGTTTGAAGGGATTGCTATTCTTCCATTTTTCATAATTTTATAACTCCTATAAATGTTGCATTATATTATTGGTCACAGGATTATTGAACTGTGGCAGGGACAGAATATTATCCCAAACTCGCCGCACTTCAACACTGGTCTGTGAAGTTTTGTTGTACTCAAAAATAGTTTTTGCCTGGATCATTGCTTCTGTAAAAATCTTATCAAATGAGATTTTGCCCACAACAGCAATGTGGTCCTTTTTGGCAAGAGCTTCAATTTTTTCTGTTTGATCTAAATTCAGGTCATACTTGTTGATACAGACCATTGCAGGGATGTTAAAATGCCTGGAAAGTTGTCCTACCCTTTCCATGTCATGGATGCCTGAAACCGTTGGTTCGGCAATGATCAATATGGCCGTTGCCTGACCAATGGATGCAATGACAGGACATCCTATGCCAGGAGGGCCATCTGTCAGAATCAAATCAAGATTATTTTTTTTTGCGATTTTTCTTGCTTCCTGCCGGACAAGAGAAACCAGCTTTCCTGAATTCTCCTGGGCAATGCCAAGTCTTGCATGGACCATGGGGCCAAACCGTGTATTTGAAATATACCATTGCCCGCAGATGGTTTCAGGAAAATCAATGGCCTGTTCCGGGCATAGATCAACGCAAACCCCGCATCCTTCACATTCAATAAGGTCAACTTCAAAGGTATCCCTGACATCATTAAAACTGACATCATTAAAACTGACAGCATCGAACCTGCAAACTTCAATGCATCGACCACACTGGGTGCATTTTTCAGGGTTGATAATGGCTTCGTTGCCCCCAATAAAATCCGAGGATTCTTTAAAATCAGGTTCCAAAATCAGGTGAAGATCTGCAGCATCAACATCTGCATCACAAAGAATCATGTTCTCGGCCAGGGAGGCAAAGGCTGCTGTAATGCTTGTTTTTCCTGTGCCGCCTTTTCCACTTAAAATAACAAGTTCTCTCATAGGTTTTGCCTCCCACTTTCCACCAATTGCTTAATTTTTTTAAACAAGTCTTGAAATTTTGATTTATATTCAGGCATCTGGTCTACTATCATCTCTCCTTTGGAATAAATTTGCGCAATTTTTCTATCAAATGGGATCTCCATGAGTATGGTAATATTTTCCTTTTGAGCATATGTTTTGACGGCATCATTTCCCAGGCCTGCGCGGTTGATGACAAGCCCATGGGGTATGCCAAGAATTCTCACAGTTTCAATGGCAAGCTTCAGATCATGAAGACCAAACGGGGTGGGTTCCGTTACCAGAAGGACAAAATCAGCTTTTTTCATTGCGGCAATGACGGGACATGAGGTTCCGGGAGGGGCATCAATAATGGTGACAATGTCTGGATCTGTATATGACCGCACTTTTTTAATAATGGGAGGAACCATTACCTGTCCTATTTCCAACCGGCCGTGGATAAAAGAGATGCCCTTTACCGAACCATGCTCAACTTCACCCAGAGATCGTTCTTTTTCAATAACGGCATTTTCAGGGCAGATTTCAAAGCATCCGCCACATGAATGGCAAAGGTTTTCAAATATAAGGACATCTTTTTTTAAAACCGCAATGGCTCCATACCGGCAAATGTCCATGCATTTTTTGCAAAAGGTGCATTTTTCAAGATCAATTTTTGGAACCGGGGCGATAACGGGTTCTTTTTTTTCTATGATTGGATTTAGAAAAAGATAACAATTGGGTTCTTCAACATCACAGTCAAAAAGTTGTAATTTTTGATTTATAGAGAGCGCAAGGTTGGTTGCCACGGTTGTTTTACCGGTTCCTCCCTTACCACTTGCAATACTGATAATCATCAGATTTATTCTCCTTATGGTTTGCTTGTTCGGCTTGCAATTCTGGCAATGAGGTTCAAATGTTCCAAAAGTTTTAGGACATGCTTTTCACCTGGATTCAAAGGAAACTGCATCAGGACTCCCAATCCTTCATAGGCTTCATGAAAGTCTTTTGGAGGTAGTGCGCTTAAAACCACACAATTCATCATAGCATTTTGAAACAGAACTTTTTCGATAAGATTCCGGCCGGTTGTATCCGGCAGTTGTTCATGGGTGATAAACAGATCAAATTTTTCCCTGGAAAGCATGGAAAGGGCATTTTGAGCAGTATCTGTCCAGTCAAAGGTTATTTGATTTATCGAAAAGGCGGCCTCAATTTCCTTGAAGACGATTTTTTCCTTACTTACCATCAGTATATGAATCATAAATATTTTTATCTCCTTTAATATTCTATAGTGTGTTCAGTATTTATCGAAATACTGTAGTTTGCAAACCATGTGCCATGGCAAATAATAAAAATAGATAAAGGCCAATAGTATTATAATTTTAATGCCTTATGATATTGTCCCAGGATTTGGACATTTGAAGGATGAAACAATGGTCGCACTTATGCAACCATTTGAATCACGTTATATATCAGATTTTATTTCGTATTAAATCAGCCAGAGCCAGATATAGTGCGCCAACTGCAAGCTCGGCACAATGAAAATGATCTTCCGGAAGCGTTTCTAAAAAATTGTTCACAAGTTCTGGTGTAATATCCCAGGCAGATTCAATGGGTTTCCCCTTGGCAAAAGTGGCAACTGTGTTGCAGCAGGCCGTTGTATTCAGACAGCCATGGACATCAAAAGAGACAGTTTCAATTATATTGTTTTCACAGGTTAAGAAAAATTCCGCTGTATCTCCACAGTCTCCGGTCCTTTTCCCATATCCGTCAGGATTGGTAACTCTTTCAATGCTATCTGTTTTTAAAGCCATTTCTATATATTTTAAAGAGTGGTCTCTTAAAAAAATTGTAGTCTGTTTATCCATCATTGTTCAGTCCTTTTAAAATATGCGAGCTATATAATAGATCCAAATATGCCGAAATCAAGTCTGGATTTTTTTTAATCCATTCAGTTTTTTCATCATTTTTATTCGATTAAATCCTTTTGCAGTGCAACTATATTCTACGATATCCATTACCTGGTTTATAATATAAAGGCCCAGTCCCCCTGGTTTGATTTCATCAATATTCCTTGTTTCAATGGAATTCTTGTCAAATTTGATACCATTGTCAATAATTGAGATGGTTAGAAGCTTTGCTTCCAGCTTAATAGTCAGGTCAATTTTCTGGTTATAGTCATTTTTATAGCCGTGCTTGATAATATTGGAGCAGGCTTCATCAATCGCAAGAATAATACAACCTGAATCCTCTTTTGAAAGGCCGGTTTTTGACACAATATCTTTCATCACACTCCTGATACCTTTCAGGTTTTCCGGGTGTGACATTATACTTAAATGGATGGGTTCCAATTTCATAAATTATTTCATCTTTGTATGTTCTTTGTATTCATTGAAAAAATATTAATTTGTACTAAATACCAGCAGGGTCAGATCATCACCTCTGCCTTCTGATAAGGTAAACTTGTCCACAGAATTTATAATCTCTTTCACAATTAAATCAGGATCATTGGGCTGCATTTCAATTACCTTTAGAAGTCTTTTAATACCAAACAATTTTCCACCAGTGTTTTTTGCCTCAATAACACCATCTGTATAGATGGTAACACTTGAATTATTTTGAAGTTTGAATGTTTCCTGTTCATATTCAGTATCCGGTATAATGCCAAGGGGCGGGCCTTTTTTATTGTCCTGGCCCAAAAGCTGCGTACCCTCATCATCAGAATAAATGGGGGCTACATGACCTGCATTGGCAATTTGTATGCGGTTTTTAACAGTATCTAAAAGCATGTATACCAGGGTTACAAACATGCCTCTTTTTGCACGCTCACATAAAATTTTGTTTATCTGGGTTAAAAGTTCCCTGGGTTCGGGATATAAAAGGGTATAATATTGCAAATCGCTTGTCAGTCGGGCCATAAAAAGAGAAGCAGAGATTCCTTTGCCGGAAACATCTCCCAGAACAATTCCCAGTTTATTTTCAGGCAATCTGAAAAAATTGTAAAAATCACCGCCGATTTCCAGGGCAGGCTGATTTAACGCTGCAAATCTGTATGTCTCAACCAGGGGAAGTTCTTTAGGTAGAAAACTTTCCTGGACTTCCCTGGCAAGTTTTAAATCCCTTTCAAGGGTTTCTCTTTGCAGAATGATTTTATGCATTTTAGCAGTATCAATGGCAACTGCGACACTGGAGCTTATAGTAACCAGCATCTCAAGTTCTTCAGGGGAAAAAACAAAGGGTTTTGTCAATTTGTTAATCACCTGTATGACGCCGATGATTTTACCATGAACCTTAAGAGGGACACATAGCATGGCGCGGGTTCTGTAATTTGTCTTCTTATCATATTCCGGAGAAAATTCAGGGTGAAGGTAAACATCTTCAAGATTGAGGGGTGTCCCTTTTATGGCAACTGTTCCGGCAATTCCCTGCCCTTTTTTCAATCGATAAATTTCCTTGATTTCATCTCCAACATCACCAAGGGCAATTTGGAAGGTCAGGTCTCCTGTTTTTTCATCAATTAAAAGCAGGCTCACGGCATCTGCCAAAAAGGCTTTTTTAGTAGTCTTCATGACATTGGCAAGAATCTTTCCAATAGAAAGTTCGGAATTGATTAAATTGGCAATTTTAATGCAGGTAGACAGCCGATCAACTTTATTTATGCAGGCCTTAAGATCTGATGAATGATCAGTGATCATAAACCGGGGTATATTTTTATCCATTATCATAATTCAAATTTTATATAAAGCCTTTCAGGTTTTGTCAATCTTTGTAATTATCGTTGACACCCCAAAACCGGTAAGCTATTTATGAATACACAATAACAGACAGATCAACGTCATTAACTTAGCAGAATATAGAAAGACTCATAGGATTTTTACCATGAAGATCATGAAGGACACGAAGAAAAACTTCATTAGCTTCATGTCCTTCATGGTGATTAATAATAGCGTTTCTTAAGTGAATGACATTGACAGACAGGTGACAAACAAAAGATATGATCAAAGTAGAAAATCTCGTAAAAAGATATGGTGACATCACCGTTTTAAACCATTTAAATTGTCATTTTGAAAAAGGAAAAGTTACTGTTATCCTCGGCGGGAGCGGGTCAGGAAAAACCTCACTGTTAAGGCAGCTTACAGGATTGGACAAACCGGATTCAGGGTCAGTTTATTTTAATGGGTTGGACCTGACAACCATGGGGAAAAAAAAATTATACGACAGCAGAAAAAAAATGGGTATGCTGTTCCAGGGTTCTGCCCTTTTTAACTACCTGAATATTTTTGAAAACATAGCCTTCCCTTTACGGGAGCATACAAAAATTGCTGATAATATTATTAAAACAATCGTGACCATGAAACTGGAAATGGTGGGATTAAGGGGGACGGAAAAATTGATGCCCTCCCAGTTATCCGGCGGGATGACCAAAAGGGTAGGGCTGGCCCGTGCCATTGTTATGGATCCTGAAATTATATTTTATGATGAGCCCACATCTGGTCTTGATCCCATTTCAACAGGGGTGATTGGCAAGCTTATCATGGATCTCAACCAGACGTTGAATATCACATCAGTTGTGGTTTCCCATGATATCAACTCCTGTTTCAGGATAGCAGATAATATTATTATTCTTTTTTACGGGGACATTATAGCAGAAGGAACTGTGGAAGAAATAAAAAACAGTGAAGATTTAAGGGTGAAACAGTTTATCAATGGGGAACCTGAAGGCCCCATTCCTTTTACCCGAACCGATAAGAATTATTTAGATGAAATATTATTTGACTAGAGGAGCAGCGTGACTTTGGAGATTACAGCTACATTTGGCCGCTTTACTTTAAATCGCCTTCAGATTCTTGGCAGGAGCGGCATATTTTTGTTTTCTGCTATTTTCCAGGCATTTGTTCCACCTTTTAGAATAAGGCGCCTTATCAAAGAAATCGAATTTGTTGGATCAAAATCATTTTTAATTGTTTTTGTCACGGCCCTTTTTACAGGCATGGTACTGGGTATTCAAGGATATTATTCGCTCAGCCAGTTTGGAGCGGAAGCAGCCCTGGGAGTAATGGTTGCCCTTTCCATTATCAGGGAGTTGGGGCCTGTGCTTTGTGCCTTGATGGTGACGGGCAGGGCCGGTTCTGCCATTACTGCTGAAATTGGTATTATGAAAATTACAGATCAATTTCCTGCCCTTGAGATGATGGCCATTGATCCGTTAAAATATGTGGTCAGCCCCAAAGTTCTTGCCGGAATCATTTCTCTACCACTTTTAACAGCTTTTTTTGACCTTGTCGGCATTGCTGGCGGATACCTTGTCGGTGTAAAATTATTAGGGGTTAATGAAGGCGCATATCTGGGTAAGATGGTTACAGCCATAACGTTCACAGATATTTATGGCGGAATTTTAAAGTCTCTTTGTTTTGGTCTTTTGATAACCTGGATTGCATCGTTTATGGGGTTTACAGCCGAACCAACCACAGAAGGCGTGAGTCGGGCAACTACAAATGCGGTTGTTCTGACCTCGCTTTCAATTCTTATTGTGGATTATATCTTGACATCTTTATTACTATAGGATTTAAATTATTTATCATGTATGGGAAAAAAACAGAGATTTCAGTGGGTATTTTCATGATGGTGGGTATTGCCTGCCTGGTATATCTATCCGTTAACCTTGGCAATGTTGATTTGTTTGGTTCTGATTCCTTTATGATTGATGCAAAGTTTGGATCCATCGAAGGTCTTGAGGTTGCAGCCTCCGTGGAAATTGCCGGGGTGCCCGTGGGAAAAGTGAAAAGAATTACCCTTGAAGAAAACCAAGCCCTTGTACAGATGGAAATAAAAAAGGGAACGAAAATTACAGATGATACAATAGCTTCTATTCGTACAAAAGGCATTATAGGAGACAAGTTTGTCAAATTGTCGCCAGGCGGGTCTGATGATTTACTGGAAGATAAAGATGTTCTGATGGATACAGAGTCTGCCATCAGCCTTGAAGAACTGGTCAGTAAATATATTTTTAAAAAATAATGGACACATGAGTTTTAAAATTAAAACTAAAGAAAAAGAAAACATTGGTGTCATCATCGTTGAAGGTGAAATTGATATGTTTTCTTCGCCAAATTTGCGAGATGAATTAATTCCTTTTTTTACAAAAAGAATTAAAGGGATTATTGTTGACCTTTCAGGGGTTTCGTTCATGGACAGTTCCGGAATCGCAACCCTTGTGGAAGGACTTCAATGGAGTAAAAAAGAAAAAAAAGAATTTATATTGACAGGATTGGGTACAAATGTGAAGAATGCGCTTTCCCTGACAAAACTGGATAATATATTTACCATAAAATCAGATATGGATGATGCATATAAAAAATTGTGTGAATATTAAAAAAGAGTTGCTTTACTTTGGAGGTTTTAATGAAACAATTTAGGATTATTATCCTTATTTTTTTTGTGGTCTGTATTTTTTCCCCGGTTAATAACGCTTGTGCATCATCTGTTCAGGATGAGCTGAAAGTCACCCTGGATCAAATTTTAGAGATATTGCGAGATAAGTCTCTTAAGGGAGAAGAAGCTACTGAAAAAAGAAGAACCTCCCTTCGTAAACTGATCCATGACAAATTCAGTTTTGCTAAAATGTCACAATTGAGTCTTGCCAGGCATTGGAAAGCAAGAAGTGATGAGGAAAAGAAAACCTTTATTGATTTATTTGGACAACTCCTTGAACAAACCTATATCTCCAAAATAGAATCCTATTCCAATGAAAAAGTGGTTTTTTTAAAGGAATATGTGACAAATAAGAAAGCACAGGTGGATACGAAAGTTATTACAGAGACTATTGAAATCCCCATTGATTATCGATTGTATCAAACAAATAACGGCTCCTGGATGGTATATGATGTGATTATTGAAGGTGTCAGTCTTGTGGGGAATTATCGCTCCCAGTTTGAGCAGATGCTGCAGAAAGAACCCTATGAAAAATTAATAGAAGACCTGAAAAAGAAAATTGAAAGCTGATAGAATGATGGAGTTACAAAATAAAAATATTCTTCTCGGGGTTACAGGGGGGATAGCAGCCTACAAGGCTGTTGAGCTTTTAAGGCTTTTGAAAAAGGCGGGTGCCAACGTAAATGTAATAATGACGGACAGTGCACAAAAATTTGTCGGTAAAACAACATTTGAAGTTTTATCTGAAAATCCAGTGCTGTCGGATTTGTTTTTTGACACTGAATCTTCTGTAAAGCATATCGAGCTTGCAACAAGAGCCCATGCTGCCATAATTGCCCCTGCAACGGCAAATATAATTGCAAAGCTTGCCCATGGCATAGCAGATGATGCATTGTCCACAACTCTGCTTGCTGTGACCTGTCCTGTCCTGGTATGTCCATCTATGAATACAGACATGTACCAGAATATCAGGGTGCAGAGAAATCTTGATATCCTTGAAAAAGATGGATGGGTAATTCTTGATCCAGATTCAGGTGTCTTGGCCTGCAAAACTATTGGAACAGGACGACTGCCAGAGCCCTGGTTTATTTTTGACAGGGTTGAGGCTATGCTTACCAAAAAAGATTTAAGGGGTAAAAATATTCTTGTTTCAGCTGGTCCCACCGTGGAGCCCCTGGACCCGGTTAGATTTATCAGTAATCATTCTTCCGGCAAGATGGGATATGCCATTGCCAGAGCAGCTGAAAAAAGAGGAGGGCAGGTTACCTTGGTGTCCGGGCCTGTCAGTCTTAATGCGCCAGTGGGTGTCGAAAGTATTTGCGTTCAAACCTGTGAAGAAATGGCCACGCAAATGCTTGCCAGGTTTGATCAGGCTGATATTATTATCAAGGTTGCGGCAGTGGCTGATTATAAACCCATTGATCCCAAAACCAGCAAAATAAAGAAAAAAGAAAATGATAAAGATCTTTCCATTTTAATGACCCAGAATCCTGATATTTTAAAGCTCCTTGGAAAAAAGAAAACCAAAGGCCAGTTTTTGGTCGGATTTGCCGCTGAAACAGATGACCTTGAAAAAAATGCACGATTAAAAATGGAAAAAAAGAATCTTGATATGATTGCTGCCAATATAGTGGGGTCATCTGATTCAGGATTTAAGGCTGACACTAACAAGGTAAAACTTTTTTTCAGGGACGGGTCATCATTTGATATCCCCTTAATGGGAAAAGACAAGGTGGCTAATATCTTGATTGATCAAGTGATTGAAAAAATGGAATAGATTTTATAATGGATTCAGACATTTTAACTGACCCTGGTTCAATCGAGACTAAGATGATCCAGGCGATAAAAGATTTTTCTCAATATCTCCTTTTTCAAAAAAAAACAGGGAATACCTTTTTAAGCCTTTCAGAAGAATCTGAAGTCCTGATAAATAATTGGGGAACCAAAAGCCCATCAATGAATTTTTTTTTTGAAGGCCCTGAAAATGCGACCATTTTTATCATAGACAGTGATACAGGTTTTTTTAAAGGTAAGAGTGGTGAGCTGCTTACTAAGATCCTCAAGGCTATGAAGCTGTCTCCTGATTCAGTATTCATCTGCAATGCAGATGATTTGGAATTAGTTCATGAAAAGATAAAAACCATTTCTCCTGAAATTATTATAACCCTTGGAACAAAAGCCGGCCAAGCCCTGTTGCAAATCAAACGTCCCCTGGAACAATTCCGGGGAAAGTTTCATGAATATAATGGAATTAAGGTCATGCCGACTTTTCATCCGTCCCTGCTTTTAAAACACCCAGAATACAAACGCCAGGTATGGGAAGATATGAAACGTGTCATGGAAAACGTGGGATCAAAAGATGAGTCTTGATGTTTTTATTGATACGCTTATGGCTGAAAAAGGGTACTCTGTTCATACCTGCAGAGCATATCGTTCAGATATTTACGACTTTATTCAATTTGTTTTAGACAAGCAGGATACAGATGAAATTAATGGGGAAAAATTGTTTTGGCAGCAGTTGAACACCCTTGATAAAACGTCCATTAGAAATTACCTTGCCCAGCTTGTGAGGTTTGGAAAAACCAAACGAACCATAGCAAGAAAGCTGTCTTCTTTAAAAGCATTTTTTGATTATCTGGTCAAATCAGGACAGATCCTTGTTAATCCTGCAGAAACGATTCCCTTTCCAAAGCTTGAGAAAACCATACCCCAATTTTTAAGCATTGATGATATTTTCAGGCTTTTGGATTCCATTGAGACGAATACATGGTTTGACAGGAGAAATCTTGCCATGTTTGAAACATTTTATTCCACGGGCATGCGGGTATCGGAAATGGAAGGCCTGAATATTGAAGACATTGACTTTAAAAGCCAAATGATTAAAGTCTTTGGAAAAGGTTCAAAAGAAAGGGTTGTACCCGTTGGTAAAAGAGCATTAAATGCTATAAAGGGGTATCGGGCTTTGTTGAAGGAAAATTTCATTCCGGTTTTTTTGAATAAAAATTTTACCCGGATAAGTTCCCGGTCCATAAGGCGGATACTTGATATAATCGTCAGGGACTGCCAATTGAATGTGCCGGTTTCACCCCATACATTGCGGCATTCCTTTGCAACACATATGCTGGATTGTGGTGCGGATTTAAGGGGGATTCAGGAAATTTTAGGCCATGCAAGCCTTTCAACAACTCAGATTTATACCCATGTGAGTATGGACAAACTCATGCAGGTTTATGACAAAGCACATCCAAGAAGCTGAAAATACAGGGTGATTAAAATGAATCAAGAAATATTTCACGGGACAACCATTCTTGCTTTAAGGCATAAAGATTCCGTCGTTGTAGCAGGAGACGGTCAGGTGACATTGGGAAGTGTTGTCACAAAACACAAGGCCAGAAAAGTTAGAAGAATTTATAATGACAAGATTATTGTAGGTTTTGCCGGAGCCACGGCAGATGCATTGACCCTGTCAGAAAAACTTGAAAAAAAGCTGGAAATGTATAATGGAAATTTAACACGGGCCTGTGTGGAGCTTGCCCGGGACTGGAGGATGGATAAGTATTTAAGGCGGCTTGAAGCCATGATGATTGCAGCGGATAAGGACAACACATATCTTTTGTCTGGCAACGGGGACGTTATTGAACCTGATGACGGGGTGATCAGTATTGGTTCGGGCAGTACTGCTGCTCAGTCTGCCGCTGTTGCTCTGCTGGAAAACACTGATTTGGAACCAAGGAACATTGTGGAAAAAGCCATGAAGATTGCAGCAGATTTGTGTATTTATACAAATCATCATATCACTGTGGAAGAGCTATAATAAACGTAACTATTCAGCTCTTATGCTTGAAACCGCCCTATCCGATGGATATTTTTGTTCGATGCTAAACGCTTAACCTCCTGCAAATATCCATCAGACAGGGCTATGAGATAATTTCTTTTAACGGGCTGAACAGTTACTAATAAACAAGAGAAAACAAAATAATGAAAGATTTAAAACCAGGACAGATTGTTACAGAGCTGGACAAATATATCATTGGTCAGAAGGAAGCCAAAAAATCAGTTGCCATTGCTCTTAGAAACAGATGGAGAAGACGACAGGTTGATAAAGACCTTCAAGACGAGATCGCTCCCAAAAACATTATATTGATCGGCCCCACTGGTGTGGGAAAGACCGAGATAGCTAGAAGGCTTGCCAATTTAACGGATTCGCCTTTTTATAAAGTGGAAGCTTCTAAGTTTACAGAGGTTGGATATGTGGGCCGGGATGTTGAATCCATGATCAGGGATATTGTGGAACTGACTGTGAACGATTTAAGAACCAGGCAGCAGGATGCGGTACAGGAAAAAGCAGCCAGTATAGCCGAAGAAAGGCTGCTGGATATTTTGCTGCCCCCGTCTTCAAAAACTGGAGCAACCATATCAAATGATCTTGATATTATTACAACGGGGCAGGTGGGTGATCAGGATCAAACAAAGGCATCTACTCGGGAAAAACTAAGGAAAATGCTGCGAGCAGGAAAACTTGATTCAAGACAGGTTGACCTTGAGGTGGTAGATAAATCCTCTCCCATGGTTGAGATTTTTTCCAATTCAGGTATTGAGGAGATGGGAATTAATGTCAAAGATATGCTGGGAAATTTGATGCCCAAAAATATAAAGCGACGTAAGGTCAAAATTAAAGATGCCATAAAACTTGTGACCCAGGAAGAAGCAGCCCATCTTGTTGACATGGAGCAAATAAAGATAGATGCAGTAACAATGGTGGAGCAGTCCGGGATTATTTTTATTGATGAAATCGATAAAATTGTGGGTAAAGAAAAAAGTTATGGGCCTGAAGTTTCAAAAGAAGGGGTTCAAAGAGATCTTTTGCCCATTGTTGAAGGAAGCTCGGTTCCAACAAAGTATGGTATTGTAAAAACCGATCATATCCTATTTATTGCTTCCGGCGCATTTCATATGTCAAAACCTTCGGACCTGATCCCGGAACTCCAGGGAAGGTTTCCCATAAGAGTAGAGCTAAATTCTCTGGGTGCCCATGAATTTACAAGAATTTTAACTGAACCTAAAAATGCTCTTGTGCTTCAATATATTGCCCTGCTAAGAACAGAAGGTATAGAAATTGAGCTTACTGAATGCGCCGTTGAGAAAATTGCTGCCATTGCCGAGAAAGTCAATTCCACAACAGAGAATATCGGTGCCAGAAGGCTTCATACAGTGATGGAAAAGCTTTTGGAAGATATTCTTTTTAAGGCACCTGATATAGAAGAAAAACAGATTACCATTGATGCATCTTTTGTGGAAAACCAATTAATGAGCATTGTTGAAAATGAAGATTTATCAAGGTACATCCTATGAAGAACAGTGTTGCTGATATACTTATTGAGGCTTTGCCCTATATAAAAAGATTTTCCGGCAAGACCATTGTGGTGAAATATGGCGGTCATGCCATGAAGGATGAAAATCTGAAAAAGGATTTTGCCAATGACATCACTTTGTTAAAATACATCGGGGTGAATCCGGTTGTGATTCATGGTGGCGGTCCCCAGATCAATAAAGTTCTGGATTCCATGGGAATTACGTCCAAATTTATTCGGGGTATGAGATATACAGATGATGAAACCATGGATGTAGTTGAGATGGTTTTAGGCGGTAAGGTTAACAAAGATATTGTTGCAAGAATCAACCGGCAGGGGGGAAAAGCTGTGGGGTTAACGGGAAAAGACGGCATGCTGATTACTGCAGAGAAGATGACCATCTATTTTCAGGAGGATGAAAATAAACCACCTGAAATCATAGATCCCGGCATGGTGGGCAATGTGTCCAGCATTAATCCCGATATTATTCATACCCTGACTGCCAAGGGGTTTATTCCCGTTATTGCACCGGTTGGGGTTGGCAAAAATGGTGAAACATATAATATCAACGCTGATCTTGTTGCATCAAAGATTGCAGCAGCTTTAAATGCAGAACGTCTTATGCTTGTTACAGATGTGGATGGCGTGCTGGATATGGATAAAAAATTGATTTCTTCTGTGGATGCACCAACCATTAAAGATATGATAGGCACAGGACAGATTAAAGGTGGAATGATCCCCAAGGTTGAATGTGCATTGGATGCATTAACAAACGGCGTGAAAAAGGCTCACATTATCAACGGGAAATTGCCCCATGCTGTATTGCTTGAGTTATTTACGGATTCCGGTATTGGCACCCAGGTCTTTGTAGACTAACCTTTAAATAAAAGAGATTTGAAAGTGGATTCAATTAAAAAAACAGATAATTTTGTATTTCAAACTTATCAAAGACACGGCAAAGCATTTGTTAAGGGCCAGGGCGTTTTTCTCTGGGATGAGGATGGAAAAAAATATATAGATTTTTTGGCCGGGATTGCCGTATGCAGTCTTGGGCACTGTCATGTGAAAATCACGGAAGCAATTACCAGACAGGCAGCCACCCTTGTTCACGTGTCTAACCTTTTTTATACCATGCCCCAGGCAGATCTTGCATCAAAACTTTGTGAAAAAAGTTTTGCAGACAGGGTGTTTTTTGCAAATTCAGGTGCAGAGGCCAATGAGGCTGCCATAAAACTTAGCAGGCGATATTTTCAAAAAAAAGGGGAAAAGAATCGATTTAAGATCATCACAATGGAACAATCTTTTCATGGGCGGACCATGGCTACCTTGAGCGCCACAGGACAGGATAAAATCAAGGATGGATTTTATCCGCTGCTTAAAGGATTTTCCTATGTTCCCTTTAATGATATTGATGCCTTGAAAAATGAAATCGATGAAACTGTCTGTGCCATCATGTTAGAACCAGTACAGGGTGAAGGCGGTATTATTCCTGCAGATCCTGATTATCTTATCGCAGTAAGAGAACTTTGCAATGATAAGGGGATTTTATTGATCTTTGATGAGATTCAGTGTGGTATGGGACGATGCGGCACTCTGTTTGCACATGAACTTTATGGTATCACACCTGATATTATGACCCTTGCAAAGGCTCTTGGCAATGGTCTTCCCATTGGCGCCATGCTGGCAACCCAAGACGCGGCAACAGGGTTTGATTTTGGAAGTCATGCCACAACTTTTGGCGGAACACCCCTTGCCACGGCAGCAGGTTTGGAGGTGGTGAATATTATCAGCAAAGAAATTTTTCTGGATAAAGTTTGTCAAATTGGTCAATATTTTAAGGAAGAATTGGAAAAACTCAAAGAAAAACACACAAGAGTTGTTGATGTCAGGGGAAAAGGCCTTTTACTGGGCATGGAACTTGATAAGGATGCTGGCTCTATAGTAGTAGAATTATTTAAAAAAGGTTTTATAATAAATGGAATCCAGGATAAAATTTTAAGATTTGCTCCACCATTAATTATAGAAAGACAAGAAATTGACAGGCTGATAAAAGAATTGGACAGTTTGTTGTAATTTAGGAGATTGTTGTGAAAAAAGATTTATTATCTCTTTTGGATCTTGAAAAAGATGACTTTGAAAACCTGTTTGTCCGGGCTATCCAGCTAAAGGAAAGATATAGCAGAGGTATTCTTGATAAAGTATTGACGGGAAAGAGTCTGGGCTTGATTTTTGATAAAAAATCAACCCGGACAAGGGTAGCCTTTGAAACAGCAATGATACAGCTTGGGGGTAATCCTATCTACATGAGTACCCAGGATACTCAGATTTCCAGGAACGAACCAGCCAAGGATACAGCAAGGGTTCTTTCAAGATATGTTGATTGTCTTGCCATGAGAACCTTTGACCATTCCCTGGTTGAAGAGTTTGCTCAAAATTCAACCATTCCTGTTATCAATGCCCTTACGGATTCTTTTCATCCCTGCCAGATATTGAGTGATATTATGACCATAATTGAACACAAAGGGGGATATAAGAATATAAAAATTGCCTGGGTGGGAGACGGGAATAATGTGGCTAATTCCTGGATCAATGCTGCAAGCGTTATCGGACTTGATCTGGTTGTGGCATGTCCGGAAAATTATAGTATAAATCCTCATATCATTGAACCAGCATTGGTTAAAGAGAAAAGCAATATTGTTTTTACAAATGATCCCACAGAGGCGGTTAAAAATGCAGATGTGGTTTATACTGATGTCTGGGCAAGCATGGGGGATGAAGATGAATTATCTAAACGGATCATTGCATTTAAAGGATTTCAGGTAAATAAAGACCTTTTATCCATGGCAAAAAAGGACGTGATGGTTATGCATTGCCTGCCTGCTCATCGGGGTGAAGAAATTGCAGAAGATGTTCTTGAAGATAAGAATAGTGTGTTCTGGGACCAGGCAGAAAACAAAAGGCATATGCATAAAGCCATTCTGGAAAGTTTGATTTTAAAAAAATAGAGGAATTTTAAATACCATGAGCGAAAAACTCTGGGGCGGACGATTTTCCCAAAGCACGGATGATTTGGTCGAAAAATTCAATGCATCCATTGATGTTGACAAACGGCTTTACGGAAGTGATATTGATGGAAGCATTGCCCATGTAAAAATGATGGCTAAAGAATCCATTATACCCCAAGATGATGCCAGGATAATCGTTGATGGGCTTGAACGGGTAAGAAAGAAAATTGAGAATAATGAAATTGCCTTTTCCGCCAGCCTTGAAGACATTCATATGCATATTGAAGATGCTCTGGGAAAAGAGGTCGGAGATGTGGGAAAAAAGCTTCATACAGGACGTAGCCGTAATGATCAGGTTGCTCTGGACGTGAGGATTTATTTAAAAAAAGAGACAAGACTCATTATAGACCTTTTATCGGACTTTCAAAAAGCCATTGTCACAATGGCCCAAAAGCACCTGGATGTGATCATGCCCGGGTATACGCATCTTCAAAGGGCTCAACCCGTTCTTTTTTCCCATCATCTGATGGCATATTATGAAATGTTTAAACGCGATATCCAAAGGTTTGAAGATTGTTTTAAAAGAATCGATGTCATGCCGCTGGGTGCGGCAGCACTTGCAGGCACGACTTATCCCTTGAATCGTGAATTTACAAAAGAACTGCTTTGTTTTTCAAAGGTCTCGGATAACAGCATTGATTCTGTGTCAGACAGGGATTTTGTCATGGAGTTCATCTCCCATGCATCCATTGCCATGATTCATTTTTCAAGGCTTTCCGAAGAGATGATTCTCTGGTCTTCCTCTGAATTTTCTTTTATTACCATCTCAGACTCTTTTACCACTGGCTCCAGTATAATGCCCCAAAAAAAGAATCCTGATGTGGCAGAACTGGTAAGGGGTAAAACAGGACGGGTTTTGGGTAACCTTATTAATATCCTTACCCTTATGAAATCATTGCCCCTGGCATACAATAAAGATATGCAGGAAGACAAGGAACCTTTGTTTGATACAGTGGATACGCTCAAAATCTGTACTGATGTCTATACCAGGATGTTTGGAAACATAGAAATCCATAAAGACAGGATGTTTAACGCCTGCAAACAGGGGTTTTTAAATGCCACTGATCTTGCCGATTATCTGGTGTCAAAGGGTATGACATTTCGCCAGGCCCATACAGTGGCAGGGCAAGCCGTTGCCCATGCCCTGGACCAGGGAAAAGAACTCGATGATATGACCATTGAAGAGTTTAAAGCCTTAAGTGAGTTGATAGAAAAAGATGTCTATGAATTTATTGAAATTGATAAAACGATTTCAAGACGGATTTCCTATGGGGGAACCGGCTTTGATAATGTTAAACAGGCAGTTAAAAAAGCAGCAGGGGAGCTTGGCTTACAATGAAAAATAAGAGAGCCGTCATTCAGTCCTTAATGGTATTGTCTGGAATCATTATCCTGGTGTTTTCAGGATGCGGTAAAAAAGGTCTTCCATTGGCGCCCCAAATAAAAGGACAAAAAATTGCAGCCCCGTTTGATTTGAAATATATTTCTGACGACAAAGAAATTATTCTTTCATGGAATCATAAGATTGATATAGAGAACGCTTTTGTAAAGCCCAGGGATTTTGAAATCTTTATGGCTAAAAAAACCATTGAAGCCTGTGTTGGATGTCCTTTTGAGTTTAAGACAATTGGGATTGTTTCCATGCCTTCCATGGAATTTATTTTCAAAATAGAAAAAGGGTTTAAATATTATTTCAGGGTTCAGGCCATGGGAAATGACAATATAAGAAGCGAGTATTCAAAAACGGTTCAATTTGAGTTTAAATGAAAATTGATCAGCATATTGTTTATTTAAGTATTGGTTCAAATATTGGAGACAAGAAAAAGAATCTAAATGATGCAACAGCCATCTTAAACCGCCATGATAAGATTGATGTGGTTGATGTATCATCCTTTTATAAAACAGAACCACAGAATTTTACAGACCAGGACTGGTTTGTAAACGCAGCTTTGAAAATTAAGACGGTATTGACTCCTGAAGATTTGATCGCTGTTATAAAAACCTTGGAAAAAGATCTGGATAAGGATGGGAAATCATTCAGGTTTGGTCCCAGGATTATTGATATAGATATTGTTTATTATGATAATCTGGTTCTCAAAACCAAACATCTTGAAATCCCACACCCAAGAATGCACGAAAGGTGTTTTGTATTAATACCTATTTGTGATATAGGAGCTCATACAATCCATCCGGTTTTAAATTTACGATCAGATGAATTATTAAAAATAATAGAAAAACAAGAAACCCAGAAGGTGATTCTTTTGGATAAGGAGGCGTAAAGTGAAGTTTTTTATAGACACGGCAAATATTGATCAGATCAAAGATGCCAATGATATGGGCATGATTGACGGGGTAACCACCAACCCTTCTTTAATAGCTAAAGAAGATGGAGAGTTTAAAGAAATTATAGCTGACATTTGTAAGATTGTTAAGGGTCCTGTCAGTGCGGAAGTTATAAGCCTTGCCTATGAAGGTATGGTAAAAGAAGCCAGGGAGCTTGCAAAAATAGCAGATAATATTGCCGTTAAAATCCCCATGACAGTTGAAGGATTAAAAGCTGTAAAGACCCTTTCTAATGAAGGAATTAAAACAAACGTGACATTGGTTTTTTCAGCACTTCAGGCATTGATGGCGGCAAAAGCAGGTGCCACATTTGCAAGCCCCTTTATCGGCCGGCTGGATGACCTTGCCCAGGAAGGAATGGGACTCATTGAAGAGATTGTTCAAATTTATGCCAATTATGATTTTGATACCCAGATTATAGTGGCCAGTATCAGAAATCCACTCCATGTTTTGGATTCAGCCCTTCTGGGTGCTGATATTGCCACCATTCCATACGGAGTTTTAAAGAAACTTGCATCCCATCATATGACGGATAAAGGGATTGAATCCTTTATGGCAGACTGGAATAACCAGAAGGTCACACGTAAAAAGAACGGATAATTTAAGGTGACCAGCTTTGATAAAATAAAAAATATTGTCCTGACACCCAATTTCATGACCTTATCCAGAATTGTTGCAGTTCCTGTGATTGTAATGCTTTTATTATATGAAACTAAAATTACAACCTTTAGCGCTGCAATTCTTTTTTCGATAGCATCCATTACTGATTATCTTGACGGGTATCTTGCCCGGACCAGAGGATTGGTTACAAAATTAGGTAAAATTCTTGATCCTATGGCAGATAAACTTCTGGTTTCTTCAACTTTGGTGATGCTGGTGTCCTTGGGATTTATGCAGGCCTGGATTGCCTGCATCATTATTGGAAGAGAACTTGCAGTTACCAGTTTAAGGTGTGTTTTGATTGAAAATGGCCAGGACGTTGCAGCTTCGTGGCTTGGAAAATATAAAACAGGTTTTCAGATCGCAGCCATAATACCATTGACCATGCATTACAATTATATCGGCATCAACTTTAATGCCATTGGTATGTTTTTTCTTTATGGCGCATTGATTTTTACTGTCTGGTCCGGGCTTGATTATTTTATCAAGGCGAGAAAATTTCTTTTGCTTTAAATTGATATGGACAAATTTGATATTGACAAATTTAGTGTCTCAGTATATAAAATTCTTTTGTTTGCTGGGCGGGAATAACTCAGTGGTAGAGTGCGACCTTGCCAAGGTCGAAGTCGCGGGTTCAACTCCCGTTTCCCGCTCCATAAAACAAGGCGGCTTGGCCAAGTGGTAAGGCGACGGCCTGCAAAGCCGTTATTCTCCAGTTCAAATCTGGAAGCCGCCTCCATTAGATAATAAAGGGTTTCAGAGTTTTTCTGAGACCCTTTTTTTATACTTAAGTTATTTTTTCACCCCCTATTTCACCCCCTCACGCCACAAAATTTAATGTTTTAGCCAAAATAAATGTCCGGGCTTTTTGCTTCTGACCTTTTTTCTTTACAATCTGAAATAATCTTTTTATAAATAATAACCTAAACTTTTCATGGTCCAAGGAGGCAATAATGTAATGGCCTTAAAAAAATGTAAAGAGTGCGGCAAGGATATCAGCTCTAAAGCAGAACTATGTCCACATTGTGGAGCAAAAGCGCCAAAGAAAACTTCGTTAGTTACTTGGCTGATATTGATATTGATTCTATTGGGGATTTATGCCGCAAATCAAAGCCCCTCTACATCTGTTAATTCATCATATACAAAAAGTGCTAAATCACAAGCGACTGCATCAACTGACAACAAAAAAATACAATCTAAAAAGCCCAATTTAACATACTCTACGTGGAGCAACTCAACATCCAAAGACAAAATGACCGGAAAGCAATTAGCATATGCCAGTTCACCCATTGTTGAGCCAACCCCCAAAATGAAATTCCCTTATAGTAGTATCAACGCTTGGCTTGGTGTAGGGTGTAATGGGAAAAATGAGTGGGCTTATATCGGTTTTAATAGTGCACCAAATTTGAGCGATACAGAAACTGAGGATGGCTACAACTTAATAAAAACTCGTATTAAATGGGACGGACATATTGAAAATGTAACACTAAGGGCCCACTCAAAAATAACTTTACATTTTGGAAGCCGATTCATCCTGTCCTGCTGCGCCCTGAAAACACAGCATATGCTTGATATGCCTTGGTTTTCAGGACTTGCCGGACAGGCGACTCAACTCCCAAAATTGGTAATTTATTTTTGAGTGAACCCTAAGTCAAGATTGGGGAGCATCATTTCTTCATTTTCGCAATTCAAAATCAGTAATTGCCAAAATTGCCAAATCAAGTTCTGTCCTAATTGAATTAAATTGGCATGGTGAACAAGCAACATACTTTGAATTTTCACTTAAAGGATCATCGGAATCATTAAAGAATGTTCGGAGTTTATGTTCTAAATATTAAGATTAATATTGAACCAAAAATATAAGCCCAATGAACTGATATTAGTTTTTATTTATTTTATTACCTTGGCACTTTTTAATAAAAAACCCAGCCAAATAATATGATCGGGTTTTTTATTATTTAAACTTTTGAATTCAGAAAAAAATAGCAGGGACAATTCTAAGTTTTATTTTTTAATTCCTTCATACTCACAAAATTTAAAAAGGGGGGCAAGGATTTTTTTAGGTACAAATGTACCCATTATTTTGCAGGGGTGGGTTGTCACACCGGGCGCGGTGTTGGGGAATTATGCTAAGGTATGCGCTTAGTCTTAAGTTCTGGTGGAATTTTCGCTTTATACAAAAGAGATTTCCAGTTTGAAGGGACTGTTTTGCTATTCAGCATTTTATAGAAAGTGGCATATACATCTTTCTTCCCGCCTTTATTTCTTAAAGTGAATTCGTTATTCATCCATATAATAACAATTTTGCCCTCTGAGCTTTTGTACCTGAAAAACAGCCTGTATCGATTTGGTAGTCCGGATTTTGCTCTTTTGAAAGATCTGTATTGTTTTGGCAAAAATGCACCTAAATGAAAGTCTTTTGATTTTGGATCTTTGGCTATCTGATTTTTGATAACAGATCGAATTCTGGCTAATATTTTTGTTTTTTTATGAAATTTATAGGTTTTGGGATCTTTCTTCTTTAATTCTACGACTTCGGCTATTAATCGAATGTATTGCTCATAGAAAATTTCAAAATAATAAATTCTCCATGCTTTGTCCATCTAAGAGATATCGACTCCTTCAACCAGCTCATCGACAAATGCTTCTAAACTTGGAACTTGCTCAACAATCATTTGAGGGTTTGCATCAAGGACCTTATCAACAGCTGTGATAGTTTCAGTAATAAAATCATCATCATCTTCCAAGAACTCATTGGGATCTTTGAATTCAAACCCTAATTTTTGAAGACTTTTTTTATAAAAAAGATATTTTTCATCAAGTCCAAGGTTATAAGAAATACATAGTAATTGGATCAGAATCAGCCTATCCTCTTTCGTTTTATCGTAAGCTTTTAGCGAATATTCATAAGCCTCATTATAGAAGCCTTGAGTAGCCAAAGAACAACTATACTGATACAGAGAATGCGTGCTTTCCCCTGAACAAATAATTGCATTTTTGTGATACTTGTGCATCATTGTGATATCATTTTCAATACAAGCGATGATTCCTAAAATTATATATGCAGATTCAGGGTTATTCTGAATTATTTTTTTTGCTTCATTTTTATATCGATTTAACTTAAAAACAGATCCTCCTTCCAAATCAAATTGGGAATCGATCTCGTTTAAATCTGCAACAATATTTTTATACTTTGGCGCATGAGCAGGCTGCATATGACACCTTTTAAAGGTTGGTTTCTCTTTTAATAATAACAATAATCACATAAAAAGCAACTTATTATTATAATATTATTATCATAATAAAATTTAAGCTGTTATACAAAGCAGCATTATAGTTGTCAATAGTTGCTGTAACTTTTATCGGTAAGAGTTGTCTGAAACTTAATCATTCCCACTACCGGAATGATACGATACGAGATGGGCACCAACGAATCAACTCGGACTGGCAATTATAATACGTTCAATTGATAGCTAATATTTTTATTAATAAAATTTTGAGGATTCAATAAAATGGGAATTTTTGATTGGTTATTCGGGAAAAAATCAAAAAATATACGTCAAAAAATTTGGTTTCCTTTTTTTATATTAGAGCCAGGTGAAAAGGCGCCAAAGAACAAATGGTTTCAAAAAGGCACTTGGAAAAATAAAAGTTTTGTTAGTTACAGAGGCAATTGGAGCTCCGATTGGAAATATACCGATGAAAGCAGTGTGAATATTGCTGGCTTATCTCATGACAACAGAACTGCTGATTTTTTAGAATTAGCACAATCAGACGGTTTTAAAATGTATTTGGAGGATGACCCGGCGAACCCAGTCAATAAAAATGCCAGAAAAATTATGATATCCGCCACACTTGAGGATGAGTTAGTTACAAAACACATTGGTTACTTGCCGGATGAAATTGCAAATAAGTATACTGGTATTGAATTATACATCAGTCCCAAATCAGCCTTTTTACCAACAAGTGACAATCTCAACGTTGGGGTTGAAATTGCCCTGCTTCAGCGATCCGTTCGATATTTTAAGAAAAAAGCAAAAGAAGATTCCATTAAACCGAAATCTTGAATTTAGAAACTTAATAGATAATAGAGCCATGCCTTCCCATTATTTTTTACCCCCTAAATTTACGGAAAACTAATCTTGAGATTGTAGATTCGCTTTTTATGTTGAAAGGCGCTAAGAAATGAAGGTGCCCTACCCCTATGCTTACTTTTCCAGACTTTTCATGTCTCATTAATTAACAAGTCCAATCGTATGCCACCATGAGTAAGAAAAAATTGTACTCTTGAATAAAGGGTAAGCGCACCATAAAGGGGTGAACATATTTGTAAAAGATATCCTTTATTTTCATCACATGAACACCCTTAATTCTTTAGCTGTTATGAAGTTTATTTTTTGATTGTCTTTTTTCATTTTTTTGTCCATTGTTTTTTTAAAAATGTGTGGCCATCAAAAGGCTGTATCTTTGATGCTTACTTAAATTCCTTACTTAAAATACTTTCTTAAAATACTTAAAAGACTTTCTTTATAGGTAGTTATTCCATGGCAAATGGGTAGTTATTCCCTGCTTATGGGTAGTTATTCCCTGCTTATGGGTAGTTATTCCCTTTTTCTTTTTTATAATATTTTTGATAAAATCGTTTTCTTTTTGTGGTTTTGGTAAATTTTCATTTAAATATGATCGTTTGTAAGATACAGGTGGTGTTCTAAATATTTGCCATACCTGCCTATTTTCTCCGTGTATAGTATCCGGAAGCTCTTTTAATAGCTCTACTCCCATCAATGCTTGGTATGCCTTGACGGCCGTCTTATGATCGATACCGGAAAGCTCTGCCACCACATTAAAATCAGCTTTTACAAAATCATATTCCCTGTATGGAAAAATATCTTGATAAAATTCAGGCAAATCATTTTCATAATAAAACTCGTCTTCGATCTCATTATAAAAATTGATATCAAAAAAACTGTATGACATAAGTGTGCAATAAACAGCATGAGCTGCACGGGATTTTTCATCAATTCTTAAAATCCTCCACTGGCCATGATCAATAACCGATTTATAAAAAGAGAATGATTCCACATTATCTGAAAGTTTTTAGACTGTATAATTTTTTTGACACAATCCTCTTTTCGTAATTTTATTGTGAATCCTTATGTCTGTCATTTTTAACAGACCGCTTATCCCTTCCCTTACGGTTTTGAGACCACATCCACACAAAATACTAATTGTTTCCTGGGTAGGGTAGGCAATGCCTTCAGAATTTGTGAACGATGCAATAACAGGAAAAATAGACTTGGTTGGCAATGGCAATGATGCCCACTTACCCGACAGAATCAATTGTTTTGGGAACTTGAAAAAATTGGTGTTGTTCAGGCCTTCTTTATAATTATACATAAATCCACCTCTGGAAAAAGCCTACCCGGGCAAGGTCCCCCTGTGTCAGGATAGATGTCGGTGTGCCAAGAAGGTTAATCCAGTTTGGATGGGTTAGTTATGCTGTATCAGTGATGAGAGTAGGCCTCTCGGTATCGTCTATCAGGAGAAGATACCAAACCACCTTGAGCTGCATCCGTAAAGAGCGGTTGTGGTGAGCGTCAAAGGAAAAGACGGAAGATAATTCCGTAAGGTATGAACAAAGGAGACGAACGTAAGTGAACCATCGAAGAAGTGTCGATATTTGCAACCGATGTCAAAACCAGGGTCTCGACATCACTCTGGGACAAATCAGACGGACACCTGAGTTCTGGTCTGATGGCATCCGGCATAGAGATGGCGTGACCTTTATTTCAGGCGCTGATATGGAACTTGGGAAGCTGTCGTTCCGATGTTAAGGGAGCCATTCAAGCAGAGACCCTGCAAGAATTTGAGTACCAATGCGGAGCACAGCGGCGGAGTCATGCATAGTAGTGATGAGAACGCTGTAATGGCGGAGGAGCGAAGGCATGACCTTATTCGACCAAGGGAGGGTGACAACTGTGAAACAGGATGATCACCGGACCACGGCCAAACCTTTTGAGATACCCAAACGTCTCGTATACAATGCCTGGAAACGCGTGGCCGCCAACAAAGGTGCGCCTGGCGTGGATAGGGAAAGCATACAGGCATACAAGAAGAATTTGGGAGGTAATCTGTATAAATTGTGGAATCGGATGAGTTCTGGAAGCTATCATCCTAAACCGGTAAAACAAGTGTTGATACCCAAAGGTGATGGCTTCCGTTCGCTGGGAGTGCCAACTGTGGCTGATAGAACAGCACAGATGGCTGTAAAGATGGTACTTGAACCCAGGCTGGAGAAGATATTTCATCCGGGTTCATATGGATATCGCCCCGGTGTAGGTGCTAAAGATGTGGTCTTGCAGGTGCGTGGTAACTGCTGGCGGTATGATTGGGTGTTGGATATGGATATCAAAGCCTTCTTTGATTCCATTGACCATGAACTGATGATGCGGGCAGTGGAGAAGCATGCGCCGGAAAAGTGGATACGGATATATATACGACGTTGGTTGGAATGTCCGATTCAGCTGGAAAGTGGAGAAATGGAAAATCGATCTTGCGGAACACCGCAGGGAGGTGTGATAAGTCCGCTGATAGCGAATCTTTATTTGCATTATGCTTTTGACCACTGGATGAAACAAAATTATCCCGGGATACCATTTATAAGATATGCCGATGATATAGTGTGCCACTGCCGGAACAGAAATGAGGCGGAAACACTGTGGGAGAACCTGAAGGAAAGACTGGGACATTGCAAATTGCAATTACATCCAGTCAAAACCAAAATGGTTTACTGCAAAGATAACAAACGGAAGGGAGTATACTCCCTTACTCGGTTTGATTTTCTGGGTTTCAGCTTTCATGGAAGGACCGTACAGGATCGACAAGGCAACCTATTTACAGGTTTTAATCCAGGAGTCAGCAGGAAATCACTTAAACGCATGAATGAAAGCATCCGAGAACTCAATATAAACAGTAGAACCCAATCAACGATGTCAGAACTGGCAGAGATGATCAACCCCAAGGTAAGGGGTTGGATTGCCTATTACAGGTCATTTTATCCAGAACCATTAAAACGGTTTTTGATAAGAATCGAGCTAAGGCTTGGGCGCTGGGCAAGGAATAAATATAAGCAACTGCGTGGACGTAAACGTCGTTCGTGGAATTGGCTTAAAAGATTCCGGGCCTCATTTCCAAAAATGTTTGTACACTGGGATTACCTGTTCCTGAAAGGTCATGGATAAGAGGAGCCGTATGAAGCGAGAGTTTCACGTACGGTTCTGTGAGAGCCTGAGGGGGAAGTTCCCTCGGGCCACTCGACCCTCAATTAAAAATTAAATTTGGGGCATTGAGGAGATAAACATGGGATATCCTATCCAATTAAAAGAAGCTGTGTTAAAAAAGGTTTTACAGGAAAACAAACACCATTATGAGGTTGCAACAGAGTTCGGAGTTGGCCGGTCTACAATCGGCAAATGGTTAAAAGAACGCAAACAAAACGGAAATATAAAATTGAAATCAAAAGAAAAACGCCCCAAAGATTGGACAGCCGAAAAACGTATTTCAGCGATTATTAAAACCGGTTGTATGTCTGAAGAAGGCCGCACAGCATGGTGTCGTAGGAACGGTATTTTTATTCATAACTTCAGGACTCCTTACCTCTGGGAAGAATAAGTGTCACCTCGGCGGCGATGTTTT
>CAYWGN010000007.1:0-56017 GCA_964457495.1 uncultured Desulfobacula sp.
ACTTATTCACTTCTGCCTATTCTCCAGTCTTATACAAAGGGATCTGGTATTTCCTTTGAAAAAAAGGATATTTCCCTTTCAGGAAGAATACTTGCGAATTTTCCTGAAAACCTTACAGAAAATCAACAAATACCTGATTTTCTCAGTGAACTTGGCAAATGTACCAAGCTTTCCGAAACAAACATAATCAAGCTTCCAAATATAAGTGCATCCATTCCCCAATTAAAAACTGCCATCAAAGAGCTGCAGGATAAAGGATATAATATTCCAAACTATCCTGAAGACCCGAAAACCCGGGAGGAAAAAAAACTTCATACAAGATTTGCCAAAGTCCTGGGAAGCGCTGTAAACCCTGTCCTGCGGGAAGGAAATTCCGATAGAAGGGCAGCGACCTCAGTAAAATTGTTTGGCAAGAAAAATCCCCACAATTTTATGAAACCATGGCCTGGGCAATCACAATCACGTGTGGCCCATATGTCAAAAGGTGACTTTTATGGCAGTGAAAAATCCATCTCAATTAAAAAAGCCTGCAATGTAAAAATTGAGTTTATCAGTGATGATAAAAATAAAGATGATGGGAATCAAACAGTTCTCAAAGACAAAATTTTTTTACTTAAGGGCGAAGTCATTGATTCCTCCGTCATGAATGTTCGTGCTTTACGCAAATTTTATGCAGAACAGATTGAAAATGCAAAAAAAGATGAAGTATTGCTGTCTTTGCACATCAAAACAACAATGATGAAGGTTTCAGACCCCATCATGTTTGGTCATTGTGTTGATGTTTTTTATAAAGATGTTTTTACAAAGCATGCAGTTGTCATTAAAGAGCTGGGAGTCGGTGTCAATAATGGCCTGGAAGATCTCTATGCAAAAATCCAGACCTTGCCTGGGGCGCAAAAAAACCAGATTGAAAACGACATCCAGGCTGTCTACAAAACAAAATGCAACCTGGCCATGGTGGACGATAGGCTTGGCATCACAAATCTTCACCTGCCCAATAATGTGATCATAGATGCATCCATGCCCGTTTTAATCCGTGACGGCGGGAAAATGTGGGGCCCTGAGGGAATGCTCCAGGATACAATCGCAATGATACCTGACAGATGCTATGCCACAATCTATCAGGAAGTTATTGATGACTGCAAAAAATATGGGGCCTATGATCCTGGAACAATGGGAAGCGTTTCCAATGTCGGCCTGATGGCTCAGAAGGCAGAGGAGTATGGTTCCCACGACAAGACGTTTAAAGCCCCTGGCAAAGGAAGGATTTGTATTGTTGATGAACAAGGCAAAACCCTGATTGAACAGAAGGTGGAAAAAGGCGATATCTTCAGAAGCTGCCAGACAAAAGATAAACCCATCCAGGACTGGGTCAAACTTGCAGTCAATCGAGCAAAGGCAACAGGCCTTCCTGCAATTTTCTGGCTGGATGAAAACAGAGCTCACGATGCCCAAATCATTGCAAAAGCAAATAGATACCTGGCAAACCACAACACTGAAGGTTTAGATATCCGCATCATGAGCCCTGTTGAGGCCATGAGGTTTTCACTTGAAAGGATTCGAAAAGGGAGTGACACCATCTCTGTTACCGGCAATATACTGCGTGATTATCTAACGGATCTGTTCCCTATTCTTGAGCTGGGTACCAGTGCGAAAATGCTTTCCATCGTACCCCTTATGAACGGAGGCGGACTGTTTGAGACAGGTGCCAGTGGTTCTGCTCCCAAGCATGTCCAGCAGTTTCTCAGGCAAGGACATCTGCGGTGGGATTCCCTTGGAGAATTCTGCGCTCTTGTGCCATCTTTTATCCATTTGGCAGATACATTCAAAAATGCAAAAGCCGAGCTTTTTGCAAAAACCCTTGACCAGGCAATAGAAAAACATCTGGAAAACAAAAAATCCCCTTCCCGCAAAGTTAATGAACTTGATACCAGGGGAAGTCATTTTTATCTGGCCTTATATTGGGCCCAGGCTTTGGCCCACCAGAATATAGATAAAGATATTCAGACAGGTTTTATCCAGGTGGCTCAAAAGCTGGGTGATAATGAGACAAAGATTATGGATGAGATGAATGCAGTTCAGGGAAAACCCGTTGATCTCAACGGTTATTATTACCCTGATCAGGAAAAGACTGCCCGGGCCATGCGCCCCAGCACAACCTTCAATGCAATAATAGATGGCATCTAACCCGAAATGCGTAACCGGCCATGTGAGTATCCCCACATGACCGGTTATGGTTAAAAAAAGATTGAATTTCCTTAAATATACTCAGGACTCCAGCGCATTTTTCCAATCAAAGTACCTTGAATAATTTTCAAAATTTGCAATCTGGTCCGACCTTATGCAAAAAACCATATTAATTCATCGTTGTCAAATGCTTTCTTGGAAAAGCGCCGTTCTTTTTTTAAAAGATTCCTATATTTATCCTTGACAAACTGTCTTTCCTGACATAGTTCAATTAAGAGATAGTGCTATGGCTGGTCGTACCAGATTAAATTTAGTTTAAAATAAATTTATTGCTAATTTAAAAGGTGCGGAAGTTAATCTTTGAATCATTCAATAAAAATCTTTGAATCGTTCAATAAAAATGGAGGAACATCATGAAAAAAGATGAGGTTGTTGGTAAAGAAAAGGTTAAAACCGAAGTAAAGTCTGACCGTCGTAATTTTTTAAAAAAAGGTGTGGCGGCAGCAGCTGCCGTCGCAGCAGTTCCAGCACTTTTTAACATCAAAACGGCTGCTGCAAAGGGAACTACCTGGAAGATCCAGACCTCCTGGCCAGGTGGTATTGGCCTGGAAATTTTCAAGAGCTGGTGTGATGGCATAGTTGAAAAAACCGGCGGCGAACTGGCCTTTAAAGGTTTTGGTGCCAAGGATGTAGTAGGCGATTTCCAGATGTTTGATGCTGTTAAAAATGGTGTTCTTGATGCCATGAACCCGTTTACCATTTATTGGGCAGGTCGTATGCCTGCATCTGTATTTCTTACCTCCTATCCCATGGGCATGAGAAATCCCGCAGAATGGGATGTTTTCTATTATGCTCTGGGTGGACTTGAGATTGCACGTAAATTATTTGCAGAGAATGGAATGTTTTATGTAGGCCCTGTTCATCATGGCCCCAACATTATTCATTCTAAAGTACCCATTCGTTCCATTGATGATTTCAAGGGTAGAAAAATGCGTGTTCCCGGCGGTATGGTATCAGAACTTTTTTCTGCAGCAGGAGCAAAAACAACTCTGCTTCCAGGCAGCGAGATTTTTCCTGCCCTGGAAAAGGGAACCATTGACGTTGCAGATTATGTAGGCCCTGCAATTAACTATGCATTAGGTTTTCACCAGGTTACAAAGTATATTTCCATGGGACCTGCAGGATTCATGTCAATATATCAACCCGTTGACTTGATGGATCTTACCGTGGGAATGAGATCCTGGAACGCGCTCTCAAAAGAGATGAAGCAGTTTGTTGAAATGGAAGTACATGTTTATTCAGATATGCATCATGCCGGCATACAAAAGGCAGACCAGGAAGCATGGAAAAAATTTGAAGAAGCCGGTACCATTGTAACCAGACTCAAAGATTCAGATGTGGAGAAATTTACTGAACTTGCAGTACCTCTGTGGTACAAGTGGGCCAACAAAGACAAGTCAGCAGCACAGGTGCTCAAAATCCAGCTTGATTACATGATGTCACCTAGCCTGGGTTATGTAACTCCGGATATGATAAAAGGACAAAAACTAAAATGGGGCTGATATAAATTCATGGGGGACCGCCATTTGGCGGTTCCCCATTTTTTATGAGCTCATAGTTTTTCAGCTGCTTATTTGTTTGGTTTAAATCATTTGTCAAAAAATTATTACCTGTTTATTAGGATATTACAATGCCAAATATAAATTTTACACTACCCCACTGGATGTACTGGTTAGGATTGGTGCTGGTTCCTGCCTTTGCCATGTACACTGTTCGCAAGCAAAGAGGTAAGGAAGTCGACAATATATTGTCAAAAAAAATAGCCTATCTGTTATGGTTTTGCTGCGGATTCATTGGAATGCATCGATTTTACCTCAAAAACTCCTGGGGTCTTGTTTATATTCCTTTGTTCACCCTGATGCTTCTGGCAAATGTCCAGTACAGAACGGCTCTGGATCTTACTTCCATGGCTAAAAACGAGATAAGTATTGCCGAGTTTGATATTGAACTTTTCGAGCGCAAAGTTAAAAAAGGGATTGAATCTGCACAGACTAAACTGGAAACCGCTAAACAGACTTTTGAAACTACAAAACAAAATTGGGAAAAAGAAAATGCCGGAATTGTCAGCTGGACCTTAAAAGTCCGGATACTTGCTATTTTGATTGCCCTGTTTCTCATAATAGATGCTTTTTTAATACCGAAAATGTATAAAAAGTGTAAAGAAAAAGAGGCCTTAGAAGCCCTAGAAAAAAAAGAGGCCGAAAAGTATAATTATGTAATTCCGGGCCAGGAATCTCAGGCACATGAAACTTTAACCGGAAAAGTAAAAATTCAGAACAAGTATTTTAACTATATAGACAAAATCAACGGTTATGTAGGAGAATTTGTCTGTTACTGGGCCATCATTGCTGTGTTTGTATATTACTATGAAGTCCTGGTCAGGTATGTCTTTAATTCGCCCACAAACTGGGCCCATGAGGGCATGTTTTTGATGTTTGGCATGCAGTATGTACTGGCGGCAGGATATACCCACCGTGAAGGTGCCCATGTCCATGTGGATGTACTCTATCGACTCTTTCCCACCCGGGTGAAAGCCTGGATCGATATTTTTACTTTTATTTTCTTTTTAATCTTTGTAGTTGCTCTATTCTGGACCGGCTGGATTTTTGCCGCAGATTCCATAAGAGTGATGGAGGTCTCCTTTACGGAATGGGCAATCCAGTACTGGCCGGTTAAGCTGTCATTATGCATAGGTGCACTCCTTCTTTTTCTTGATGGATTAACCAAGATTGTCAAAGATATTTATATAATTGCAGCCAAAGAAGAAGGGGTTTAAATCATGGGTTTAGAAATCGGTATTGGATGGCTGACATTCTTTATGTTTGGTTCATTGGTAATATTATTGTTAATGGGGCTGCCCCTGGCATTTGTAACAGGCGGGCTCGGGGTTGTAGCTTTATTCGTTTTTGGTGACATCCATATGGTGAATATGCTGCCGTCGCGGATATTTCCATTTATGACCGACTACCAGTTGTCGGCAATCCCACTCTTTATTTTCATGGCCTCGGTGCTTGCATCGGCCGGGTTGATTGAAAAGCTCTTTGATGTGGTCTATCAGATCCTTGGTGGCTTAAAGGGCGGGCTCGCCGTTGCAACCATTATTGCATCAACAATTCTTGCTGCCATGGTAGGAGTGATAGGGGCTGCTGAGGTAACCATGGGCATCATTGCCCTGCCTGCCATGCTTAAAAGGGGTTATAACCGGGAAATGGCCTGTGGTTCAATCCTGGCCGGAGGAACCCTGGGTATTTTGATTCCCCCTTCCATTCTGGCTATTATTTTTGCAGTTGTTGCCCAGCAGTCCGTGGGTGAACTCTTTATTGGTGCTTTTTTGCCCGGGCTTTTGCTCTCAGGTATGTATGCTAGCTATTGTATGGCCAGAAGTTATATTAACCCAACCTTTGGCCCGGCTCTGCCCAAGGAAGACCGGATAAGTATCAAGCAAAAATTTATTCTGCTCCAGGGTATTATTGCACCTATTCTTCTTGTTATCCTGGTGCTGGGAGTTATCTTTACAGGTATTGCAACACCTGTGGAAGCTGCCGGCATAGGTACCTTTGGTGCCCTTTGCGTTGCAGCGCTCTCACGCCGTCTTTCATGGACAACCATACACAATGCTGCCATGACAACACTTAAAGCCTCAACCATGGTGCTCTGGATCATGTTCGGGGCCAGTATTTTTGTGGGCTTTTACATTGTAAACGGTGGACAGGAGTTTGTTACAACCTCACTTTTGGGGACAGGCTTAGGGCCTTATGGTATATTGCTGATCATGATGGGTCTTTTGATTGTCCTTGGAATGTTCCTGGACTGGGTTGGAATTTTGCTTCTGGCAGTGCCTATTTTTGCTCCCATCATGAGATCCCTTCCCTGGGATGGCCTGTTGGGCCTTCCCGGTGTTGCTCCGGCCGATGTTAACCTCTGGTTTGGTGTTGTTTATATGGTAAACATGCAGATGTCTTTTTTAAGTCCTCCCTTTGGATATGCCCTGTTTTACCTTAAGAGTGTTGCACCTCCGGAAATTACAATAGGCATCATATTCAAGTCTGCAGTGCCCTTTTTGATATTGCAGGCAGTAGGACTTGCCCTGGTTATTCTTTTTCCGGAAATTATCCTCTGGTTGCCAAGGCTGGTCTATGGATAACATTGGATTGGATAAAACTCAGATTGCAATTTTTTGATAATTAAAGAAAGTATTTTTAAATATAATGATCTACCCTGACGTTTTTGTAGGGTAGATCATTTTTGCCAGTATGATATGGAGTAATTGTAATCCAAATGCCTCCCAAAACTATTCCGGAAAGTTATGTTTATCAAGCCCCTGCATTTTTTGTATGGGTGTTCTATCTTTTCTTTGCCGCATTTATTATTGTGGATCTAACCTATTTGGTCATAATCTTAAATAAAGCTGAAGCCTCTTATTTCTTTCCCATCTTTATGCTTTCCTTTATCCTGATACTTATGTGTTATTTTTCATCTGCAATTTCCTATAAAATAGAAGTCTGGAAAAATGGGGACATTAAACTCACCAGTTTAAGGAAAACCATCATGACAAAAGCCAAAGATATTGCCTATGTGCAAGGCCCTCAGTTGCCCATTGGGTTTATTAAATTAAGGCTGGAAAGGAACAAGGCATATCTTTTCGCAAAAATGGGGACTCCTTCACTTAACAAAGTATTGAAAGCCATTAAAACTGCTGATCCAGGTATTAAGTTTGACAGGATAAAAAACTGGCGTTAGGCCTTTGGAATTTTAAAACTGCAGGGAACCACAACCTGACATTTTCCACAGACATGGGTGGTTTCTTTCAGGCCTGCCAATTCTTGTGTTTCCATTAGGTTGGACTTTAGTCTGGCCCAGCATTTTTTCCGGTCTATTCCTGTCTTTTCAGACACTGCCCCAATTGGGCATCGCCTGACGCAAACCAGACATTTATGACCATTTTTATGAAGACAAAGCTCCTCTTCCAGCACCAGAGGGCTGTCTTCAAGATCTGCCTGGGTGACAAGGCTGCCCAGGCGGCCGGCACAGCCTGATGGCGTGATGAACTGGGCATTGACACCAAATCGGCCAAGGCCTGCAATATATCCCAGATGCTTATGGGACCAGCGGGCCATAAGTTTCTTATGATCAAAATTATGGGTTGCCGGGACCAAAGCAGATTTATATCCTGTATCTTCAAGGAAAAGTTTTATCTGCCCACATAGCTCGTTAATCAATATATTGGTGGATTCATATGCCCGCCCCCAGTTGCGGCAGGGAATATCCCCTTTATGATTTTCTTTAGCCAGTTCTTTTATAAACGGAACAAACAGAACAATCACAGACCTGCCCGTGGCCAGAAGATCTTTTGGAAGAACATGGTCATCGGCTGCAATTTGCGGTAGAATATCAAAGCGGCTGTCTGCCTTTGCTGTTACCAAAAGGGGGGATCGCCATAGATTTTTTTCACCTGTAATCTTTGGATAATCCCTTACATAGTTTTCAATAAAACCCCTTAACTCTTCAGGTGTGACAGATCTTGCCATAATCTCTCCCTTGTCATTCTTTATTATTCCATAACTCAACTGGCCTTAAGTCCTTGCAGGCGCTTATTGATTGAATTCTTGCACAATTAACAAATCTTCTTATACACTGACCAAAGGAGAGTGCCAATAGATAAGATGGCTCTTATGGCAAATATCCAGGGGTAAAAGCAAAATCTTTGATATTTCGTTTCAGGTATGATAATCTCCCAAATCGGAATCATGGACGTTCAATAAATTGCAAGGGTGTCTTTAATGCTGTTACCTGAGAATAAAAGTTCTACATTGCTTTTGGATATAAACAGCATTGATTTTTTATCTGTGCTGAATCTGCTGGATGATGGAGTTATTATTGTTGATATTAAAGGGACCATTCTTTTTTACAATATTGCTCAGTCTATAATAGACGGCCTGGTTCCCGAAGAGGTTATCGGACTTAAGGTCACGGATATTTATGAACTCAACAATCATACCAGTATGACTATGCAGGTGATTTACCAGCATGCCGCCATCAAGAATCAAGCCTTTTTCTACAAAACCTGCAAAGGAAAGGTTGCCAACACCATTACCAGTGTTTACCCTCTTTTCAACGAAAAAATTGTCAATGGAGTAATCTGTTTTGTAAAGGACTATGAACTCCTCTACAGATCCACCCCCATGACAACCATAACCGAATCCAGACCTGACCTTGGCAATGGCACTCAATATACCTTTGCCGACCTAATCGGCAGCGACCCTGCTTTCCAGAGGGTAGTAGGAACAGCCAGAAAGGCAGCCTCTTCTTCATCACCCATCATGATCCAGGGGGAAACCGGCACAGGAAAGGAACTCTTTGCCCAATCCATCCACAATCACAGCCAACGAAGGAAACAAAAATATGTGGGCATCAATTGCGCGGCCATCCCCCATGACCTTTTGGAGGGCATTTTATTTGGCACCACAAAAGGAGCCTTTACCGGTGCTATGAACAAGCCCGGCCTTTTTGAAATTGCCCATGGCAGCACCCTGTTTCTTGACGAAATTCTGGCCATGCCCGTGGATCTCCAGGCAAAGCTGTTAAGAGTTCTGCAGGAAAAACGCGTGCGCAGGGTGGGCTCAGCCAAGGAAATCTCTGTGGATGTCAAAATCATCAGTTCCGTGAGTCAGGATCCCCGCACCGCAATCCGGGAAAACCGACTGCGAATGGACCTGTTTTACCGGCTTGGGGTTATAATGATCAAACTGCCACCCCTTCGAGAGCGCCAGGACAACATGAATGAATTGATCAGCCATTTTATTCAAAAATATAATAATAGCCTGGGCACCAATATAAATTATATTTCAGAGGAAGTCCTTGAATTATTCACAACCTATAAATGGCCTGGAAACGTAAGAGAACTTGAGCACCTGATAGAAGGGGCCATGAACATGGCAGGAAAGGAAGAAACCATTGGAACCGAGCATTTCACCCCGGGCATGGATTGTTTGGAACCCCTTGATTTTAACAGCCTTACAACGGCCTTTCCCATGATGAAAACCCTTGGCATCCCAATGCCTGAAGAACCGTCCCAGATCCTTTATTCTAATCGGCCTAATGGCTTTAGCTTTGCCCAGACCCAGACTGAATGGGAAAAATCAGCCATTCGATCCGCTCTTACTGCAACAGGGGGTAATGTGACAACAGCAGCAAAAAACCTGGGTATTTCACGACAATTGCTTCATTATAAGATCAAAAAAAATAAATTCTGTAGAACGGATTTTATCCGGCGTCCCATTATTTAGTCAAATTTTTTTCAACTGAAAAATTTTTTTCTATTTGCCAGAATAGCAAAGTGAAAAATTTTTTTCTATCTGCATTAAAACAAGAAACAACAACTATTGTATATATATAAATTTTGCATATAATATTAAATAGTTATATTCAATATTTGCAAAAAAAACTTAAATTTTATCCCCTGGCATATAATCTGCATTGTGTCATGAAAATCCATTGATCCCTTATTTTAAAAACAGCCAGGATGGATAGATAATATTTGATTTAAAAAGTAATACCAGGGCAACCAAACCTTTATAAAGGAGAAAAGGAAATGTATGATCGAATGCAGGAACTGAGTCTCCAAAATATGAAAAAGGTTCATGCTGCTGCCATGGATCTTCTAAAAGACACTGGTGTTTCCTTTATGGAAGAAGAAGCCCTTGAAATCTTCAAAGCTAACGGACACAGAGTGGAAGGCACCACAGTTTTTTTTAAAGAATCCGATATTCAAAACGCTTTAAAAACTGCACCCAGAAGATTTACCGTCCATGCCAGGAATCCTGAAAAAAATGTGGAAATCGGGGAAGATGATTTTGTCTTCCTGCCCGGATACGGAGCTCCTTTTATCATGGATGCTTTAGGAAACCAGCGCCAGGCCACCATGGAAGATTATGACAAGTTTTGCAAGCTGATCCAGACCTCCCCGTATATTAACATGAATGGATGGATGATGGTGGAACCTGCTGACATGCCCCATGAGACAGTCCATTTAGATTTAAACCTGTCCAATATGCTCTTGTGTGACAAG
The DNA here is from genome assembly GCA_964457495.1 of uncultured Desulfobacula sp. Taxonomy (GTDB): domain Bacteria; phylum Desulfobacterota; class Desulfobacteria; order Desulfobacterales; family Desulfobacteraceae; genus Desulfobacula. The sequence continues at coordinate 10,316 of CAYWGN010000007.1, forward strand.
CCCTTTATGGGAAGTCCGGTCTCACGGCAGGGTGCCCGGGACGGCATTGAAATGGCAGGCATTCTCTGGGGCGGTAAAAAAAACATCATGGACAAGACCGTGTCTGTATCTTTGATCAACTCCCTTTCCCCGTTGCAGTTTTCCGATGAAATGGCTGGCGCCCTTATTGAGCTTGCCCGTCACAACCAGGCCTGCGTAGTGACCTCCCTGATCATGGCCGGTGGCTCCGGACCTGTGACCCTGGACGGGGTTCTGGCCCTGCAGAATGCAGAAATCCTGGCCGGCATCACCCTGGCCCAACTGGTCAGACCGGGCGCTCCAGTGATTTACGGCTCCACTTCCTCTGCCATGGATATGCAAACAGGGGCTTTGTCCATTGGTGCGCCGGAATTATCCAAAAACATCCACTTGACGGGCCAAATGGCACGGTTCTACAATCTTCCCTCCAGATCCGGCGGTGCCTTGACCGATGCCTTGTGTGCCGATGCCCAGGCTGGTGCGGAATCTGCCCTGGCACTTTCCACGGCAGTCAGGAGCGGAATTAATTTCATCCTCCACTCCTGCGGCATCCTGGGCTCCTATATTGCCATGAGTTTTGAAAAATTTCTCATTGACGAAGAAATCTGCGGTATGGTGCTAAACATGATCAAACCCCTTGCCCTTACAGATGAATCCATTGATCTTGACATGATAAAGCAGGTGGGCATTGGCGGCCAGTATCTGACACATCCCAAAACATTCCAGCTCTGCCGGACTGAATTTTTCATGCCTGCTCTCATGAGCCGAAAAAACATAGATGCCTGGACAAAAAATGGAAAGAAACAAATCGACCAGATAGCTGAAGACAAGGTTGCGCTGCGACTGGCTTCCTATGAAAAACCAGATATTGACCCAAAAATTGAACAGCAGTTAACCAAATATGTTGAAAAACGTAAAAACACTTAAAGGAGAAAAAAGATGACAGATTTTAACGCAATGATCGATGCCCTGGTTTCCTGTGATATTGCCAAAGTAAGCACCCTTGTAAACGAGGCTCTGGCCCAGAATACACCGGCCTTCGATATTCTCAACAAAGGTCTGATAGCCGGCATGGACATTGTGGGCGAAAAAATGGAAAACGGAGACATGTTTATCCCTGAAGTCCTCATGTCTGCCAAGGCCATGGCCACCAGCGTAGCCATACTCAAGCCCCTGTTGAAAGAGGGTGAGTCTGTCATGGGTGCCACAGTGATCATTGGCACGGTCAAAGGCGATCTCCACGACATCGGTAAAAACCTGGTTGGCATGATGATGGAAAGCGCAGGCATGGAAGTTCATAATCTTGGGGTGGACATCAGCCCTGAGGGTTTTGTGGCCCAAATCAAAGAAAAAAACGCCCAGATAGTATGCCTGTCAGCCCTTTTGACCACCACCATGCCCATGATGAAACAAACAGTGGATGCCATTGTGGAAAGCGGTCTTCGGGACCAGGTTAAAATCCTTGTGGGCGGTGCGCCTGTTACCCAGTCCTTTGCCGATCAAATCGGTGCTGACGGGTTTGCAGCCGATGCCGGCGCTGCTTCAAAACTTGCCAAGTCCCTTGTCAACTAAGTTGGACGTATAAACACAGGAGAAAAATAGACCATGTTTGAAGTAATAGGTGAAAGAATAAACACCTCTAGAAAATTGGTCCAGGCTGCAGTGGCAGAACGAGATAGCGATTATATCACTGATGATGTCAAAAAACAGCAGGAAGCCGGTGCCAACTTTATTGATGTCAATGCCGGGGCTCGCATCGGACATGAAACAGAGGACATGAAATGGCTGCTGGACACTATCCAGCCCATTGCAACTATACCTCTCACCCTGGACAGTCCAGACCCTGCTGTTCTGGAAATGGCCTTTAAGATGGTGGAAAAGACACCCATGATCAACTCCATCAGCCTGGAAAAAGAACGGTTTAATGCCATGATGCCCTTTCTTGAAGGAAAGGACTGCAAGGTAATTGCCTTGTGCATGGATGATACGGGCATGCCGATCTCTTTCAATGACATCCTGGACCGCGCCAGAGACCTGGTGGAAAAACTCAACAAAATCGGCATCCCCACTGCATCCATTTATGTGGATCCTCTGGTCCAGCCCATCAGCGTCGAATCCAACAAAGGCACTATGGTTCTGGACGCTGTCAGAGCCATAAAAGCTGAGTTCCCCGAGGTTCATATCACGGGCGGCCTATCCAACATTTCCTATGGCCTGCCCCAGAGAAAAATTATCAATCGGACCTTTGTCTCTTTGATGATGGATGCCGGCATGGATTCAGCCATTATTGATCCTCTGGATAAAAAAATCATGGCCACCATCAGAACGGCGGACATGCTTTTAGGCAAGGATGATTTCTGCATGAACTATCTTAAAGGGGTTCGTTCCGGAGCCATTGAAAGTTAAAGACAAATAAACATAATGCCTTGTTTGAACAAGGCATTATGTTATTCCTGACCCGATGCTGCTTTGTCATTCAATGGCGGCATCGGGTTTTTCTACTTCACAGAAAGAACAGGACAATGTGCCTCTAAGATAATGTATTGAGCTGTTGAACCAAAAACAAGCTTTCCTACTTTTGATTTTTTTTTGATGCCGATTATGATTTCATCAACCTGTTTTTCCCTGGCATACCATACAATATCTTCTCCAGGGTCAAGGCCCCTGATAAGAACATGGGTTTCGCATTCAACCCCATTGTTTTCAAAGACTTCCTGTCCAAGCTCTTCGAGCTCGGCTTCCAGCTTCCTTATTGTCAGCAGTTTTGTATCAGGTTCGCAGGTTTTGGCCAGGTAGACATGTGCCCCCAGTTTTTTGGCCCTTAAAAATGCCTCATCCAAAACCCTTGAAGTGGACATATTTTTGTCATATGCAATTAATATTTTCATGATCCTCCTTTGTTTTGCCTTTGCCCATTTCATAAACGCCCCTGCATTTCTCAATATAGAGCCTTCTACATATTGGAGGTTTTTTCTCACCCTGTCAATTGGTAATTTAACTTAACTTAACTTTCGGCCTTAAGTCCTTGCAGACTCTACTAAAACCGGGCAACTCCGAAAGTTGAGTTGGTAACTTAATCAAGAATTTCTACAATATCCTTGGTTAAGTATTTTTCATATCTCAAAACTTAAAGTTTTTCAGTTAATACAGGGATCACATCAAAAATATCTCCCACAATGCCATAATCACATTTGGAAAAAATAGGCGCATCCTTGTCTTCATTAATGGCCACAATGACCTTTGATGTCTTCATGCCTGCAAAATGTTGAACTGCACCGGAAACTCCGCAGGCAATGTAGAGTCTTGGGCTTACTGTTTTACCAGTCTGGCCCACCTGCATGGAATGGGGTGCATAGCCCGCATCCACGGCGGCTCTGGAGGCACCCACGGCAGCTCCTATTTTTTGAGCACAGGCTTCAAGCATTTGATAGTTTTCAGCCGCCTTGATGGCCCGGCCACCCGTGATGATTACCGGAGCTTCAGTCAGATCCAGTTTTTTCCCGGCATCTTTTTTTACTTCCACGATCTTGATCAATCCTGGATCTACTGCATCAGCCTTAAATTCCACTATTTCACCAGCAGCAGGTGCTGCCAGAGGTTCGATGGAATTGGGACGGATGGTACACAGAAGAAGGGAACCGTTTACCTTAAGCGTGGCAAAGGTTTTACCGGAAAAATGTGATTTTTTCACTGTTTTATCTTCAATATTGACTTGTACACAATCTGATACCAGGGGTTCATCCAGGATAGCGGCAATTCTTGCAAACAAATCTTTGCCTGTTGCACTGGCTGTTCCTAAAAGGGTTTCAAAGTTATATTCCTTTACCGTAGCTGCAATCATTTGTGCCTGCAGGTCCGGACTTGATGAAACATCGCCCGGGGCTGTAATGCTGACGATTACAGCTGCTCCATATTCTGCCAATTTATCTTTAACTGCAGAAACATCATCACCCAATAGCAGTGCATAGATCTCTTCACCGGCGGCAGCCGTCATTACACCAAAGCTGGTCTCTTTTACTGCATTGTTTTCGATTTCAATTAAAATTCCTGTCCTGGCCATATCCTTTTCTCCTTATCTTATAAAACCTTTTCATCCTCTTTAAGGATTCTGACAAGTTCAGTTACCTGATCATCCACAGATCCCGCAAGCATTTTTGCACCGGATCGTTCAGGTACAGATTCCAAATTTTCAATGGTGACTTTGCCTTGAGATACGTCAATACCCAGTTCAGAAAGCTCAATCTCCTTAATCTCTTTTTTCTTGGCTTTCATGATGTCAGGAAACTTGGGGTATCTTGGTTCATTCAGGCCTTTTGTTGCCCCGATCACACAGGGGAGACTCATTTCAATGACCTGTATTTCTCCACCTTCAGCTTCTCTTTGGGCAATTGCTTTACCTTCATCAATGGTAAGAGAAGAGACTTCATTTACAACGGGCATGCCAAAGAATTCAGCCAGGCGGTACTGGGTCTGAAAACTTTCTGTATCAACAGATCCTTTTCCCGTAAAAATCATATCTGGCTTACCATCCTGATCCATGACCGCTTTTAAGGCCTTTGCTGTCAGATCACTGTCCAGAAACTGGCTATCGGTTTTAACAAGGATAGCCCTGTGGGCACCCATGGCCATGGCACTCCTTATTGTTGTTACAGCTGAAGCTTTACCCACTGTCACAACGACAACCTCGCCGCCTTGTTTTTCCACCAGGCTGACCGCTTCTTCAATCCCGTATTCATCATAGGGGTTGGACACAAATTTAATTTCTGAATCTTCAAACCCGTTGTCACCAGCAAGTTTTATGCTTGCTGCAGTGTCAGGTACGTGTTTTACACATACACAAATTTTCATTATTTACTTCCTCTTTATTGGCTTCTAACTCTTCATTTTCTCATTTTTCGGATCATACAATGGCATGGTCACGACTTCGGCTATCCGCGCCCGTCCTAAGATTTCCACTTCCATTTTTGTTCCGGCCTTTGCAAATTCAGGTTTTATATATCCCATGGCAATACTTTTTTCAACCCTGTGACCATATCCGCCCGAGGAAGTCATGCCAATACGTTCTCCATCTTTGAGAATCGGATTGTATCCCCATGGATCAGAATCTTTAGCATCTACGACCAGGCAAACCAGTTTCAACGGTACACCTTTTTCCTTCTGCTTAAGAATCCCTTGTTTACCGATAAATTCCTTGTCCATTTTCACTGTCCAGGCCACATTGGTTTCAAGGGGGGTATGGTGAACATTCATTTCACTCTTCCAGGCCAGGTATCCTTTTTCAAGACGCATGGAATCCATGGCATGCATGCCTATCAATTTAATATTGAATTCCTTGCCTGCCTCCATCAATGCGTTGTAAACAACAATCTGCTGCTCAATGGGATGGAAAATTTCAAACCCAAGCTCTCCCACATAGTTCATGCGGTTGATGCGGCATTTGGTCCTTCCCACATAAATCTCCTGGGAAGTGGAAAATTTAAATACCTCGCCGGAGACATCATTATAAGCAGCCTTTGCTAGAACTTCACGGGATTTGGGCCCGGCAAGAACCAGACAACCCATCTGGTATGTGATATCTTCCATGTGAACACTTCCGTCCTGTGGAAGGTTTTGCTGCATCCAGTGCTGGTCATGCTTTTTACCTATTGAAGCTGTGACACAGAAAAATTCTTCCTGGCTCACACGGGTGATGGTCATGTCTGACTTAAAGTTTCCATTATGATCCAGCATGGGGCAAAGGGCAATTCGGCCGTCTGTTTCCGGCACATTCTGGCAGGTCATGTTGTTAAGCCAGGCTTTGGCGCCTGATCCTGAAATTTTTGTCTTGGCAAAACGGGTAAGATCGATTATCCCCACATGGTTCATCAAATGCTTGCACTCATTGTCCACATGCTTAAAGGCATTGGAACGTCTCCAGGAAGGCTCTTCATAGGAGTCTTCACCCTTGGGTGGGAAATAATTGGGGCATTCCCAGCCATAGTAATCTCCAAATACTGCATTGGCCTGCTTCTGATATTCGTAGATGGGGCTGGTTCTGTTAGGCCTTGCCGCATCCCTGAATTCGTTGGGATAAATGGTGGAATAAAGTCTTGGATAAGTATCTGCAATCTTTTGGGTATTATATGCCCAGTTTGCAAAGGAACCATAACGTCTGGAATCCACAGCCCAGAGATCAATTTCCGGTTCCCCGTTCATGATCCAGCCGGCAAGGTAATGGCCGATACCACCGGCCTGGGTAATTCCAAAGCTATAGCCGCAGGCCTGGAAAAAGTTTTTCAAGGGGGCGGCAGGTCCCACCAGGGGATCTCCATTGGGAGTGTAGGTAATGGGGCCGGCTGTCACATTTTTGAAACCTGTTTCTCCAAGGATGGGGAACCGATCCATTCCTGCTTCAATGCAGTCGGAAATATTGTCGATATCCGGTTTTATTTCTTCCTGGGCATAGTCCCAGGGTACTCCATGCTTTTTCCATTGCTGGCCATTGGCTTCGTACATGCCCAGGATCAAGGAATCCATTTCCTGGCGAAGATAAATTGATTTATCAGGATCACGAATAAGCGGTAAATAGGTATCTGCATCGGCAATGGCATTGATTTTTTCATATAGAATATGGGTATGTGCAATGGCAATGGAGGGAATTTCGATTCCAACCATCTTGGATACTTCCGGGGCCCAGAGACCTGCTGCATTGATAACATACTCACAGGTAATATCTCCTTTGTCAGTCTTTATAAGCCATTCTCCGGAAGGTGTTTGTTCAATACTTTTTACCAGGGTATGGAGGTTGATCTCAACGCCGTGCTGTCTTGCTCCCTTGGCCATGGCCTGGGTCACTGAGTTGGGATCCACATCCCCGTCATCCGGCCAGTACAGACCTCCCAACAACCCTTCTGTATTCATAAAAGGATGCATTTTCCCAATTTCTTCCGGGGTCACATAACTGACATCCAAACCAAGACAACGGTTCATTGAATAAGCATATCCCAGCTCATCCATACGGCCTGGATTATCGGCTGTCCGAATGGAACCCGTGGTATGCCATCCGGTGGATTGTCCGGTTTCTTTTTCCAGTTCCTTGAATATTTCAATACTTTTCATGTTCACCTGGGTGCCATAAAAGTTTGAATGAAAAAAGGAGACATTTCCAGCTGCCATCCAGGTGGACCCTGAGGTCAACTCATGTTTTTCCACCAGGACAACTTCATCCTTCCATCCATATTTTGCCAGGTGATAGGCAACACTCACACCTATTGCGCCACCACCAATAACGACCGCTCTTGCATTGGTTTTCATTATTGCAAATCTCCTTTAACTCAATTTTTCTTTAGTTTCTACCATTAAAAAAATAGTGTAAAATTTTGTTTTTAGTCTTTCTGATATTTGTATCATAAAAACAAGAAAATCCCCAAGGTAATATATCATTACCAGAATCAATACCAGGACGTAAATAATAAACAAAGCCTCACAAACAATTAATAGCGAATGCAGTTTGTATACCAACACATATTGAGTGCCTGACCAAAAAACCCCTTGTTAAAGTAACGCCGCAGAAGGGTGAGTTTTCGTTCAAACATTATCAATATCTGGAGTAATTGCCTCAGCGTCCACATCCAATTCTCTTTCCTGGGCATCATGCATCTGAGACATTGTATCACCTGACGAAATTCGGTGAACTTTCCGTTTTTTAAGAGGACTGCTCACTGTATCACTCAAATCAGGATAATATGCTTTCCTTTCTGACGCTTCAGCAAGTTTTTTACTCCACATATTAAAAGAGTCAATATTGTTCAAAGTATGGTCTGCATTTCTGGGTCCCCCTTTTTCAAAAATCTCCCTTATCCCTTTTATTACATGTTTATCTTCAGGCACATAAAGAGGGAGTATAAAATCGTGCCTTATCTGGTGCCATATCCTTCTTGATTCCCTTTCCTGTTCACAGTCTTTAATAAATTTTTCAAGACTGAAATAATTGAGGCTTCCCATGGCACCCATTGCATGGCGCAGAATATGTACGCCATACTCCCTTAAGGTATTTCTGCTGAGTGCAGATTCCTCAACAGCAGCGGGGATATTGTCAATTATGCTGGTGCTTCCTCCGGACTGGGCAGAGGGAAACCCTGTAATCCAGAGATTAAGACGCGCCATTGCTGAATTGATGATGGGCTGTCCAGGATCGCTGTAGCAAAGATCTCCTCCTGATCCCAGAACATCTGGAATGCCTCCATGTACACACCCTATGCCCGGATTAATGGTCTGTGCCAGAACCATCATAAAAAGAACCTGGGCGTGAACCTGGGTGAGAAGGGCTTCAGGGCTTGCCGGTCCTGATGATCCTGCAATGGTAAGATCCAGAAGTAAAAGATTGTTTCCGGATTGTGCACTTCTGATAAAAGGCTCCACCATGGTTGGCATGAAAGTAAGCGATGTTATCAGGCTTGTGCCGTCAAGCCAGTCATCCCTTCCTTTAAAAAATCCAGTCTCTTTATCTGACATGTTTTTGGTGAAAGTCATCTTAAGTTCAGGAAAATATTTATCCATGAGTTGTGCAGATTCAAAATCAGAAATAGATTTATCCGTTGCAACGGGAACACTGAAAATTCCAAGACAGTCAGAAAACTCTCCTACGTTCATTACTATTTCTTCAAATTCTTTACGATTTGCAGGCAAAAGATCATCTCTTCCCGGGCGAAGCAGAAAAGGGGGAGTAGCCCCTGTTCCAAATGCGTTTTCTCCAGGGTCCTGTTCCATATCTTTTGGCACCTCTGCGAGACATGATTCCATATAATCTTCCCTGAGGGGGATAAACAGGGAAGTCTCATTTTCAAAATCAATAGCATCTGCTTCAAGCAAAATATCCATGAGAGCCGGGCTATGGGAGATATCAACTCCAATCTCTGTTAATACATTCCTGGCATTCCTGTCAATTCTCTTGTATATTTGTTTTTCTTTGATAAGGGCTTCCATATCATCAATTCTTCCCTTGGCTATATCAGCCTCAGGGCTTCTTGGCCAGAGATCCTTAATTCTGGTATAGTTTTTCCTGGCACTGTTAAACTCATACTTGTTTTCTGATTCTACTGCAGAATCAAAGAGACGGATTATTTCTTTCTGCCTTTTTCTCATCTCCTAAAAACTCCCTTTTCTATAAAAAAATTATATGGATATACATGGTAAATAAATTTACCACAACAAAAAAAGAACAGTACACAAAAAGCATAATATAATTTAACCATATAACATAGGAATTTGCTTTTTGCTAACAGAAGTAAAAAAAAATTCAACGGCTGAAATATGAAATCCTGAATCTTCATAAACCCATTCACAGATATGCCCGCTTCATACTCTGGCTTTTCGCCATGGCTTTCGGCTTGTCAATCGCCAGGTTCCATTCGGTTAGTACAATTCCTTGATCTAAATCAAGGAATTGTACGCAAAAATCGTATAGCGTATAGCCCATATTTGCATCACAATTTGAGGTTATTTTGCGTAAAACTTTCGATAGATACAAAAAGGTATAAGGTTTTTGGGGTTGTTACAAATATAAAGGAAATGAATGGGTAAGATCTCATTCACTGGCTCCACGCAAGATGTGGTAAAAGTGCAGAAGCCCACGCTGTTATGAAAGATGACTTGGCCAGTGGAAACCTGACTTCTGCAGATCTTGGAGAGAACGCTGCATGGTGTTGGATGCAGGAGCCTTGCCTGCAAGTATACAAAAAACTCCTCAAAAATTTGGATCACTCGAAAAATATGATTCCGCAATTTTATGTTTTCTTTCTTTTGCCTGGCACTGAATTAATGGGATTCCATATTTCAGTACATAGGCATGAACCCCTCTAGTGAAGCGACCTGCAAAACACATGAGTTGTGAATGATTAAGATTATCATCATTTCCCATCAACATGCGCCACCAAAAACGAAAACCTTCAAAAGATTGTCTCAGGACGTTTATTTTACTTTAAAATTCGTGTCTCACATAAGTCCAATTTCTAAGAGTTTTTTTTCAGTCGGTCTGCCAAAAGCATCCCACCCTCGTAATTCATAATATTTTTCCAAGACACTCTCATATCCTATTGGGGCTTTTTGGGCACGGCTTCCACTCTGTCCGGGAACAAGCAGTTTTTTCGGCAAAATATCATCTTTCCGTGTAATTCCATATTTGTTATTCACAAGCCGCTGAAGGGTAAATATTCTCTCCCCCGCTATAAGAAAATCATCCATATTCCAATTCCATCCTGTTATGGCATTTAGCGTGTCTAAAAGGTCACTAAGCGTCATTCCCCCGAAAAGCATAAATTTGCAGTGCACCAACGCATTTGTCAATGTAGCATAATCCTGATACCGTGCAGTTAAAAATTCTGTATTTTCAAGTTCAAAGCGATCGATCTCTTTATCTATACCTGCTTCCGGCAACAAAAATCCCATTGATGCAACCTGCGGGTTCCCCCTCTCGTGGTGAGCTCCGGTTGAACTCGTCGCATAGTTTACCGCAATAGAATAATATGCCCTTGGATCATGTGCCGGAATGTCGAGGCCTTTTACATGCGCAGCAATTTCAATCGCTCTTTCTCCAAAAATTTTAGCCGCATTGATAATACCTGAACACGCTACTTTCCCAAAGCCTTCCCGCATTGCAATCTGATGAATTAAAGTGATCATTACGTCCTTATCACCCCACTGAAGATCCAAGCCATCGGTGTCCTTAGAAGAAATAATTCCTTTTTCATAACATTCCATGCAAAAACCAAGGAAAGCACCCGTAGAAATCGTATCCAAACCGTATCGATTACACAAATCATTCATTTTTGCCAGAGCCTTAACATCATCCATCAAACAGCAGCTCCCTAACATTGCCAGGCTTTCATACTCGGGGCCGGGGCCTTCCATTGCATACTCAGCAGGGCTATCCACTTTAATGTGGCGATGACAGCCAATGGTGCAAAATTTGCACGAATTAGGCTTTGCATTCAAGGTTTCTGTATAGGCCGGTGATCCAATTTTTTTTGCCCCTTCAGGCCAGACGTCACCAGACCAATATTTTACAGGTGCATCCCCAGTCTCCACAGATCCTTCCAATATAGACGCGGTGCCATCCTTTCTGAGCCAATCCTTGGTGTTCTGAGCAACTTTTTTACCAATTTCTTTTGTGAGCATCTTAAGCCGATCCGGATCGTTGACCGCAACAACCTGTGTGCCCTTTACAGCAATTGCTTTTAAATTTTTAGACCCCATAACAGCGCCTATACCGCAGCGCCCTCCGAAACTATGTTTATCAGCAACAATGCATGCAAAAGAAACCATATTTTCACCGGCCTGTCCAATGCTTACAATTTTGGCTGATTTTTCATCAATATCTTTAATGATTGCATCTGAAGAAAAATAAGAATCCATCCCCCAGTAATTTTTTGCATCCTTTATCTCAACTACTCCATCATTAATCCATAAAAATACAGGAGATTCGGATTTTCCTTGAACAATAATGGCGTCATATCCGGTCTGCTTCAACTCGATTGCCCAATCTGCACCTGCTGCTGTTTCACCAAAGATTCCTGTGAGAGGAGATTTGGTCACTGCAACAAACTTGGCCGCGCCTGTTTGTTTAGACGCCTGAAAAGGCCCCAATCCAAAAATAATTCTATTGTCAGGATCAAACGCGTGAACATTCTCATCTACCTCTTCATAAAGAATCTTGGCCCCGTAGCCACCGCCACCTAAAACCTGCTTCCATACTTCTTCCGGCACATTTTCAGAATTTGTTTTATGTGATGTAAGGTCAACCCTTAAGACCTTTCCCCAGTATCCGTTTGCCATGGCGTATCTCCTAAAATAAAAATATCTTCAATTAACACTGTTTTTCTTGCATTATTTCAACTATTTTAACATCAGCTGATACCATTTCTCTTGACAGCTCTCCAATTTTCTTAATGGTATCTTCAGGACGGACGCATAAAATTCCATTGTCTGTTGGCACGCACAAGCCACTTATCGCCAGAAATGCGCTTTCAGTTGCTGTTGCGGCTGCAGTGGAAAGCTTCAAAGCACAGCCAGCCTTGGCACCGTCGCAAATCATCCCGGTTATGTTGGCGGCCATGATATTTATCGCGTTACCTATTTGATCTACATTGCCCCCTAACAGATAAGTTACCCCGGCTGCAGCACCTATCCCGGCTTTAATAGCACATCCACAAATGGCTGACAGATATGCCGATTGATTTAGCATAAACTTTGTTACCAGGTGAACCAGCATCGCAGCCTCAACTATTTTTTTCTTATCTATTTTTAATTCTTCGCCCACGACACTTATCGGTATTAATCCCGTAATACCCTGATTTCCAGAGCCGGCAGTACTCATAACCGGCATATTAACGCCTCCCATTCTTGCATCACCAGCTGCTGCTGCCATTATTTTGATATGCGTAATGATATTGCTGCTCAAAATATTTTTTTCTACCAGGTCTGAATAGTGCCGCCCCAGTTGGAGTCCATATTCTCCACGTAAACCTTCAAGCGCTATTTTTTTATTCATAACAAGGCCTTCATATACAAAATCTCTTTCACCAGTGCTCATCTTTTGTACTATTTCAACCAGATCTTTTAATTCCTCCGGGATTTTCTCCTCTTCGTCCATATCAGACTTGGGGCTTCTTTCAAAAATAATCTCGCCATTAACATTTATCTCGCTGATAGCGTCTGGTTTAATTTGTATCCGTACCATTGAATGGTTTAGCTTATCGTTTATTAGATATTCTAACTCGATCCGGACGTCTATAGATGCAATTTCAGATGAATCATCATTTTTTTTAAAAATGACCTTCTGGGAATCAATTAACTGTTTTGCTTTTTCAATATTTTGATCTGAAACCCCTTCAAAAAGTGAAAAGCCTTTTGATGGATCCATAAACAGCCCTAAAGCTGCTGCAAGAGCGTTGCCTTTCTGCCCATTCGCACCGGGTATGGCAATTGCAATGCCATTTTTATAACTATCTCTATCCTGATGTATTGTAATTTTTTTTACAAATTCAGGTTCCACAGGCGGGACCTTAGATGAATAAACAGGCGGGAGACTTTCATAAATGGCGTGATAAGCTATGGCAACCCCATATCCTACTGTAACCGGATCTGTACAGCCAAGGGCCGGTTTTACGTTTTGTTTCAAAAATTTGAGCACGTTCATTTTTTTTACCTCAAGAATATCGGCACTCCATCGCACCGAAATTTTATACTATTAAAAAAAACCGCCGCGATCAAAATAATTTTAAATCGCGACAGTTTTATTTAAACTATTTTTTAACGATTAAGGTACACTTTTCATCGCCCTTTCCAAGGCCAGGATCCATATCGAGTTTAAATCCAAAAGACTCCACATTGCCGTAATCGACCTGATTGGCTATCTCACAAAGCCGCTTGATCATTTCCGGTTCCAGTTCTAATTGTTGCCAACCATACACAAGCGGGCATCTGTAAAAATGCAATTCAACCTCATCCTCACCATCGCGAACCCAATCTAATTTTAAAATCTTTTTTAGATCATCATTTAGCAATTTGTCCCAAAATTCATGAGGATTGCTCACTTTTCCAAGCTTTGCCCCCCAAGATTTCCCAACATTATATATTGCTTTCTTGAGGATGTCGTCGGGATTTTCTACTCCAGCTTCATCCATCGCCATCAGAATATGATAGAGATATTCTGCACGCCCGGTAATTGCATTTAAAACTGCCATAGGGGCACCATTCAATTCGCATGGGATTTCTTTCATTTGATTACTCCTTTTCTTCTTTTTTAAAATTAATATGTTAATCAATTGATTTAATAAAATAGTATTTACAATCGTTTAATATTTTCCCTTGAAACACTATTTAAGCTATGCCGATAATTCTATCAGCCCAATTTTTTACATGTTTAAAACTCACCCGTTTGAGTTCTTCTTCGTCTCTTTTTTCCACTGCCTCAATCATTTCATTCATATCTTCTAATATTCCTACTGGTTTTAAATGCATCGACAACCAAAATCTCAATGCATGATAAAGTGACCGTTCCAAAAGGTTATAGATATATCTATTCTTTGCCATCTTGAAAAAAAACAAGTGGATCTCAATATCTATTTTCATAATTTCTTTTACTGGTGCTTTTGCGCTTATATTTTTTATTTTTTCTTTGTAAATAAAAAGATTTTTTTCTTCTTCATCTGTTATCCGTTGCAACGCCCACAAATATGACTGAATCTCAATAACAGATCTCACCTCAGCAATTTCCTTAAACCTTTGAAGGGTAAGTGGGGTAACAATAAAGTTTTTTCCTTTCCTATAGACCCACCCGTTTGCTTCAAGATTTATCAGCGCTTCTTTTATCGGAGTTCTACTTACCTGTGTTTCCTCTGCAAGATCACCAATACTCAGCTTACTATTGGGTAGTAATTCCAGCCAAGTAATTTTCTCTCTCAGCATTTCAACAATTTTTCCAGGTACATCTTGCATTATTTATTTGCCCTTTGTTATTTTTTACCAAAAATCATTATTCTCTATTACTCTTAAAATTAATACATTAACATATTGATCCTTTAACTTACAAATCCTGGCAGCCACAATGCAATCTGAGGAAATGCTACCAACAATACCAAGGCAATTATAATCAAAAAGACATAAGGGATTGTTGATTTGAATATATCTGTCACAGATATGCCGCTATCCTGGGGAAGTACCCCTTTCAAATAGAATGCTGATGGGCCAAAAGGTGGCGATATGTATGATAACTGCATGTTCATACAAAAAAGAACTCCAAACCAGACCGGATCATATCCGAGCTCTGTAATGATGGGCACAAAAAGGGGCATGGTGAGTAAAACTATCCCTATAAAGTCAATAAAACATCCCAAAAATACCAGAATTAACTGCATCACGAGGATAATGCCCAACGGTCCTAAGGGTAATCCCATAAAAATCGATTTTACAAAAGCAGCGCCGCCAGCCATGTTATATACGCCAATTATACATTGGGCACCAAACATCAGCCAATAACACATTGCAGAGACGGCCAAAGTACTAAACAAAACTTGCTTGACAGCCGAGAAGGTTAGTCTTCCATTGACAAGACAGGCGATTGTGGCACCGAGGCAGCCTACGCCGGCAGCCTCAGTGGGAGTTGCGATACCGGCATAAATTGATCCGAGCACGCCCGCTGCAATAAAAAAGGGTAAAATAAGACCATTTAAGTATTTGCTCTTTTCTTTAAATGTAAGTTCCTGCTCTTCTTTTGGCGCCGGGGGAGCCAATTCCGGGTTAAGGCTTGTTCGAATTACGATATAGCCGACATAGAGTGTTGCCAGAAGAAGTCCGGGGAGAATCCCTGCAATAAAAAGTTTGCCCACAGAGACACCAGCGGTCATAGCATATACAATAAATACGACACTTGGCGGAATTAAAGTACTAAGACCGCCACCCGCGCAAACGCTTCCAAGAGCGATATCCTTGTGGTAACCTCTTTTCATCATTGTGGGAACAGCGATAAGCCCCAGAGTAACGACTTCAGCGCCAACGATACCGACCATTGTCGCCATCAGACAACACGCAATAATCGTTCCTATTGCGAGTCCCCCGGGTAGCCGCCCGGACCAAATGTGTACAGCCGTGTATAGCTGCTCAGCGACTCCTGCGCGTTCCATCATATTCGCCATAAAAATAAACAATGGTACGGCAACCAGTACATAATTGCCCATCATATCAAAGACCCGCATCACAAGCAACTCAAGTGCACCCGGGCCAAAAAGAAACAAGGTGGTTAGAGCAGCAACCGAACCTGTCGTAAAGGCGAGTGGAAGCCCCAACATGAGAAGTCCGACAATGCTGAGAATCATTATAACTGATAAAAGCCCGATATCCATCCCTTACACCTCCCGTCTCATAAATGCAGAACGTACATTTCGAATCAGGTCCGCAGTCATTTGAAACCAAATCAAGGCGCCGCCAATTGGAATTGCCATTTTGACAGGAAAAATAAAAGGATCCCATGGTGTCCCGGTTGTTTCCCTAAGACTGATTGATTCCCAGGCATAGGTACTTCCGCCAATCACAAGTGCATACATGAATACACAGAAAAAAATATATGAAACCATATCACATATGGCTTTCTTCTTTGGCCCCAGATGCGAATAAACCAAATCAATTTTCACATGCCGCTTATGAAGTTGAGCATAGCCTCCCGCGAGCACATACATCCCCCCGCTCAAAAGAACCATGCTCTCACTCGCCCATACAGTGGGTGCGTCGAATACATATCGAGCAATTATTTCCCAACAGACAATGGATACGACAACAATATTCAGATAGCTGATACAATTCCCAAAAGAATCATTCACCTTATCGATAATCTTGAATAATATATTCATTTTTGAAGGCTTTATTATTTTTTCTAACAATGACCGCAGAGTTTAAATCCCGCTAAAATAGCAGGGAGAAGTTTTAAATTTCATCTCCCTGCCCCCAATTACCGACTCAAAAATTGGCTTCTTTTAAAGAAGGCCTAATTCCTTACACCATTGAATCTGAGAGTCTACAACTCTTTTAGACATAGGGCTCTTTTTGGCCCAGTCTTCCCAGAGTTTTCTTGCCATCACGCGGATTTCCATATAGTCTTTATCAGGAAATGAAATAATTTCAACACCCAGTTTTTTCAACTTTTCACTCTTTTCCGCATCTTCTTTCATAATGGTTGCGACTGTATTCCAACTCCATTCTCTCACTGCAGTATTTAGGATGCCTTTGATATCCTCCGGTAATGCATTCCAGTTCTTGTTGCTGACTACAAATTCTAAAGCAGACATGGAATGAAACCCGGGTTCAATCGAATATTTACAGACTTCATAGAGGCCCATCTGATCATTCATCGAACGGGTTCCCCAATCCGAGGCATCAACGACACCCTTGTCCAAGGCGGAATAAACCTCAGACCCTGGAATTGAAACGGTGCTTGCACCCATTGCCGTCATCAGTTTGGCAATAATTCCTTCTGCTGCTCTTATTTTTTTACCCTTCATATCGGCAATTCCGCGAATGGGAACCCTTGAAGGCAAGACCTCTCGGCCATAGAAAATAACGCCTACTGTATAATTTCCAAATTTTGACTGAGCCTCTCGCATTAATTCGATGCCTCCCTTCTTATAATACCAGGCATCAAATTGCATAACATTTTCATAGCCCCCGGGAAGGTCGGTCAATATAGAAAAAGCGGGCTCTTTTCCACTCTGAAACGTTGGCGCACTAAAATAAGCATTCAAAATCCCTGTTCGCAATGCGCTATGCATGTCTTTGTATCCTACAATGGCACCGACAGGGTGAGGAGTAATAACCAGACGACCCCCCGTTAATTTCTTTACATTCTCTGTAAAGGATACGAATTCTTTATAAACGGAACTCCCGGCAGGAAAAATTGATTGGCTGTTCCAATTGAAGGTTTTCTCACCTGCCGCAACAGGACTTGAAAATCCTCCGATGATAAAACAGAACACAAAGAATATTATTCCCAGTTGACATAATTTTTTTCCCATTTTTAATCTCCCTCTTCAATTTCCATAATTTTTTCTCATCAGGTCCCTTTTGTAAAATCACCTCACCATTGCCGGCATTGTGTTCCGCATAGAAACCTTTCGAAGAAAGCCTTTTAGCCCCTTCAACTTTATCCAAAAATCCTTAAAATAAATTTAAATTAGATAAAAATAAATTTACTATTCATTTTTATAAATACAAATTTTAAACTTGTCAACTACATTTATAAAATTTTACAGATATTGCATGACATATTTTAAACGGTTTTGTCATATTGCTATCTTACTTTTTTGAATTTTCTCCGATTTTTTTTCTTAGCAGTTTGTCCAAATTGTAAACAATCAACTGCTATATTTTTTATGATAACTCATTATGGCTTAAACTTAAAAACAAAATGGCCGTTTCAAAGACGGTGATTTTGAAATAGGAGATACCTTTTTAAAATAAAAATAAATTTCTATCAGGTTTGCCTTGACACATGGCTCAACCGGTACCAGATTAGAAACTGCACCAGTTTAAAACAATGAACAGAGAATCAATGATCGGGGTAATAATTTGAAAAAAAAGATTTATGCAATTGGGTGTGCCGTTCTGGCCATTGATATGAAGCACAGTGCCAAAAAACTGGGGCTTGATATTGAATATAAATTCCTGGAAGCAGGGCTTCACAACAATCCAAAGCTGCTCAAGGAAAAACTTCAGGCTGCCATTGATGAAATTTCAGCAACAAATTTGTGCCACCGCATTATCATAGGGTATGGTGTCTGCGGCAAAGGAACCATTGGCATTCAATCCCGGGGCGTTCCCCTGACCATTCCCAAGGTGCATGATTGCGTAGCTTTGTTCCTGGGAGGAGATCAGAGATACAAAAGTGAATTTAAAAAATATCCCGGAACATATTATCTTTCAGCCGGATGGTGTGAAGAAAAAACAGAACCAATGTCCCAGAGAAAACAATGGGCCTATTTTGGGGAGAAAAAATTAAACTTCAATGACCTGGTTCAAGAGCATGGCAAAGATGCTGCCCAGGAAACCTTTAACTTTCTCAATTCATGGCAAAAAAACTATCAAAGAGTTGCTTTTATTGAAACCGGTGCAAAAACCTCACCCAGGTATGAAAAATTCGCCCTGGACATGGCCAATGAATACAAGTGGAAGTATGATAAAATAAAGGGGGGGCAAGCCTTGATCGAAAAAATGCTCACAGCCCTTGATTCCACCTCCGACATCCTGTTTGTACCGCCGGAACATGTGATCGGGTTTGATGCAATACAATCAACGCTGTCTGCCAGTCCCATCCTGGATTTTAAAACAATAGTGAATAATACTGCTTCTAAAATAAAAATCCCAGGTCAGAAAATTCATATGGACAACTATATCAAGATTGGATTGGGTATTGATGCCGGTGGTACTTACACAGATGCAGTGATTTATGATCTTAAAGAAAATAAAACCCTTTGCAAAAGCAAATCTTTGACCACAAAATGGGATTTTACTAAAGGAATTCACAGCGCATTAAAAAAACTGGATCAGGAAAAACTGCTCCAGGTGGAATTAATTGCCTTGTCCACAACCCTTGCAACCAATGCCATTGTTGAAAACGAAGGTCAAAAAGTCGGTATGTTTCTCATGCCGCCCTATGGCCTTGGCATTGATAAAAATATATCCTTTCATCCCAAAATAGTTATTAAAGGACAGCTGGAAATCACGGGTAAAGAGGTCATTGCCATTGATCCGGATGAAGTCAGACAAAAAGCGTTAGAAATGGTTGAAAACAATGGAGTAACAGCCTTTGCAGTTTCTGGATTTGCAGGATCTATTAACCCTGAGCATGAAATCAAGGTAAAAGACATTATTCATGAACACACTGGCCTCTTTGTCAGCTGCGGCCATGAATTATCCGACACCTTAAATTTTCAGACAAGGGCTATAACAGCAATGCTCAATGCGCGGATTATCCCGCGGCTGGCAAGCCTGCTTATGGATATTGAAAAAGTCATGGCTGCTCTTGGTATTCGTGCCCCAATAGTCGTGGTAAAAGGTGATGGAACATTAATGAGCTCAACCATGGCCAAACAACGACCCGTTGAAACCATTCTCTCGGGTCCTGCTGCCAGCGTTGCAGGTGCAAGACATCTGACGGGAATTAAAGATGCCATGGTCGTTGACATGGGCGGAACAACAACAGATACTGCTGCCCTCACGGATAGCCTGGTAAACCTCAATGAAAAAGGATCAAATGTCGGGGGCCACAGGACCCATGTGAAAGCCCTTGAGATTCGAACGGCAGGCCTTGGCGGAGACAGTTTAATCGAATTTACAAAGGGCCAATTTTCCATTGGTCCCAAAAGAGTGGCTCCAATTGCCTGGCTTGGCCAAATGTACCCAGGGACTTACGAGGCGTTACAATTTTTAAATCAGAATCTGCATCGCCATGCCACCACCACTCGGAAAATGCAGATTCTTGCTTTGACAGGCTCTATAAAGCAATTTGAGTTGACGTCCATGGAAAAAAAAATTGTTTCCCTGCTTACAGCAAGACCGCATTCCATTGAGGAACTTGTTCAAAAAACCAATGTTCTCGCTGACTTCAGCCTTCCTTTGCAGCGACTTGAAGAAAATTTTATCCTGCAGAGATGCGGACTTACCTTAACGGATCTTTTACATATCACAGGGCAGTTTATTAAATGGGACACACAGATGGCTCAAGAATACTGCCAGATGTTTTGCTTTCTGACTAAAAAATCAATGCCTGAATTGACCAGGCATCTTCTGGATATGGGGGTTAACCTGTTAACCATTGAACTTTTAAAACGCCAGCTGGATGATGAGACAGATCCTGAAGCGATAAACACCTGCCCCGTATGTAAAGTACTGATAGATAATCTGCTGACCCATGAAAATCCTCATTATGAGGTTTCCATTAAGCTTAAACGTCCAGTTATCGGCATAGGCGCTCCCACTAAATTTTTCCTTCTCAAAGCAGTAAAACCCCTTGGTGCAAAAGCCATCCTGCCCGAGGATGCAGATGTGGCCAATGCCATAGGTGCCATTACCTCCAATGTGGTCATAAAAAAACAATTAAGGATTGTACCCGGGGACAAGGGCGAGTTTATAGTGGAAGGGATTGCAGGAACCCGTCACTTTAAAAACTTTAAAAATGCAGACCGGTTTGCCAGGACAAAATTGGTCAGGATTGTGAGGGAAAGGGCCCGAATTTCCGGGACCAGCTGCCAGGAAGTTACCCTGGAAACCCGCGACAAGATCCCAACCACTGCCAGCGGTGATCCGATTTTTATGGGAAGAACCCTTTATGCCAGCTTAACGGGCAGGCCTGACATTGTATTAAAAAAAAATAATTAAAAAACAAAAACAGGCCGGAAATAATACTTCCGGCCTGTTTTATGTTTAATTAACGATAAGGGCTTATTATTTCATCCACCAACGTTCGGCAGTTCTCATACCATCCATGGCCATGTGCCCTGAGATGGGTCCATGTCCCAGCTTATCTGAACTTGCTTCAACCATCTGGTTATACATTGGAACAATAGTTCCGCCGTCATCTTTGCATATTTCCTGCATATCATAGTACATTTTTCTGCGTTTAGTTTCATCCAGCTCTGCCCTTGCCTCTATCAGCAGTTTATTGAATTTTTCATTGTTCCAGTGTGTATCATTCCAGGGAGCGCCGGCTGCATAGGCAGTTGAAAACATCATGTCTTCAATGGGACGTCCACCCCAATAACACATGCACCACTCTTTTTTAATCCAGATATTGCTCCAGTAACCATCATCAGGTACCCGGACAACTTTTATGTTGATGCCGGCTTTTTTTGCCTGTTCCTTGACGAGGATGGCAGCATCCACTGCTCCTGCAAATGCTGCATCTGCAGCACTCAACTCAAAGACATGGTCAAGCATACCTGCTTTTTTCATGTAGAATTTAGCCTTTTCCGGATCATATTTTCTTTGCTCCAGACCTGTTGCACAATATTTATTGACCGGTGCGATAGGATGGTCATTTCCGAGCTGGCCATACCCCCGCAAAATTTGTTTCAATAATTCCTCGCGGTCAATCGCAAGCTTTAATGCCATGCGAACATTATTGTCGCCATAAGGTTTTTGATCTA
The DNA here is from genome assembly GCA_964457495.1 of uncultured Desulfobacula sp. Lineage (GTDB taxonomy): Bacteria > Desulfobacterota > Desulfobacteria > Desulfobacterales > Desulfobacteraceae > Desulfobacula. The sequence continues at coordinate 32,002 of CAYWGN010000007.1, forward strand.
CCATCATGGGCATGGTGTAATGTGCAGTACCTGTTGTAGCTATTACATTTATTCCAGGCATTTTTTTCATGAGATGTACTGTTTTAAGCTCAACACGATCCATGTAGTTTATCTGACCCGTCTTTAACGCATTTGTTCTGGCATTGGTGTCAACAATGGACAGGGTTTCAACTTCATCAAAATGGGCTCTTCCCTGTTTCCAGTAATTGGGATTGCGTTTTGCAAAAGCTGAGACACCCGGCTCCCATTTTTCCAGCATATATCCCCCCGTACCGATACCCTTTTCAAATTCCGGACCTTCTGTTCCAACAGGGAAAATGCCCAAGTGATAATCACCCATGATAAACGGAAAATCAGCACTGCCTCCGGAAAGCTCAAAAATAACTTCATGTTTTCCATTGGCTTTGACGCTTTTAATAGCTTTTAAAATCCCTTTTGCTGCAGATTGTGATTTTTCACCAAGATGGTGCTGGACGGTAAATATGACATCTTCTGCTGTCAGGGGTTTTCCATTGTGAAATTCTACACCCTTGCGCAATTTAAAAGTCCACACTTTTGCGTCCGGAGTTGAACCCCAGGAAGTAGCCAGTTCAGGGATGGCATTAAATTTGTGGTCGATTTCCACAAGATTGTTTCTGATCTGCCAGTTGAGGTTCTGGTTCATGTTGGAAGTCAGTTTTGCCGGATCCATGGAATCCGTGGTTGACCCGCCAGTACACCCGAGTGTCAGACGTCCACCTTTTTTAGGAACAGACGCATGGGCTGTTCCTGCGAGAAGCGCAGGGGAAATCGCTGCTGCAAGACCAAGAGCTGAAACCTGTGTAACAAACTGCCTTCTACTAATTTTGTTTTGATTAAACATTTTAGTTAACTTTGATAGTTCTGACATGTTTTCTCCTCCTTGTTGCATTGTTAGATTAAATAAATATTGAAGCACGTTTTTCTAAAAGGTTGTCCAGCCAATCCGGATCCATTTCAGGAACAGATGCCAACAATTTATCCGTATACTCATGGTGGGGCGGGGTAAGGATTTCCTTTTTTTCCCCTTGCTCAACAATTTTGCCTTGGAGCATTATAACAATTTTATCTGCAATAGCTTTGACAGTAGCAAGATCATGGGTAATAAACAAATAAGCCATGTCTGTTTTATTTTGCAAATCCTGCAAAAGATCCAGTATGCCTTCTGCCACCAGTTGATCCAGGGCAGATGTGACTTCATCGCAAATAATCAGCTCTGGTTCGGCAGCCAGGGCGCGGGCAATGCAGATCCGCTGTTTTTCTCCGCCGGAAAGTTCTGTGGTCAATCGACCAATATAATGATCCGGATCAAGTTCGATGTCCATTAAAAGCTCTCTTATCCGATCTTCAGCCTTTTTGCCTTTGATTCCAAAATAAAATGCAAGGGGCCTGCCAATTACTTGCCTGACAGTCTGTTTTGGATTTAATGCAGTATCCGGCATCTGATATATCATCTGCATTTTTCTTAAATCATCTTTTTCTCTGTCCTTTAATTTTCGGGGAAGTTCTTTGCCTAAAAACTTTATGGAGCCATTAATGGCGGGAAGAAGGCCTGTAATAATCTTTGCCACAGTGCTTTTCCCACTTCCGGACTCCCCGACCAAAGCAACGGTTCTACCTTTTCTGACGGTCAGATCAATATCCTCAACTACATTCTTATCTCCTGTGTAAGTTGCGGCCACATCTTTGATATCCAGGATCACATCCATTTTTTCATGAATCGTTTTGTTTTCCCTTAAGGATCTGACATTTAACAATTCCCTGGTATATTTTTCTTTAGGATTTTTAATCAATTCCCTTGTTTCATTTACTTCAACAAGCCGGCCGTTTCTTAATACCATAATTCTATGGGCTACCTGGGCCACAACAGCCAGGTCATGGGTAATATACAGGGCGGCCTTGTTCATCTTTTCTGTTATTTCCTTGACAGCCGCCAGAACTTCAATCTGGGTTGTCACATCCAGTGCAGTTGTGGGCTCATCAAAAACAATGATATCAGGTTTGCAGGACATGGCCATAGCCACCATGGCTCTTTGAAGCTGACCCCCTGAAAGCTCATGGGGATAGCGGTATCCGATTTTTTCCGGACTGGGTAAAAACAAACGTCTGTAAAGCTCAATGGCTTCTTTTTCAGCCTTGGCGTGACTCATCAGTCCATGTTGAACGGGCGCTTCTGAATATTGTTTTATAACTCTATGGGCTGGATTAAAGGATGCAGCCGCACTCTGGGCCACGTAAGAAATCTTTGATCCCCTGACCACCCTCAAATCTTCCTCAGACGCTTCAAACAATTCTTTGCCGTCAAGATTTATGGATCCTGATGCAAGCCTGCACCCCTGGCGTGCATATCCCATGGCAGCCAAGCCGATTGTGGATTTGCCGGCACCGGATTCACCAATAAGCCCAAGGACTTCTCCTCTTTTCAAATCAAGGCTTATGTTATGTACAATAGGTTGCCATTGTTCTTCGTAAAAGGCTTCAATATACAGATTTTTTATTTCCAGCAAATTGTTCAATCTTATATTCCTTTCTATTCGTGCAGACCACTTGATAAATGCAAAAACCAGTCAACAATTAAATTGACACCCACGGTTAAGACGGCAATGGCTCCGGCCGGGATTAAAGGGATAAATATACCGAATGTAATGGCTCCGGAATTTTCCCTGACCATTCCTCCCCAGTCTGCCAGAGGTGGTTGAATGCCTAATCCAAGAAAACTTAAAGAAGCGATAAAAAGGAATACAAAACAGAATCTCAGGCCAAATTCTGCAATTAGCGGCGGAAGGGCATTGGGCAGGATTTCATGTCTTATGAGCCACCAGAGTCCCTCTCCTCTTAATCTGGCTGCCTCTACAAATTCCATTACTTCAATATCCATGGCAACTGCCCTGGATAATCTATAAACCCGTGTTGAATCTAAAATGGCTATGGTAAAAATCAAGGTGGGGAGAGATGACCCAAGAACGGATAAAATCATCAAAGCAAAAATAAGCGTTGGAAATGCCATGATGATATCAACAGCCCGACTTAAAAGCTGATCAGTCCAGGCTCCTTTAACTGCCGCAATAAAGCCTAAAAATGATCCCACCAGAAATGAAAGCATCGTTGTGATAAATGCAAGCGCAATCGTATTCCTTCCACCGTAAACCATTCGGGTGAAAAGATCTCTTCCGATATGGTCGGTCCCAATATAAAACTGGGCAGAGGAACTTTCCCACACATCCCCAACCACACTGGTTTCGCCATAGGGTGCTATCAAAGGTGCAAAAATAGCGACCAGGATATTCAGTATGACAATACCCATACCAATTCGGGCTGAAAGGGGAGATTGTCGTAATAATTTAAGCACTAAGGAGCTCCTTTTTAAATTTGGGATTGTCTCAGTTTCGGGTTGGAAAGCATGGACAAAATATCAGCCAAGAGGTTTAAAAAAATATAAACAATCGAAAAGACCAATCCTGAAGCCTGGACAACGGGAAGATCTCTTTTGGCAACGGAATCAACCAATAATTGCCCCAGGCCGGGATATACAAACACCACTTCAACAATGACAACACCTACAATAAGATATGCCATGTTGACTGCAATAACATTGATCACAGGAGACAACGAATTGGGAAATGCATGAAGGACAATTATTCTGAATCGTTTAATCCCTTTGATCTCTGCCATTTCAATATATGCACTGGCTAAAACATTGATTATGGCCGCCCGTGTCTGACGCATCATGTGTGCTGTCACAACAAAGGTAAGTGTCAGGGAAGGCAGTATAATGGAATATATTTTGCTGCCAAGCCCCATGTTTGGTTCAGTGACTGCCAGGCTGGGGAAAATATTGAATTTAACGGACAAAAGACTGATCAGAATATAGGCTATAAAAAATTCCGGGAAAGAAATAAACGAAAGAGTGGTGGTTGAAATCAGTTTGTCAAAGAAGGTATTCCGATAAAATGCTGCAAGCATACCTAAAAGAAGTGCCAGAGGAATTGCAATCACGGCTGTGGACAGTGCTAAAAACAAGGTGTTGCCAAGCCGCCAGCCGATTAATCCGGCAACAGGCCTGCCATTGGCAAGGGAATTGCCGAAATCACCGTGTACAAAGTCGTTCAGCCATGCGCCATATCGGATATGCGGCGGCAAATCAAGTTTTAGCGCTTTCCGAAATTGCTCAACCGTCTCAGGTGTTGCTCCCTGACCCAGAACGGTTTCAGCGACGTCCCCGGGCAGCAGCTCCACTCCGATAAAAATAATAAGCGAGATAATAAATATAGTTATCAGGCTTGCTCCACTACGTTTGAAAATTAAGATTAAAACATTTTTCATAGATGAACCTAATTTTTTTTATTATTGCTATTTTTCTCAGTCAGAAACATATCGAACACTAATTGGTTTGTCAAATGCATATTTATGTTCTTTTATATTAAAGGACCTTTTTCACCTATCGCCGGTGGGCTGTTCTGTGCTTACTTCCACCATGGCATGGGGATCGGACCCATATTTTACCTCCTGATAGTAAAAAATTTTTTATTAAATCTAAAGTATAATGGAATATTAATTGTGCATATGTGAAACAGCAAATTTTATGCCAGATGGATATCAAAATTATAATATACTGATTTGATAGCGTTTATTGAGTTGTAGCAATTGGTACCAAATAAAATTTGAGTCAAATATGATTTTATCATGATTGGATAACATCCTGAAATAAAAGAATATATTTTATAGTTTCAGGAGCTTCCAAAATTGATTCGATAAAATTAGGCATGATATCAATTGGTTATGTGTGAAAATATTTTTTGAAAAGCAATAGTGAATCAAAATAGAATTGTGACGGCCATAGTTTGGCTTGACAAAAAAATCAATAAATGGAAATTTTGTTTTCGCTAATCAATGGGGAGCCCCACCACTTCACAATGGGCACAATAAAGCAGTTTGCCAAAGGTAGTGCCTATTCGATGATGTGGCCAACATGAAAAACAATAAAAAACAAAACCTGGATCCAGGATTATATCCCATCAACCCCCTTGATGCATGGGGAACGGGGAATAATTATGAAAGTATCTATGAAAACTGTCTGCAGGCATTGGTTGATGATAAAAACACAGCCATTACACTTCAGAGGAAATCAAAGATCACAATATGCCTGTCTGTAAAGCCGCTCTAAGTCTTCCTGGGTTGGAACACGGGGACTTCCATACGTGTTATCATTTCCAAGGGCTAATGTGGCCATTTTGGGAATCATTGCCGGATCATGCTTTTCCTTGGTCAAACGGATAGGCAGATCAAGGGATGCTGCAAATTTTTCCATTGCCTCTGCGGCCTTATCAGCCGCATCCAGTTTGCCAAGCCCCTGAACATTTTCCCCCATTGCCTCTGCCACATCAATCATCCTGTCTACACATGCCATGGTATTGAATCGCATAACCGGCCCCGCCATAATTGCAAGGGTTTCACCATGACTTAATCCGAATTTTGAGGTCAGCTGAAGCCCTGATGCATGGATCAGGGCACAGCCCGTATTCATTGCAAAACCGGCTTCCATTGCACCCAAAAGCATCTGTTCTCTTGCTTCCATGTCGTTTCCATTTGCCACGGCCCGGCCAAGAAATCTGAAAATTCGTTTCATTGCTGTAATGGCATACATATCCGTCTGGGGCATCTTGTAACGGTGATAGTAGGCTTCAAATCCATGGATCAGGGCATCAAATCCCGTTGAGGCGGTCAGTTTCGGCGGCATGCTCACCGTCATCTCCGGGTCCAGTAAGGCAATTTTCGGTAGGCACATCCATCCACCGCAAAACCCTTTATAATTTTCAATTGTATTGGTTACCACGGTCCAGGCCCCCACCTCACTGCCGGTTCCGGAAGTTGTCGGGATCATGATCGTTGGAGGAATTGCATTTTTATTGGGCGTGTCATAGGGATCAGATACATAGTTGAGAGCAAAATTATCCCTGATTGAACCCGGGTTTGTCGCTATGATTCCGATTGATTTGGCCGTATCCAGATTACTGCCACCGCCAACACCAATAATGACATCACATTTTTCTTCCTTGTAAATTTTACAGCCATTGTCAATCTGCACATCCGTTGGGTTGACATCGCTATCCAGATAAAGGGTGTAGTCAATGTTTTTCTCTTTTAAAGATTTTTCAATGGATTTGAATGGCTCAAGGCCGGCAATGATCTTATCTGCCACTAAAAAAACCTTTTTACCGCCCATCTGCTGGACGTAAGTTCCTGTATCACGAACCACCCCACGGCCGAAAATTACTCTTTCCGGGCTCATGAACAAACTTCCTTTAAGTGCCATTATTTTTCTCCTATATTTATCAAATTTATTGATGTTTCTTAAACTATTTTCCTGCAAGTATTGTCATTAATTCGTCTATATTTGCAAGTTTATCAAAATCCAGAATCATTTTAACAGCCTGGTTTATCTTGTCATCATCAAGAACAAAGGAAGCTTGAGTCCTGAACTTGTCCTCAACGTCTTTCACAGACAAAGGATTTCTGGGATCACCAAAGGAAATCTCAACAAATTCTACCAAAGAGTCACCTTTCTGTGTGATCACCTCTACCCTTGCCGTCAGTTCCTCATTTTCCACATATACCCTGTCCAGCTCCGGATCAACATTCACTCGTACCTTTGCTGCAAGATCTATGATGGCTCGATTGTCCAGGTTTTCCCGGGTGTACCAGCCAGGGCCTGGTTTTTCTCCCATCATCACCATTGCCGCAGTATAGGGGATGCAGAACTGCGCATCAACAACGCTGACAGGTTCATACACTTCCTGGGATTTTACCCAGGAAAATGAATTGATGATGATCTCTTTAATATCTGCAGGGGCAAGCTTGTTTTTCTGTTTTATCAATTTTATGCAGTCCAGGGCCGGGTGTTGCCATCGACAACAGGAATAGGGTTTAAAGCTCATATCATTCAGGATTACATATTCATGACCCAGCCCGGCTGTCATTTTTTCAAAATCACACTGGTCTGAGCCAGCCATGATCCAGAAACCATTGTCCCCGTCCAGAATATACCGGTTTCCGATAAACCCGTTTTCAGCCAGAACTGCTGCCAGGGTTCCGGTCCAGCAGGGCCAGCCTGTGGGTTCCTTGACCCAGTGAATGGGCCGTTCTTTTATATCCCATCCCCATTTTTGAGTATTGGGCAAAGGAGCCGTTGCTCCGGCAACGCCAAAGGCATTGAACATCTGGTCTGTATTCAGATTCATTGTTTTGGCAGCAGCTACAACTGCTCCGAATGTCTGCCAGGTACCTACTCCCCAGACCTTCTGCAACCTTTCATGGGTGGGTTGGATTCCAAGGCCGATACGATTACCCACATCATAAGCCGTTATGATGGCAGTAAGAATTTGTTTTCCTGTGGTCTGTTTCCATTCTCCCACGGCCAGGGCGGCCGGTATGATTGATGATCCGGGATGTCCAATGCCGTTGGCAAGATAGGTATCATCAAAATCCAGTGCATTGGCATTGGTTCCATTGACAAAGGCCGCCTGGATGCAGGGAACCTTGTTTCCCCCTCCAATGAGGGTTGCTTCCTTACTGCCGCCCATTTGCTTAAAAGGGGCAAGAACACTATTTCCAATGGGGGATCTACTGCCTCCCAGGGAACAGCCAAGGTTGTCTAAAAGATGTAATTTAGTTTTTTCGATCACCTCTTTGGGAAAATCTTCAAATTTGGTCCCAACGGTATATTCTACCAGAGTTTTGGTTACCCACTCCTGCATGGTACAAATCTCCTTTTTAAACATGAATCCGGTCCATAAGGGCTCCGGCAACAAATAGTTCAGTGACACTAAGGCCGATATCACATTGTTAATGATTGAACTAAAATTTACATTTTACTGCTCAAACACCTCATCTATTTCATCATAGGACACATCAAATACAGTGTTGTTGGGTGAAACCTTTTCAGTGCCCATGAATTCGGGCAGACGATTATCCTTTGACGTGAACCCGGCCTTTTCATTAAATTCTTTTTCCATAACCAGTACATTTTTACCAAATTCAATATAATCCTTCGTGGCCATCTTCCATCCATAGGTGGCATTCACCATATTGGCCATGGACTCAACACCGCCATTATCTTCCGTGGCCACGTCGGTCACGGCAAAACAAATGCCTATTGTATCAATAAATCCCATAAAATTCTGACTGTCCCTGGACATTCTTGCCTTGCCCTTTGGATCCCTGTCTGTTTCGCTGAAAACAGCTGCAAATCCAGCGGTATGATCCGCCCCCATGGTGCTTGTTGCATAGGTTACGCCAAGACCCTTGAGTACTCTTGGATCATAGCCTGCCATTGACTGTCCCTTGACCACAGGAACCCGCACTACCCCATAGGCTTTACCCGTCACTTCAGTCCCGCTGCCCAGAATTCGTCCCATAGGCGAGCACTTGCCGATCTCTTTAATCAACTCAATGGCACCATTGGCATCCCCAAATGATTTAACACCACCCTCCATGGCCACAGCAATGGCACAGCCGGTTTCCATGGTATCGATACCATAATCGTCACACAGGCGGTCCATTTGAGCCAGAGCGTCAAGGTCGTCAATACCGCAATTGGAACCCAGGGCAAAAAGCGTTTCATACTCCAGAGACGAGGTAACATACTTGCCATCAATATCAACATAGACATTTGAGCACTGAATAATGCATGTGGAACAACCAGAATGATTATATTTTCCTCCGCGTTCCTTGATGGTCTCGTAAAGGGCCTTGCCATTTATTTTTGAAACCCCCTCAAACTGGCCCTGGCGGTAGTTATAAGAAGGCAGAGCCCCCAGATCGTTGACCGGATCCATGATCAGGTTCATGCCGTATTTTGCATATTCTCCGGTTTTAGGAGCTGTATACTCGGATTCAACAAGCATATTCTTAAGAAATTTAGAAGCATTTTTAAAAGCCTCCTTGTCATGGATCTTAACGCCGGGCGCATCCGCTGGATCCACTATAATGGCTTTTAATCCCTTTGATCCCATAACCGCCCCGAGCCCGCCACGACCGGCGTGCCGGCAGGGACGTCCGTCAGGATCTGTAACGGCCACCGTAGCGCTGGAAAGTCTGTTTTCTCCTGAAGGACCTATTGATATGATGCTTACCTTATCGCTGTACTTTTCTTTTAATTTTTCCACCAGATCATAATTACCCAGGCCTTTCAAATCATCGGCCGGCATAAGTTCAGCACCATCTGTATTCACTATAAGACTATATAAATTTTCTCCTGCCGGAAGGTTCTCGATAACAATTCCGGCAATCTGCATCTTGCCCAGATACAGGGCTGCAGTGCCTCCGACATTGCTCTCCTTGATGGTTCCTGTCAGAGGACTTTTGGCACCGATGGAAAGGCGGCCTGAATTAACACAGGAGGTTCCGCTCAAAAGCCCCGGAGCAATGACTATTTTGTTTGAAGCGCCAAGGGCATGGCTGTTTGGATTTACTTCAGATGCAATGATCGCTGAAGTCAGACTCCGACCCCCTGCCTTGGGATATTGTTCATCCACATCCTCGGTTATGCAAGTTCCCTTTGCCATATCAACTCGTAATAATTTTCTCATGCATCTCTCCTTTTTTTATCCCTTTGTTATTTCTTTTTTGCGGCAATCAACAAATGCCATCAATTCCTTTTCGATCGCGGGATCAATATAAGGCTTTTCATAGGATGACAAGCGCTTGGTTTTATATTCTGCAGCTCTTTCCCAAATTTGCTTTTTACCATTTTTTTTCCACTTTTCATATCCACCCCTTACAGCCAGCTTTGGGATGAAAAATTCTGTTTTAAACTGGAAAAAAGTTTCAGGGAATGTCAGGTAAGCGCCTCCAATACCTGCCCTTTTTATCTGGTCCATGGCAAGGGTTGCATCCGTGACTTCCAAAGGTCTTAAAACCCTTTTGATATACCCGCAATTTTCTTCATCAATCAGAAATTTTTCAAAACTCATGGCATTAAAACAGGCCAGGATACCGCAGGACTGGTCCAGCATGTTAACCCCGGATGCCAGAGCCGTAAACAGACTGATGCCAGACTCGATTCCCGCCTGCATATCCGGTAAGAATGAATCTGTGACAGACCCACCAGCTTTGCACGGAAGACCATAAAAATGGGCTATCTGGGTATTGGCCTTGATGATAATGCTGGCCTCAGGCCCTCCCAGGGCCATTGCACCGCTTAGCATGTCCGTGGATGTGCTGTTGCCGCCGAAAACGCAGGGGAGCCCCGGGTGGATGATCTGAGCAAGGGCAATCCCTGCCAGAATTTCTGCCGTAATGACGGCCAAGGTGCCGGCAATGGTCACCGGTCCCGTGGTTCCGGCCATGGCCGCACTGGGAAATTGCAGGGGTTGCCCCAGACGTGCATATTCGATGAGCGCACCAGCCATTCCTTCGGCATAGATCAGGGGGGAAACCGGGTTTATTTTTGCAACGACGACGGGTTTATTCAGAATTTTATCCCTTCCGCCCCAGAGAATGCTGAGCATCTCAATGTTGTCCAGGGCTTTTTGCCTGTCCTGGGGGCTTGCCATGGTTGCTTTGTCACTGTACAAAAGATTGGCTAAAAACATGTCAAGGTGGGAAGAATCTGGCGGAATATCAGACGGCATGACCATCAAATACCCCATCATATCAAGGTATTCGGATGTATGCACCAGCTTGCAGAAATTAATATAATCTGCCATCACGGCATTGCGCTGTTCACCATCCGTGTCTATGATAAACGGCGCACCATATCCGGGAAGAAGCGCATAGTCTTTTCCTCCTATGGACACATCCTTTTCGGGGTTTCTGGCATGGACAACAAACCTGGATGGTACGGTTGAAAGCCGCTCCATAATCTGTTTTTCTTTAAAAAAAATAGTTTTCCCATCAACTTTAAACCCGTTTTCCTTAAAAATTTCCAGGGCTTCAGGATCATGAAAAGCAACCCCTATATCCCGAAGGATCTCCATGGCTGCATTATGAATTTTATTTATTTCAGATTCACTGAAACCGGTCATTCGTCGAAACATAAAGACTCTCCTTTTTTACATTTGAATTGTGAATAGCAAACTATGTGCCAACTATGCATATAAGTTATAATACTCTGATTTATAAGGTTTTATTGAATAATGAAGACAACGATCCACTCATATCTGATTCAGATATGAGTGGATCATGATTGGGTAAGAGGCCGAAATCAAAGGATATATTTTAAGTGTCATTATTTGTTCAGAATTGATTTGATAATATTATATTATAATATCAAATGGTTATTTAAAATACTTTTCTTTTGAACATCAATATTGACTCAAGGTTTCTGGTCCCATCTAAAATGAAATAATGTAAAAACTGTCTAATCCACTAATAAACTCAGCTCCTTTAGAATCGGGTCGAAATGCGGGTTGACATGTTTGTACACCTTGTCATTGAGTTGGTTGTAGAACGCGGTGTTTGCAAGGTTGGGTATGAACTCATCATCCGTATGAACCATTTTTTCTACGGCTTCTTCATAGGAATTAAACGCGTTGACAGCCATGCCCGCATTGATGACACAACCGATGGATGCCGAGCCTTTCATTTTATTGCGACTGGCCGCGACCCCGAAAACATCGGCAAAAACCTGCATGAATAAATTGCTATTGGCGCCACCGCCGGAAATGATCAGGTGCGTGATAGGCGTTTCCAGCTCCTGGTTCATTTTATCCATATGGTTTTTCACGGTAAACGCAATGCCTTCCAGAATAGACCGATAGATATGAGCCCGGGTATGACGTCCGTCAAATCCAAACATCACGCCTTTTCTATACACGGCTGCCGGCGGGGGAGCCCAGTCATGTACAGTCAAAAGCCCTTCGCAGCCGGCCGGGATTTTCTCACCTTCCCGGTTAAATAACTCTTCAATGGTTATCCCCTGGTTTTTGGCTTCATTCATGATGCCTTCACCAAATTGATCGCAAAACCAGCTGATGGTCCACATGCCCCGTCGAACACCCATGCATTCATACAGGTAGCGCCCTGGAATGGATGCCTGAAATGCCCAGAAGTTTTTTGCATCTTTCTTTCTTTCATGGCCATGGACCAGAGCCCCGATATAGGTCCCTAAAGAAATAAGTCCGATACCCGGGGCGAGAGAGCCCGCGCCCAAAGCTTCCACAGCCTTGTCATGGGCTGTGGCAACAACGGGTATCCCGGGCGGCAGCCCGATCGTATCTGCGGCTTTTTGGCTCAGGTACCCCAGTATTTCCCCTGGTTTGACCACATCCAGCAGCATCTTTCTGGGTACATTGCATTCTTTGATCAACTCCTCGTTTGTACTCCAGTCCAGGGTGTCGTCATCCATTGCCCACCATCCGATATAATTGGCACAGGTATCTTTAAATTCACCTGTCAACCGATGGGTGATATAGCCGGAAGTTGTGGTGACATATCTGACATTCCCATAAGCGGGTTTATATTCATAGGGTGTATTGAGGCGTTTATCCATCCAGTCAATCACGGGATAGGCCAGTTCGCCGTTTTCCTTGAGAAGCACGCGACAGCATCGGATGATACAGATCCCCATGGATAAGATATCATGGACATTTCCTTTAATCTCATCATTAAACCGTGTCATCACTCGATGAAAGGCAATTTTAAGTGCATCCCACAGGTCGTCATCCGGATGTTCTGCCAGTTGCGGTGACGGGATATCCATTTTGCGCAATGCCTGGCTGCCTTCACACACAATATTGCCTTCCAGATCTATTATGATCACCTTGGCACTTTGGGTGCCGACATCCACCCCCATCAAATATTTTCTAGTCATTCTTTGGTTTCCATTTAAAGTTGTTGTTATTATTTTATTGTCAATGCAAATCCAGCATATTGCCGGGATTCCATAATCCATCGGGATCAAGTTGTTGCTTTACGCTGCAAAGTATTTTCAACCGTTGGGGTAAAGGAATTGATTTAAATAAATCTTTTTTAATTTTCCCAATGCCATGCTCTGTCACGACACTGCCTTCTTTAGATAAGATTTTTATTGCCCAATCTTTAATAAGTGCCCGCCCTTTTTCAAATTGATGATAATCCTGTGGCAGTATATTGACATGGAGATGTCCTTCAGCTGCATGACCGAAAATAGCGGCCGTGAGTCCACAGGCTCGAAGATCCCGGCAATACATCTCAAGCACTTCAGACAAAGAACCATTTTTAAGGCAATAATCCGTCCCAAGTTTGGTGATCCGGGAATCTTTCTGTCTTGCCTTGTCAATGAACCGGTTGACTGATTCAGCAGCAGCATGACGGAAGATGCGAAGCCGCTCAATTTCCATCTCGCCGCAAAAGGCCCAGGTGTTGTCAGGATCACAATCATATTGGATTGCTGTTTCCAATAGCTTTTCAGACTGCGCTTCAACCTCTTCTGTGCTGTTCCCATGGATTTCCATATACACGGCCGAGGTGAGACTTTTATCCCAATCCGGTAATTGCTTTAACTGGCTGTTCTCTTGTTTATATTCCCGGATACACTCAAGTGTGGTTTGATCCATAAACTCAATGGCCACGATGTCAGTGTCGGGTTCTGTTTTTTGTCTTTTTTGTTTTTGCCTTTTTTGCCGATTTTTTTTGAGGTCAATCCCTTGAATAAAATTAACGGCCCGGGACTGGTCCTCAAAGAAAAAAACAATGCCCCACAGCTCTTTGGGAAAAGGCTGCAGGGATAATGTCAGTTCGGTAATCACGCCTAACATGCCTTCGCTGCCCAGGTACAGATCCAAAAGGTCGTTTCCATCCATAAAATTCTCTGAAGACTGGCTTTGAAGGGTAGCCCGATCCAGTTGAATTGTCTTCCCTCCGGGTAATGGGAAGACTCCTTGTGAAAAAATATATTGACCCCGTGTGATTGAATGAATTTCTCCATTGGCATCTACCACGCGAATACTTTTGATATGAAGACTGGCCGATCCATAATAAAGGGCACAGATACCCCGGCTATTGTTGGCGGCAATGCCGCCAATGGATGCTGATCTTTCCGATGGATCAGGCGGCCAGAATAACCTTTCCGATTTTTTAAAAACTTCCAAAGCCGCAAGAGCTTTTTGGTCCCAGCCATTACTATCAAAACCACTGCTATAAAGCTGTTGATCCAGGTCTGATAAACTGATTCCCGGCTGAACACGTATGAAAAATTTACCATCCTGATCAAGTTCCAGACCAGTTACCCTGGTCATTTTTGACAGGTTTAGAATATGACCGCACAGGGGTACAGCTCCACCCACAATTCCAGTCCTGCTGCCCTGCACTGTAATGGGTGTTTTTAGTTCCAGCAGGGTTTTTACAATGGCCTGAATTTGTGTTTCGCTTTCCGGAAAAGAGATGCTCTCAGCCTTTCCAGAGGTGCGAGACTCATCTTTTAAATAATCTTTGTGCCGGTCTTCCAAGGGTTTAATTAAATTCTCTGGTTTCTCTAATTTCTCTGGTTTCATTGCGTCGTATCCTCGATGCAACCATGTGATGAATCCTTTTTGTCTTTCTCGACCAAGATCACCTTTTCCAATTCTAAAAGGACTGTCGCAAGATCGCCCACAATTCCGACATCTGCAATTTGAAAAATCCGGGCTTTACTGTCAATATTGATAGCCACGATAAATTCACTGCTTTTAATACCCACACTAAAAACACCTGTACCGGAAACACCCGCTGCAATACAGAGTTTTGGCGATATGATCAACCCTGATGCGCCGATCAATCGGTTCATATCAGCCCAGGCATTCATCACCACGGGACGACTGGCACCAAATTCCGCACCAATGGTGTTTGCAATACCCTGCAGAACATCCACTGTTTCTTTGTTATTTGCTCCCTGGCCCACCACGAGCACCAGATCTGCATCAGCCAGTCCGGTTTTTGGCTGATCCAAAATTGTCAGACTCTCTTTTACCCACCAGGGTTGAGTCTGATCCAATGTGATAGTTTCCATTTTTAAAAGTTCACACGGGATCATATTTACCGGACGGCATGGCTGTTTTGCAACGGACAGGCAATAGGGGGAAGACTCTAAAACAAATCGTGCTGTTAAATTGTTTCCATACACGGGTTTTATTATCTCAAGCCTAGCCGATGTCAAACTGCAGTCTTCAACCTTAAGAACCGAACTGCCATTAAGGCGATATGCCAGTCGAGTTGCAAGCTCTTCGCCTAATCCATCACTGCTAAACATTAACAAATCCATTGGATATTGACCCATTAAATATACCAGAGAATAAAGATAAGATTCCGGCGAATGAGCATATTCCACCTTTATCAGTTTAATGTCTGACAAAGGACAGGAAATTTCAGGTAAGAATTCGGGTTGTTGATCATGGTAAAACAGCCACAACTCTACACTGGAAAACCTTGTCCCCATATTGTTCAGCATCACGTTGATTTCATGGACCTGCTGTTGTAATGAAGTTATGTCAAAAGATAACACAATTGCGGCTTTCATAAGGACAGCCTCTCTTTGAGGTATCGGTCATAGAGGCACTGGGCCTGTTCTTGAGCAGTTTTGCCCTCCAGAAAAGCACAGGATTTCCCTGGCTTTTGCCCGTGTAAATCCATAAGAGTTTTGTCTTTGTTGAGCAATGCTTCATTATCAAGCCCCAGGTCAATGTTGGACAAAATGGTCAATTGCTTTTTTTTAGCATTTAATTTCTGTTTCAGGGTTGGGACACGAAGATAGGGAGAATTCAGGGAATGGCCCATGATCAAAACCATGGGCAACTTGATAGTTTGCTTCAAAATTGCCCCATCAATCCGGCTTTTAACTTTCAGGCAGTCAGGTGATTCAGCCATAACCACATCAATTACCTCTCTAATGCAGGGCCATCCTAATTGCTCGGCAACAAGAAATCCCGTCTGGCCATTGTCACCTTCCCCTCCCTGCATACCCAGGACCACGAGCTTTTGACCCTCTTGTTTAATGTACCTTGAAATCAAATGAGAGATAACTAAGGGATTAAACCTCAGGTCCAGCCTGTTGTTGCAACAAATTCGCACAGCATGATCGTAACCAACTGCCATTAAATGTTTGAGAAAAAGGTCACCCTGCCCATCATCCACGGTTATTGCCGTGAGTTCTGCTGGATCTGATACATTTTCCAATTGTCGGGAAAGCTTTAAAGACGTTTCCAAAGCACTTTCGTCAAAACAATTGAAAACACGTCTGACAAAACTCATATCAACAAAGTGACGTTCATCCCATTCCCAATCTTTGTGGGACAACCGATCGTAATCTGCTATAATTTTAAAACAGACCGCAATTTTCATTATTCCACCGGGTAAATAGTCCCTGTGTTCATGATGCCATTGGGATCAAACTGATCCTTTAACCCTTTTAAAATATAATACGCAGACCCATGTTCCTGTTTGGTCCAGGAAGTCCGGTATTTACCGATACCGTGATGGTGCACCATTGAACCTCCTGCCTTCAGGGTTTCTTCCACGATCAAGGCATTTAAAGCGATATGGTACTTGTTGATTTCTTCCTCTGGTTTACAGTCCTTTACATCGTAGTCATAAACAAAGTACAGATTGGTTCCGGTCTGATAACTATGGGAAGAATGGCCACCTAACATTGTTAAATCTTCAATATGGGGGTATTCCTCCCGGATCCGTTTGATGGCGTTTTCATAGATGGTGTTGATGCAGTCCCAGTTGCCCGACACTTCCGTGGTGAATCCGATGTGAAAATTTTTTCGGATGAGTTCACGCTCTTCAGCAATTTTTTCCGGCCCCCAGTTTAAATGGTTAAACCAGTTCTCAATGAGCCTGCTGTCAATTTTCCGACATTCTTCATGTTTTTCAACAATCTCTGCAATACCCTGGGCCGTGGCACGGGCCATGTGCTCATTGCCTTCTGCCATGAACATCAGAACGCATTTGTCTGGTGCAAACTGGTCAAAGCTGTGCTGGACGCCATCTTCCGCATCATAGAGGCGCGCAACCGAAGGGCGATACCCTTCCACCATGACTTCCCGCAAAACCTCAAACCCCAATGACATGTCATCCAATGCCCAGGCAAGGAACTCATTGTTTTCAGGAAAATATCTGTAAATTTTAACCGTTACTTCAGTGATATAGCAAAGTGCTCCTTCGTTACCGATAATCACATGGCGGATGTCCGGGCCGCATGATCTGCGCGGAACATTTTTAATCCGGGTAATCTCTCCATTGGGAAAAACGGCTTCCAGACCGATGACCATATCCTCAATGGCACCATAAAGGGTAGAAAACTGACCAATACTGCGGGTTGCAACCAGTCCTCCCATATGGGCAAGGGGTTTGGACTGGGGGGAGTGACCTGTTGTAAAGCCCTGCTCCCGGAGACGGTCTTCCAGCTCGCCAAGATTCACCCCGCACTGGGCCGTTGCCAGCATATTTGTCTCATCAATCTTAATGATTTGATTCATTTGCGAGCCATCAAGAACCACCGAATTTTCAACAATGGTTTCCAGACCACCCTCTGTGGCTGTTCCCCCGGTCTTGGCAACTGAGTTGATTTTATTTTCGTTCAAGAATTTTAATACATCAGAAACCTGGTTTGTGTCTGCAAGTTTTACCACTGCCGCAGGAATGGGGGTGCTGTAAACACCAAAAATCGTTTCAAATTTTTTGTAACGGTCGTGGCTGTTTTCCTTTAAAACCTGCTCATCCGTGATCACACGTTCCTTACCAACAATATTTTTTAGATGCTCGACAATAGCTTCCCTTGTTAATGTCATGTTGATTCCTTTTAATGAATTGTTATTCAATTGTCTTCAAGTCTATCGTACCAGGTAGCCCCCGTCAACAACGAGCACATGACCATTCACATAGTCAGAGGCCCGGCTTGCCAGGAATACAGCAGTTCCCATCAAGTCCTGAAGCTCACCCCATCGATTGGCTGGGATATGATCCAATACCCTTTTATTGGTTTCAGGGTTGCTCCTGGTTTTGGTGGTGAGTTCCGTGGCATAATATCCTGGTGCAATTCCATTTACCTGGATATTATATTGTGCCAGTTCATCGCAATAGGTCTTGGTCAGTCCGGCAATGCCATGTTTGGTTGCAGAATAGGCGACAGACCATTGCCCTCCCAGATAAGAAAATAAAGAGCAGATATTGATTATCTTGCCGCTTTTCTGGGGGATCATTATTTTGGCGGCTTCGTGGCTTAATTCAAATGCAGCCGTGAGATTGACTGCGATCATGGGATCCCAGTCTTTGCGATCAAATTCCAATACTGAATTTAACAAACAAATCCCGGCATTATTGATTAAAATATCAATGGCTCCGAATTTTTTTACACAGGCCTCGATAATTTGTTTTGGCGCGCCTGGTTCCGTGATATCAATCTTCATCAATTCAACGGCATTTCCCTGTTTTTCAATTAATTGCCTGGCCTGTCCATCATCCATGACAGCGCTTGGAATAAAAAGATTTGCACCGGCTTTTGCCAAAGCAGTTGAAAAAGCCAGCCCAAGTCCGCTGTTACCACCGGTCACAATGGCTGTTTTTCCCTTTAAGGAAAAAAAATCCATGGAAAACTTATCAATACTCATTGGTTCAAACTCCCTTTAAAAAATTATTAAGACAAGACATTTTTTGTATTGGTTTAAATTCCTATTCCAGCTCTGTTGTTCACGATTCACCATGTCCTTAAAAAGTAAAACACTCTATATATCCGCAACCAATATTCCATAGTTTGTAATTTGTAAAGTATTTTCCCAGGGTATTAAATAATTTCGACTTGCGCGGATAGATCAGTAAAAGTTATGCTGGTTTTTGAAAAGACTTGTTTTTTGACACCTCTTTGTGAAATCTTAGATAAAAGAATAAAAGACCTTGTCCAAAATACCATGGCGCATACAAAAAAAATCTGGCAGGAGAATAATGAGAATAACAGATACAGACAATAATTTTGACCTGGTTGTCATAGGAGGAGGTATAACAGGAGCAGGAGTTTTTCACGAGGCAGTGAACATGGGACTTAAAACCATTCTCCTGGAAGCAAAAGATTTTGCATGGGGTACTTCAAGCCGTTCTTCAAAAATGGTCCATGGCGGCCTTCGTTACTTAAAGCAGGGTAAATTTCTTTTAACAAGATCTGCTGTAAGAGAAAGGGAACGTCTTTTAAAGACATATCCAGGCCTTGTCAACCCCCTGAACTTTCTAATGCCTATTTATAACGACTACGGCCCTAAAAAATCATCCATGAAAATCGGGCTTTCAATTTACAGCTTTATGGCAAGACAAAGGCAGCATCAAAGCTTTACAAAAGACCAGACTTTAAAATTTATTCCGCAGATAAGAAATGACAACCTTGTGTCATCCGTTGGCTTTAAAGATGCCCAGGTGGATGATGCAAGACTTGTTTTAAGACTGATCAATGACGGCTGCCTGGCAGGCGGGACTGCATTGAATTATACAAAGGTCATTGGAATTGAAAGGGATAATAAAGGCAATGTTGCTGCAATAAATGCCCTTGATACAATAACCGGTCACAAAGCTGAGCTTAAAACAAAAACTGTGATAAATGCCACGGGAGTCTGGGCTGAACAATTGTATCCATCTCCTGTAAAAGGATATCATTTAAGACCATTAAGGGGCAGCCATCTTATTTTCCCCGAGGACATTTTACCCCTGGACCGGGTCATAAGCTTTGCCCACCCAGAGGATTTAAGGCCGGTTTTCTTTTTCCCCTGGAACGGGTGCAATATCCTTGGAACAACGGATGTTGACCATGAAGACAATCTTGATCAAGAGCCCTTTGTCACAGATGAAGAAGCATCTTATTTAATTTCCGGCCTGAAATTTATTCTGCCGGATCTTGATATTTCCTTAAAAGATTGTATTTCATCCATTGCAGGAATAAGGCCTGTTCTTTCAAAAAAGAAAAAAAAACCATCCAAAGAATCAAGGGAACATGTTGTATGGGAGGACAAAGGCCTTGTGACCGCGACGGGTGGAAAACTCACCACTTTCCGCCTTCTGGCTCTTGATGCCCTGGATGCTGCAAAAAAATATCTTCCACAACATTTAAAAACACAGGCCCAAATTGCCATTCAAAAACCTGAAATGAATAATAATTCTCTGGATCTTCCTGAAGTTCTCAAACAAAGGCTTTATGGCAGATATGGTCACATGGCAAAGGAGATTTTAAAAAATACTGATAAAGAGAGCTTTACTCACATAGCAGATACATCAAGTCTATGGATTGAGCTCTGCCATGCAGCACAGCATGAAAATATTCATAACCTTTCAGATCTTATGTTAAGACGTGTAAGGATAGGACTTTTTCTTCCCCATGGCGGCAAAGCATATCTTGATAAAATTGAAAAAATATGCAAACCATTTCTTTCGTGGGATAAAGAGCGCTGGGCAAGTGAAAAAAATACTTACCTGGATCTGTGGCAAAAATTTTATTCTCCGTCCCAAAACAAATAATAGGGGCAAAGAATAAGGGCAAAGACAAAGAATAATGGACAAACTAAATTTTCATAAATTTTAAGGAGCCTTATTTTGGTCGATAAAACAATACTTGCAATAGATTGCGGTACCCAGAGCCTTCGGGCCATCATTTTCTCACAAAAAGGCGAACTCCTTGAAAGGGTGCAGGTTGAATATGAACCCTATTTCTCCAAGCATCCGGGATGGGCTGAGCAAGACCCTGAACTTTATTGGAACAGCCTTGCCCAGGCCTGTCAAAAGCTTAAATTATTAAACAATGAAAAATTTTCCAGGATTGCAGGGATCGGGATCACCTCCCAAAGAGACAGCATGATCAATGTTGATGAAACGGGCAAGCCTTTAAGGCCTGCGATCATATGGCTTGACCAGAGAAAGGCCAAGCCTTTTTTTGCCGTTAAAGGGTTATTGAATCTGGGGTTGAAGATGGTGAACCTTGAAAAACTTATTGTCGGCATTCAGGCAGAGGGCAAATGCAACTGGATCAGACAGAACCAGCCTGAGATCTGGAAAAAAACCCATAAATATCTTCAGATTTCAGGATTCTTAAATTTCAGACTCACAGGAAATTTCATTGATTCTGTTGCATCCCAGATAGGGCATGTTCCCTTTAGCTATAAACGACAGACCTGGGCAAAAAAATATGAGCTTCCGGCAATTCTTTTCCCCATAGAAAAAGAAAAATTGCCGCAGATTGCCATCCCTGGTGAAATTCTGGGAGCAATAACTTCCCGGGCCTCAGAAGCAACAGGTCTAAAAAAAGGCATCACCGTGATTGCATGCGGCTCTGACAAAGGTTGCGAAACCCTTGGTGCAGGCGTGATCAGGCAGAATATGGCAAGCCTTAGTTTCGGGACCATTGCAACGGTACAGACCACTTCTGACAAATATTTTGAGGCCGTAAAATTGTTACCTGCCTACCCTGCCCCCGTACCGGGATTATATAATTCCGAGGTTGAGATCTTCAGAGGTTTCTGGATGATCACCTGGTTTAAAAAAGAATTTGCCCAAAAAGAAGTTGAACAGGCAAAAAAAGCCGGCATCCCTGCTGAAGAAATCTTAAACCAGTTTTTAGCCCAGACAGAACCCGGTTCCATGGGACTTATTGTACAGCCTTACTGGGGCCCGGGCCTTGACCAGCCAAAAGCCAAAGGTGCCATGATCGGTTTTGGGGATGTCCACAAAAAATCCCATATCTATCGTGCCGTTATTGAAGGCCTTGGATTTGCACTTTGCGAAGGCAAAAAAAAAATAGAAAAAAAAACAAAAATCAAGATAGAAAAAGCTGCCGTTTCAGGTGGTGCGTCCCAAAGTGATGAAATCTGCAAAATCACGGCTGATATTTTTAATATTCCCATGGTCAAGGGCAGGACACATGAAACCTCCGGACTTGGGGCTGCCATTATTGTTGCCAGGGGTATGGGCATGTATTCGAGCTTTGATGAGGCCATCGACAATATGATTAAAATCAAACAGGTTTTTGAACCTGACCAGAACAATGTTGAAATTTACAAAGAACTTTACTCAAAAGTTTATAGCAAAATGTACAAGGCCCTTGAACCCTTATATTCACAAATCCAGCAAATCACGGGATATCCAAAATACTGATGAAAAAAAAAAACCAATTCATACCAGCCTGGCTAAACCGAGCCCCTGAAAAAGGATCATTCAGGTCAATCCTGAAATGGGGCTCCCCTGATGAATTTAAAAATCCCAGCCCGGGGTTTTTAAATGTAATAAAACAGGAACTGGGTCTTGATGATTCAGATTTTAAAGAAAAGCAAAAACCTGGCGAACAAAAGGTAAAAGATTGCCGGGAGCCCATGATATCAGAAGCTGACATCCGATTGTTTGAAGACATCGTGGGAAAAGAGAACCTGGCTGTTGATACCTATGAAAGGCTCAAATATTCAAGCGGCAAGTCCATGGAAGATATCTTCAAACTAAGGGAGAATATTATTGATAAAATATCCGACCTTGTCCTGCACCCAAGGGACAAAGAAGATGTGAAAAATATAATTGCCCTTTGCAATGATAAAAAAATACCTGTTCATGTATATTCCGGGGGAAGCTCTGTGACCTTTGGTCTTAATTGTCCCAAGGGCGGGGTAACCCTTGTCATGTCAACCCATATGAACAAAATAATATCATTCAGCGAAAAGAATCAGACTATAACCGTTGAACCGGGCATGATGGGGCCTTTTTATGAAGACCTTTTAAACAATGCCCCTGAAAACCTTGGTACAAAAAAAAGATATACTGGAGGACATTTCCCCCAGTCATTTGAGTATTCTTCCGTGGGCGGGTGGGTTGTGACCCTGGGCTCTGGCCAGGCATCTTCATATTATGGAGATGCCTGTGATCTTGTAATAAGCCAGGAATATATTACCCCCTCAGGTTCTTTTAAAACCCATGAATATCCCGGTACTGCAACGGGCCCTAAGGTCAATGACATCATGAAAGGGTCTGAAGGTTGTTTCGGAGTTCTTGTGGCAGTTACAATGAAAGTGTTCTCCTACAATCCTGAAAATTCCAAAGCATTCACCTTTATGTTCCCTGATTTTGAAAAAGCAGCAACAGCTGCCAGACAGATCTGCCAGGGCGAATTTGGAATGCCCTCCATTTTAAGGATATCTGATGCTGAAGAAACAGATGTGGCAATGAAAATGTATGGGCTTGAACACGGAGTTTTAGATAAATTCATGAAATTTAAAAACCTTATGCCCGGCCAGAGATGCCTTTTAATGGGGAAAACAGACGGCGAAAAAAGTTTTTCAAAAAATATAGCAAAACAGGTCAGAAAGATCTGTAAAAAAAACCAGGGCCTTTCTCTTACAGGGTATCCCATGAAAAAATGGTATAAGGGGCGGTTTTCAGACCCTTATATGCGCGATACCTTAAATGATTTTAGCGTTCTCATTGACACCCTTGAATCCTCTGTAACCTGGGACAATATACATGACCTTCACAAACAGGTCAGAACCTATATAAAGAATCTTCCCAATACAATCTGCATGACCCATGCCTCGCATTTCTACAGCCAGGGCACAAATCTTTACTTTATCTTTATCACAAAGATGAAATCCATAGATGAGTTCAGGACATTCCAGCAAGGGGTCATAGAGTGTATTGAGGCAAACAAGGGCTCGTTAAGCCACCATCACGGGATTGGAAGAATGATGGCACCCTGGATGGAAAAGCACCTTGGAAAAGAGCAGATGGATGTTTTAAGATCAATTAAAAAACATTTTGATCCAAACGGGATCATGAACCCCGGAGCCCTTGGTCTTTAAAATACTATCGTAAATGCCCGACAGCTGGGGAAAGTGATTTCAGAAAACTTATCTTAACCCTGATTACAAAAGACTTGATTGAACACAATGGAAGACAAAAACTAGCGGATATCCTGTCAATCGTTAAGAATAACTGAGTTTTTTCAGTTTTTCCTTAGCATCTACAAAGATTATCTTCCCATCTTTCCATTCAGGGATTTTTAAATCCAAATTTGCGGCTTTTTCAATTGCCT
>CAYWGN010000008.1:0-5408 GCA_964457495.1 uncultured Desulfobacula sp.
TACGCCTCACTCGTCACTCCTTGTCGCCTTGCATCTGGCACCTTGCTGATGGCCAGGGATGGTGGACTTGGGAAATGTGACCGCCGGGGAAAACACTTGAAAAAACAATTTTTAATAGGGCTTTGATTTTTTATGTTCTTTTACTTCATTTGATGATATGAAATTAAAGTATGCTTAATAATAGGGTATCCATAAAATGATAAAATCTATTTTTAATTCAAAAATTTTTATTTTTATTCTGACCCTGGGTATTTCATTGTTTTTTTCGGGCCCTGGGGAAAAATGGAAACAAGTGAAATGTTAAGCAATACCTGGCAGGATTTACTTTATTCCACCAGAGATAAGACGGGAAACAAAATTGAGGACATTGTCATTGTGGTCGTGGATGAACCTTCCTTTAATCAGATCGGTCAAAAATGGCCATGGTCAAGACAAATGCATGCAACCGTTGTTGACAACCTTTCCCGGGCAGGGGCAAAAGCAATTATTTTTGACATGCTTTTTCCCGAACCATCCGTGAATTCAGAAGATGACCTATTGTTTGCAACTGCCATAAGAAATGCAGGGAACGTTGCCCTGGGCATTTTTTCAAGCCAGACCCAGAGGAAAGACTATGTCCAGACCATTATTGTGGAACCCATCATACCATTAAAAGAAGCTGCTGCAGTCACAGGATATGTCAATCACTTCCCTGACAATGACGGCATTGTCAGGTATGGGTATAAGTACCTGGATAATATTCCTTCCCTGGCACATGCTGGTTATATGACAGCATTTCCAGAGGATGCGGAATGTCAGGCATGTACTGAAGATACATTTCTCATTGATTTTGAGCCGGACATATCCAGGATACCGGTTATTTCCTATTATCAGGTCTTGAATAATTATGCATCAGAAGAATCATTTAAGGACAAGATTGTGTTTGTGGGGCTGGGATCTGATATCAAAGTGGATGCACAGGGGGCTGTGGATGCCTTTCCCACTCCTTTTTTCAGGTTCAAAAAGGAAATGATGTATGGCGTAGTAGTGCATGCCAATGCTCTGATTACCCTGTTAAATGGCTGCCGATTGCAAATTATTGACACGCCCATATTGCTTTTGCTGTTTTTTCCCCTTTCACTATTGCCCTTCCTGGTTAGAAAAAGGCCGATGATACTTACGCTGATCGGTGGGGGAAGCATAATAACGCTTGGGATATTTTCAATGGCCCTGTTTAATATCAAAGGAATGATCATTGACATTATGCCGACAGTATTTGCGCTTTCATCCAATACATTATTTCTTGGCCTTAATGAATTCAGGAAAAGCCATAAAGAACGAAAATTTATAAAGCAGGCTTTTTCAAACTATGTTTCCTCGGATATCGTAAAACTAATCATTGACAATCCATCTGCCCTTGCCCTTGGCGGTGAGAAAAAAGAAATAACCGTAATATTTGTGGATATCAACGGGTTTACCACTGTTTCAGAAGCTCTTGACCCTGAACAGCTTGTTTCCGTTTTAAACAATTATTTTAGCGGCATTACAAATGTGGTTCTGGAAAATAAGGGGACCCTGGACAAATATATCGGTGATGCTGTAATGGCTTTTTTCGGTGCACCCATTCATTTTGATGATCATGCCCAAAAAGCGTGTGCCACTGCAATAACGTTGAACTCAAAGCTGAATAATCCGGAAAACGAATCAAATCCTGAACTAGTCTTCAAGGGCATCACCCTGGGTATCAACAGCGGTCCTATGGTTGTTGGAAATATTGGGTCGGAAGAACGGTTTGATTACACTGTTATCGGAGATGCCGTCAACCTTGCCGCCCGGCTTGAAGCATTGAATAAAGCTTATTCCACTAACATTATCATTGGAGAAAACACAAAAAAACAATTGGATTCAGCTCTTTTTTTAACCAGGGAACTGGATTTTGTAAGGGTAAAAGGCAAACATCAGGCCATTTCCATTTATGAATTATTGGAAAATAACAAAGAAAACAGGGAAAAGATTGTAACACCCTTTTCCATGGGCCTGGAAACCTATCGAAACAAGAACTGGAAATCTGCTGAAGAAATTTTTTGTTCCATTCAAATAAACGGCCTTCCGGATGGCCCGTCCAGTGTATTCCAGGACAGATGCCGCTTCTTTGCAGAGAATCCGCCATCCGAAGATTGGGATATGATTTGGGAAATGAAAACAAAATAATTAAGGGGATATCTATGAAAAAGTATTGTTTAAAACTTATTGTTTTTGGCGGTATCCTGTTGTTTCTAACAAGTGTATCCTTTGCTGAAGAAGCTGCTGTTCTCATTTCGTCAAAAGGTTCTGTCCTGATTTCGGAAAATGGACAGGACGACTGGATAAAAGCAGTCTCCGGTATTTCAATCCAGGAAGGGTGGTATGTGAAGGTGGGAAAAGACAGTGAAGCCGCCCTGATGCTGAAAGACCGTTCACAGATAAGACTTAGGGACAATTCAACCATCTGTTTGAAAGAATCAGGTTCTGCTCCTGGAGAAAAAAAACAAAAAAAAGGCCTGTTACGTTTTTTCAAGGGTGAATTCTGGATGAGAAATAAAAGAAAGGTCATCAAGCCGGATATTCATACGGCATCCCTTAATATGAGTATCCGGGGAACAGAACTGAGAGTGACTGTCTCCCCGGACGGTGAAACCAGGGTAACAGCGCTGGAAGGTGAAATACTCTGTGAAAATGAATTAGGCTCAACTATCATTGCCCGCGGGTTAGAAGCCGTTGCCCGAAAAGGTGAGGCCATTGAAACCCATAAGCTTATCAATCCGGACAACAGCGTTCAATGGCTGTTGGTCACTTTGAATGTTGTCGGTCCCAGGGACGAATTTCCAACCACATCAAAGGCCATCCGCGCAGTGGAACTCAGCAGGAATTCCATGGATCTTCTATCAGAAAATCAGATGGGAAAAGCCCATGAAAAGGCCTTGGAAGCCATCAATACCTCGCCGGATACTGCAAGTGCAAATATTGCAATGGCAACCATTCTCCAAGTCCAGGGCAAACTTGAGGATGCCTTCACCTTTGCTTTGAAAGGGTCGCAAATAGATCCTGACTCAGAGCCGGCATTATTTAGAAATATTGAACTTCTTCTGGGTCTGAACCGTACAAAAGATGCTGAACACCTTTGGAATTCGTTCAAAGCAAAAAGAACAAGCATTTCATATATGCTCAAAGGTTATATCCATCTGTTAAAACAAGAATCCCTTCTGGCAGAGCAGACATTTCATACTGCCATATCCATGGAAAAAGAAATTTCGCGAGCCTGGGTCGGACTTGGGCTTGCCATGTATGCCCAGGGAAAAATTGACCAGGGACTTGATAAACTTGAGATTGCATCTCTTTTAAATCCCCTTTCGGCATTTCCCCACAATAATCTGGGCAAGGCCCTTTACGAGGCAAAAGAGTATAAAGAGGCGGAAAACGAATTTATCAGGGCAAGTCTATTGGATCCCAATGATCCTACACCTTATCTGTATCTTGCCATCATGGCCCAGGACAATTTTGAACCTGTGAAAAGTATAAAACAATTGAAAAAAGCCCTTGAGATGAATGATAACCGCTTTGTTTCAAGGTCCAGGTTTTTACTGGACATGGACAGAAGTGTGAAAAATATCAATCTGGCTGCTGCAATGTCAGCTCTTGGACTCAATGAATGGGGGCGACACATTGGAAATAAAGCGGTTTGGCAGGACAATTCAAACAGTTCAGCATATACGTTCAGGGCAAGTGAGGCGCTTTCCCTTCAAAGGGTAGATGTTTCAACCCTGAGTGACCTGAAACGCGCTGAATTGTTAAAGCCTGTGAACAGCAATACTTATCCCAGCTTTACCGACTATTATAGTCTTCTGGAACTCCCGGAACATAATCAGAGCCTGGAGGTTTACGGCGGCATAGATGAGACCTTTGGGACCAGCCTTACTTTTCAGGGCGGCAAAAAAAACCACTCCTATCTTGGCTCGGCACATTTTGACAGGACAGACGGTCCATTTGACCAGACCGGGTCATCATCCGGATACTTGAATATAAAATATAAAACAGAACCTGTTTTCAACCATCAATTCAATGTTGGTATTCTTGGTGGAAAAGGAACCCATGAAGATCTAAGACCGCTACAGAACGGATTTGCACAGCCCAATGACGATGACACTGATTATGATTTTTTTAACATCAGTACAGGTTACCACTGGACCATTTCTTCTGAACAGGATCTTCTTGTTTCCCTGCAATACCAGGACAGGGACAGCGGTATCCTAAAAAACAGACTGGTTACTCCCAACTGGGGCAGTCAATTTAACTGGTCGAATTCTTTTTTTCAAGATGATAAAAGATACAGGGCGGAAGTCATTGATTTAATAAAATTCAAAAACCATAAATTATCCATTGGAGGCACTTTGGGTAGAAGGGAAAGAAATATTGACGATTTTCAGACCTTCCAGTTTTACTACCCGATAAACACTTCTCTGCCAATAAATAATTACACAAAGCCTGAAGATACGGAAATTAAAGTTTTTGCAAAGGATCTGTGGACCATATCGGACAATCTGATGCTGGACCTTGGTCTTGGATGGTGCCGATTTGATGCGGATGGAAAAAATGATATCTCAAGACTGCTTCCCCAGATCGGTGCAGCATGGGGACTTAGGGGAAATAACCTTGTTCGGGCTGCATATTTCAAAGAAATCCAGCCTGATTATTTAAGCAGTACGCTTCAGCCCGTGGAGGTTGCAGGTTTTTCAACCGTAACAGGGGTACCGTCAGGCACATTGACCGAGCTTTATGGTATTGCACTTGAGCGACAGTGGGCAACCCGATATTTTACCAGCATTGATATTCAAATGAAAAAAAAGGAATATAATTCACCTTATTTACCCCATCCGGATTTGTCTTCCGGCTGGTTTAAAGAAGAAACCAAATCCCTGGGCTTTACCCTGGAATATATTTTATCTGACCGGCATGCTGTTTCCTTTACCCAGAGGTTTAAAAAAATAGAGCCTGAAACACCCGGATTTGACAGAAAAGATTCTGAAACCGGTATAAGATTTACCTGTGTATATCCATTTGGGTTAAGTTTTCAGACTGCCTGGTGGTTTGTGGACCAACAATTTGATACCAGCACGACCGGGGTCAATGGTGACAACTTCGTTATTGGAAGCATCTCTGCCAGGCAGAGCCTGTACAATAAGAAGCTGGAGCTTTTTTTTAACATAGATAATATTTTGGGCAAAAAATTTAATTATGTCCCGGAAGAACCAACGGAGACTCTTCAGCTTCCATGGCAGGGTATCTTTTTTATGGCCGGCTTCAGGGTGAACTTTTAAAATTCTAAGGAGATCAAACAATGAAAAAAATCATTTTATCTTTTTCGATTATTTTTCTATTTTTCCTGCTGACAA
>CAYWGN010000008.1:5508-54770 GCA_964457495.1 uncultured Desulfobacula sp.
TGACCTGGTATCTGGATGCTGACAAGGATGGATTCGGGAATGCCACAAAATCTCAAGATTCCTCGACCAAACCATTGGGCTATGTTTCCGATAACAGGGATTGTAATGATTCAGATTCAAGCATTTTTCCGGGTGCTGCAGAAATCGCCGGAGACGGTATAGACCAGGATTGTGACGGCAGTGATGCTGCGATTGTGTTTGTCGGTGTCTTAAACTCTGATGTGGACGGAGGGGTAGCCCCGGCTACCATTCAATTTTATGCCCTGCTTGAACAGGGAACTCTCCCGTTTTCATATAACTGGGACTTTGGTGACGGCAGTACCACTAATAGTGGAACAAAAACAGAATCCCACACCTATAGTACAAAGGGATCTTATACAACCAAGGCTACAATTACAGATGCCTCCGGCCAGACCTATACACTTTTTAAAACAATACTTGTGACTGACAGTGCTGACCTTGACACATATCAGTCCAATCTTCAAATGGACGTAGATCAGATGACACAGGTCACTAACGCAGGTGATATACATGGCCTTCTTTTTGATGCGCAAAATATCATTCGAAAAAGTCTTGAGTCTATTAAGAATGCCGATGCAGCACTCCGAAAAAAAATTAGGGATTCAGTACAAGCCGATGCAGAAGATCTGATTGCCAACACCCGGACAAAGCTTGCTGAATTCATCAAAAATAATCAAACAACACCTGCTGATCTTGGAAATATTTCAGCAGGTCTCAATGGGGTGGTTTCAAGTATGGTAGAATATGGTCTGCCCGTTCTGGCAACTACCTTTCAGAAGCTGGAATTAATTTCCAGTGATTTCTATACACAATTGCTGGATCAACTTCTGGCAAATGAAAACCTTACTCCTGCCGAGATTGAAGAAATAAAAACTGATACAACCAAATCCAAAGCATTTTTTCAATCAAAAATTTACCTTCTGGATAATGTGGTTGATGCTTCGGGAATTATAGTGGATCCCAGGCCTGACTTTGATACGGGTGAGGTAGACACCCTTGCATCAATCCACGGACTGACAGACAAGCAGACAGCTGCGCTTTACGATGCACTTGAATCAACCCTTGATGTCAGTCAGACTATTGCAGTGCTGGAGAAGACCATTGCTAAAATTGCCGAGGAGCTCTTCAACAATTATTCGCCGGGAAAAACCGTTGTAAATTCAATAGTTGAACCTATTACCCAAAATATCCTGTTAGAGTTTTCCGACGGGACTTTTATTTCGTTTGCCATCATTAATGTAGCCATTGTTCAGGACTATATGCCCAATGGCCTTTTTGACCTCCCCAACGGAAACAAGATTGGTATTTCAGGTTCTTATGCCATCGAATTTGGGCCCTACCCTGTTTATCCCCTTGATTTTGCTGCTGAACTTATCAAACTCGGCATTAACCCTGCCCTGAATCAGGATGGTGCCTTAAATTTGGACTTGTCTGCACTGGCAACTCTATCCCTGAAAATCGGATGGTACTTATTTTTAAATAGCGGATTCAACAGTCTTACAACCAGTTTCAGTGTTACAGGCGGATCTGATCCTTCTGCAGAAGCATATTCCCTTTTGGTAACATATGACACAGGCTTAAGCCAGTTGCTGCCGCCGGCTGTATTGGCCATGAACTCTTTGACGCTGATGATGGACAGCCTTGCTCCCGGCGACTATAGCATTGATACTGATACAGGGGTCATTACTCTGGGGACATTGAAACTTAAACCTGATTATACCTTTTTCCCTTTGACCAGTATTGATTATACGACCATCACGGCTACAGGGGGAATTACAGTTAATAACCTGGCCTTTGAATTTGCTGATTTTAACAGCAACGGATTAAGTGATATCAAATTTTACAGTGATGATCCCATGGGATATCAAATTCTGTATGCAGTCTCAAATTAATTACTCAACTTTCTGAGTTTACAGATTTGAGCAGGGTACAAAATTGAGTTAATTAATTATTGCACTGGCTAAAAAGAAACAAAGATGGCTGGTTGAAACCATGATTATTTAGTGCCCGACCGAAAACCACCAATTTTTCGGTCTGGCATTATTGATCAATAAAAATGTCCAGGAAATAATTTTCACTCTGACCGAAAATACTTTTCCGATCAAGAAGATCACCGCTTATTTTCTCTTGAACCTCAAGCAGTAAAAACCCAAACGGCATCTCAAACTGGAAAAAACCCAGGGGCACGGATACCATCTTGGTATTTGTTTTTGTGGATAGATTCCTTAAGACAATATCCATACCGGGAAGGGTATTCTCGATCTTAAATTCCGGGTAATCAGATGTTTTTACAGACAGGTTCCCAATAATGAAGCTTCTTGGATAGACCGGCCTGGCAAAATCTGCAACAACAAGATATATATTCACAGGCACATTGAGCCCAAGATCCGCAACTAATGACACAAATGCAATCCCTGTTTCGCTTCTGTCCTGGTTCAATATGTTTCGATTGGAAGACAAGATCGAATCCCCCAGCTCATAGGCCAACATATTGTCAAATATGACTTTTGCCGCCTGCTTCGGCTCAATATACTTATCAAAGGATAAAATCCCAAGGCTTTCTCCGGCAGAGATAAATTGAAACCCCGTGGACTTGATTCTGTCTTGTACAGTATCCCCGTTCTGGGAATTATAGGAATAATATAGTTTAGTGCTCATATCATTGGCATGGTTCAGTGCGGTAGTATACAATTTAGAATTCCAGGCCACGGGTGGCAGACCCTGATCCAGTACCCAGGCTTCCATTCCCAGATTTGCCTGGGCAGTGGCCTTATCCAGCCCAGTATCGGGCAAAGCATTTAAAGGCGTTTTGCGCGTATCATTAATAAGTCTCATTATATATAAGGAAGCATCCAGGTGTTCAGCAGCAAACACAATAGAAAATTGTGAAAAAACAATGCAAAAAATCATTGTGATCATAGTTATGTATAATTTTAGTTGTTTCATAGTGGTTTTATCAAAGCAATTATTATACCATAATTATTATAATATAATTATTATATCGGGATAATCATCCGCCGGTAACGACCACATCTGTAATATGGTATACCTGGTCATCTGTTAAGTATGGATGCATTGGCAGGCTGAATATGTCCTTTGATAAGTTTTCTGAAACGGGCAAACTCCCTGGTCTATGGCCAAGATACGCAAATGCCTGTTGAAGATGAAGAGGCTTGGGATAATAGACAGCAGTAGGAATACCGTTGTTCTTTAACCTGGTTTGAATAATTTGTTTATTTTCTTTTTTCACAGAATATTGTGCCCAGGCACTGGTTCTGTCATGAGGTATTGTCTGGATTTCAACGTGATCTTTTAAAAGCTTTGTATAAAGTGCGGCAATCCTGTTTCGGTTTTGAAGTTCTTCTGGAAAAATTTCCAATTTTGCAAGTAAAATAGCAGCCTGCAACGTATCAAGCCTGCCATTGATTCCTATTTGCACATTATCATATTTTTCTTTTCCTTTTCCATGCACCCGGATGGAAAAAAGTTTTTCAGCAAGTGCATCATTATTGGTAAAAATAGCTCCGCCATCTCCATAACATCCCAGGGGCTTTGCCGGGAAAAAACTTGTTGTTGCTGCATCACCCAGATTACAGGCTTTTGTTTCTTTATATTCTGCGCCAAAGCTTTGGGCACCGTCTGCCAGGACAAAAAGATCATATTTTTTTCCAAGGTCAGTTATTTTTTCATAATCTGCAGGAAGACCAAATATATCAACGGGAATAATACCTCTTGGTTTTAAATTGTCTTTACTTTTTAAAAAAGGACAGACTGATTCATCATTATGCAATACTGCCTGAATTGCTTTTTCAAGGCCCAGAGGATCAATATTATATGTATCAGGGTCAATATCAACAAAAACAGGAGTTGCTCCCAACATGGCAATCACTTCTGCCGTTGCCACAAAGGAAAAGGCAGTTGTAAATATTGCATCGCCAGGCCCTATACCATAAGCCATTAAAACCATGAGTAAAGCATCTGTTCCATTTGCACATGAAATTGTATGTTTTACTTTGTTGAATTCACATAGCCTTTCTTCCAATTCATATACTTCAGGCCCCATGATATATTGGCCATGGGAAAGCACGTCTGCTATCCTTTTTTGCAGTTTGGGCAAAATCCTGTGCTGCTGAAGTGACAGGTCAATAAATTGAATAGGCTTATTATTATTAGTCAATGTTCAACCTCCCTATTTAGTGTTTGAACGAAAACTCACCCAAACACGGAGTTTTCGGTCAGGCACTATTTATAATCATGATACGGCTTTTTACCCAGTGAAAGATCTTCAGGCAAATCATCCTTTTCATCAAGATCCAGGCAATATATCTGGCCGGCATGATTTTTCTTATATTTCAGACCGCTTTCCGGGCACACATAGATCCCATCTTTATCAGCATTTTTAAGCTTATGGCCATGACGGCTCATAAACCCTTGCTGTTTTGCCGGCACACCAACCATAAACCCATAGTCTGGTACATCTTTTGTTACAACGGCACCTGCTGCAATGAATGAATATTTTCCTAAAGTTACATTGCATACGATTGTTGCGTTGGCGCAAATTGTTGCCCCCCTTTTAATCAAGGTTTTTTCATACAGATTCCTGCGCTTAATCTGTGACCTGGGGTTTAAGACATTGGTAAGAACACAGGACGGGCCTAAAAAGACATCATCTTCGACAATTGTTCCTTCATAAACAGAAACATTGTTCTGAATCTTCACATTATTGCCTATAACAACCCCCCCTGAAATGCTCACATTCTGCCCTATGTTGCAGTCCCTGCCAATTTGCGCACCGGAAAGAACATGGGAAAAATGCCAAATTTTAGTACCTTGTTTGATTTGAACATTTTCATCAATATAAGATGATTCATGGACAAAAAACTTTTCAGTGCCTGGATTGTTCATTTGATTTTCTTATTAAAATTTATAAGATAATTTCATATAGATCTGCAACGGTCTTTCCTCAACCGGGCCATAACGCCCCGGGGTTTTATTTCTTGTATCAAACAGGTTGTCTGCTTTCAAGCTCAAGGTTGCCCGTGTCCCCCAAAAATCCTGCCATTTTAATCCCAAAGAAATAGTTGGCGTTATGTCAAACTCCCCGCTGTTGACGTCTTTATCAAAAGAATAAGGAATATCACCAGTCCAGGCAAAATTTGCCGTCAATAATTTTTTCGACAGAAACTTCCAGGCAAATCCCAGGGATGCCAGGTATTCGGGGCCGGAATCATAGGGCTGGGTCCATTCTTCATAAACGGTGTTTTTTGTACCGTCAGGGCTGACAAAGGTATAAGACGGAATACGATACCGGATATTGTCAGCTTCGGAGTTAAAGGCTGTCAGGCTAGTATAAAAATCTAATTCTTTATTCAGAACGATAGTGCCGGACAATTCTGCCCCCCAAATTTTGATATCCGAAGGAAATGAAAGGCCGCCGTAAGGATCTTCAAAAACATAGTTGGAAATACTGGAGTGGAACAGAGCAAGGGAAAAACTTTTCCCCTGATCTTTTGTCCACAGAAACTGAATATTGGCAGTACTGATTTCTTCCGCTTCCAGGGGATCAACACCAATCAGTTGATTCGGGTAGGGGGTCCTGAATGCTGTACCATATACAAGCTTCAACCTGAAATCATCAGTTAAGAGTGAGTTGATCCCCATATTGTAGCTCAAGGTATTGTCGTATTCAGAATGGTTGTCATGCCGGATACCGAGCCATGAATCCGTGCGATTTCCCCATTTATATCGATACTGACCAAAAACAGAAAACAGCGTATTGGTATAATCCACCTGATCAGCGGTTGGGATAAATACGGAATTGCCGGGCTTTAAAGAAATGGGCAAAAAATTATTTTCTGCCACGGCTCCATCCACATAGCTCCGTCTGAAGGAGGACCCAAAGGTAAATTGACTGGACTCTGAAACAGCCTTATACCAAAGCATTTCTCCCGAATAAATCAAGTCAGACTGTTCCTGCTCAATATCCACATTGGTCACATTATTCTCAATATACTGGCAATATCCTGTCAGTGTCAGGTCAAAACCGTTAAACCGGTCTTCATAAGTCCCTTTTATAAATCCTGAAGGTGATTCTCTTTTGCCAAGCCATGACAATGAGTTGCTGTCGTTCATGACATATTCCCGCTGGTTGTCAGACAACCGTCCTGACAGCTTGATCTTTTCCCATAGAGTTGAATTACCGATGAATTCAAAATAATGAGAATCATCAATACTATTCCATTCATTCCCACCAGCCGTAGCAATTGAAGAATCAATTTTGTACGCGCTCTTATGATATTGATCCTGAACATAAGAGATTGACAAAAAAGTATTGGAAAATTTATTTTTTTTACCCCCCTTTACTGATCCGCCGGAATAACTGTCACTGCCGGCAAAGAACTCCGCTTCCACTCCTTTGATATCATTTCCTTTGAAAGGTACGATATTAATGATCCCTGCAAAGGCATCCGCACCCCACAATACAGATCCCGGCCCCCTTATGATTTCAACGCGTTTAACATTGGTAAGGGAAATTTCATAATCCATGACATTGACATTTCGGGTTGCATTGGTGGTCAAAGGAACACCGTCATAAAGAAAAAGAATTCCGCTCTGAACACCTCTAAGATATGGGACAGTACCTGATGCCCTATGATTCATATAGAATCCGGGTTCGGTTTCAAGAAGTTCAGCCAGTGTATTCACCCCCCGTCTCTCAATTTCACCGGAATTAATAACTCTGGCAACGGCAGGTGCATTAAGAGTTGATTCAGCTTTTTTTGATGCCAGTGTCAATACTTCAAGCTCTTCTCCCACAAAAAAGAGCATGGTTTTTTCCAGGGCCTTATCTTCTACACCGCCCCAAAGGGGGGTTACATGGATTAAAACAGACCATAAAAATAAGTGACATATTAATAAAAGACGTTTTATAATCATTTATTCACCATCCACCAACTTGACCAATGTCCGGAACCTTGCCCTGGACAGTCCCAGCAATCTTGCAGCAGAACTTTTGTTATCATTGGCCATTTCAAGTGCCTGTAAAACGATTTGTTTTTGCAGTTTATCATAATCTATGCCTGAAGGAGACAGATCAAAACCACCTTCAAAAATTGCAGACTTACCATCAATATTAAGGAATCCGAAATCTTCTGCCGTAACCGGCAACTTACCTGATTTCAATATCATGACCCGTTCCATGGCATTGGCAAGTTCCCTTACATTGCCGGGCCAGGCAAAACCTTTTAAGACGTTTTGCCCGCCGAGTGTAATAATCTCACCATCATAATCGCCCATTTTCCCATATTTTTTAATAAAAGCAATTGATAAAGGTATAATCGCCTCTTTTCTTTCCCTCAAAGGTGGAACTTCAATGGGAAAGACGGCCAGTCGGTAATACAAATCCTGTCGGAACTTTTTTTCCTTTACCATTTGTTCAAGATTTTGATTGGTGGCACAAATCAATCGTATATCAAGTTCTACTTCCTTATTTCCGCCAACCCTGGAGAATGCTTTTTCCTGGATGGCACGAAGTAATTTTGCCTGGGCACCATGGGGCAGGTCTCCGACTTCATCTAAAAACAGGGTGCCGTTATTGGCAAACTCAAATTTACCTTCCGTCCTGTTGGATGCGCCTGTAAACGCACCTTTTTCATGTCCGAAAAGTTCTGATTCCATCAAAGAAGGCGAAATAGCGGCACAATTGACCGGCACAAAACGGTTCTTGGCTCTGTCGGAACTGGCATGGATAAATCTCGCCACCACCTCTTTGCCAACCCCGGACTCGCCCGTAATAAGAACAGTGGCATCACTTTTTGCCACTTTCAGGGCGAGTTCTTCAACTTTTTTTATTGCTTTTGATACAAAAACAACATTCTCTTCCCGGGTATTATTTTTCAACCTTTTCTGCAACATGACATTTTCAAAAATAATCTTACCAAACCCAAGGGCTCGTTCCACTGCGATATGTACCTGGTCTTCATCAAAAGGTTTTACAAGATAATCCGTAGCCCCAAGCCTTAATGCATCAATGGAGGATTCGACAGAAGCATAGGCAGTGATGAAAATCACCGGACATCCCAGTTCCCGTGCCTTTATTTCCGAAAGCAATTCCTTCCCTCCCATGCCATCCATCCGGATATCGGATATCACAAGGTCAAACTCATTATCTTCCAGTTTTTCCAAGGCTGTTATACCATTTTCTGCCTCATCAATGGAATGTCCCTTGGATTCCAGGAAAATCCTTAAAATAGACCTGATCCGGTTTTCATCATCAACTATCAGTATATTTGCCATAATATCACTCTTTTCTACTGGTCATAAACCATCTGCCCATGGTCAGTTCCCTTCACACAAGGAAGGTAAATTTTAAAAAAAGCCCCTTTATTTTCATTATTCCCCGCTCTGATTTTTCCGTCATGTAATAGAATAATATCTTTTACAATGGCCAGGCCCAGGCCGGTCCCCTTTGCCTTAGTCGTAAAAAAAGGTTTAAAAATGTTATCGATCACCTCTTTTTTAATGCCCGGCCCTGAATCTTTTATTAAACAAATCCAATATCCTTCCAAAATGCGGCTGTGCATCTCAACTGTATCGTCAGGGCCGCAGGCTTCAAAGCAATTTTTTAAAATATTGCTCAATGCCCTTTCCATGAGTGGCGTGTCACACATGACCAGTGCAGTTTCTTTTTCTATTTTCTGAATCACCTTGATATGTTTTTCAAAATTGACACCATCCAGTTTTACAATCAATTTTTTTACAAATGCGTTCATATCGGTTTCATCCATGACCGGTTCAAAGGGTTTTGAATAAAGTAAAAAATTTTCCACCAAAAGATTGATCCGATTAATTTCTTCTTCCTGATAAGTGAACATATTTTCCCGCATGACTTTGTCAATCCCAGGTTTTTTAAGGATATTCATACTACCCTTGATAATGGCAAGAGGGTTTTTGATTTCATGGGCTACCATAATTGAAAATTTACCCACATTTGCCATGGATTTTTGTTCCGCCATATCTGCATAGGCTTTTTCAAGAGCTTTACGCTTTTCTTTCAAAGCGTTGAGCATATCATTAAATGCAGACGCCAGCATCCTTGTCTCATAAAAACTTCCGCCGCTGACTTTAAGATCCATTTGTCCCCCAGATACTTCCTTGGACACATCCACCAAATGATTCAGGGTTTTTACAATGGACCTGGAAAAAAACCAGTACCAACCTCCTGAGACAAATGCCAGCAATAGAGCAAAAAATAAAAATCTCAGGCTCATTTTCTGTTTTAGAAGGTCAAGGCTGTCCTTTGAATATCCCAGTTCCACATTCCCGATGGTATCATACTCTTTTACACTGTTATCAATCAAGCTTTCTTCCATCATGGATGGTGTTAAAATCGGGGTCGTAATTTTAACAATGTCACCGGATATTTTTTTTTCAACATTTACAAGTATCACTTTTTCTCTGGATGTAATGGTAACCTTTTTGACGTCCTTTTGCTCAATCATGTTGTTGACCAGCCGGTCCAGCATGATTGTATCATTTAATAAAACCCCTAGTTCAGCATTTTTGGCCAGATTCTGAGCAATCAGTTCAAAATTACTGTGAAATCGCATGGTTAAAAAATCACCCGTCAGTCTGATGCCTATGATGCCCATGATCACGGCAGTGGCCATGATGGAGAACAAGGCACCAAATAAAAGGGTTGATTTAATTGAATATCGCATCATTTCTTAAACTTAATATTCTCCGGTAAATTATGATTTAATTTAAGATCCAACAACTTGATCACTTTGGGATTCAACCTCACCATAAAAATGGGACCAACAGACACTTTCTTTTTTTCATTTAAAAATGTGTAGATCAGGTTTGCCACCTGTTTTCCCACCTCTTGATAATCAATGACAAAACTCAATGCAGCCCCGGACTCACTGAAAAAATTATTATACCCAATGGCAGGAATTTTTCTTAAAATTAATTGTTTAATCGTATGTTTGATTATAGTTATTGAAATCACAGTAGCATCCGGAATAAACAACACTGCATCAAGATCTTTTGCCTTCTCTTCCAGAACAGCCGGAATCATAGAACTATCTGAGACATCAAGGGAGACCAGGGTAATTTCATTTGCTCTTGCTAAAAAACTCGCCGAGTTGAACCA
Organism: uncultured Desulfobacula sp.; assembly: GCA_964457495.1. GTDB lineage: Bacteria > Desulfobacterota > Desulfobacteria > Desulfobacterales > Desulfobacteraceae > Desulfobacula. The sequence goes on from CAYWGN010000008.1 coordinate 15,683, forward strand.
GTTTTTATTATTTTTCGGATCATATAGAACACCTATTTTTTGTATATCCGGAAAAACCTGCTTAATAATGGTCAACTGGGTCAGAGAAAAAATATTGAGTGACACACCCGAAACATTTGTGTTGGAACTATTGATAAATGATTCCGGATTGACTACCATCCCGTAAATAATCTGGGTGGTTATTTTTTGTTGCAATAAATAGGTTAATGCTCTCGGCCCCACGGCAATAAACAGGTTAAAATCACTTTCTAAAATTTCCCGAAACTTTCCGTTTTCTCCATAGGGTCGGTAGGCTGAATCAAGATATACTCTGGTAACTGGAAAATCCAGGCTGTTTTCCATTTCATCCGCCATCATTACAAAAGGTCTTATTTCCCTGGAGATCACCACACACACATCTGGCGGGATAGTTCCTGCCAACGTGGATGACAAAGGGATCAGGCAGAATAACAATATGAAAACATATCTAATTATCAATAAGTTCCTTAACCTGGCCGATTTTTTGTGTAAATTCTTTTGTTATTAAATCTGCTTCACTTCTTGATCTGATGACATGGGGTGTGATCAAAAAAATCAACTCTGTTTTTTGTGATTCCTGGGTTTCTTTTTTAAAAAAATACCCAAGTACTGGAATATCCTTTAAAAAAGGCACGCCTGCATCACTGACCGAAGTGGTTTCCCGCATCAGACCGCCAATGAATATGGTCTGCTTGTCCTCTACCACCAAAGATGTGGTGGCCTTTCTTGTCAGGATGGAATAGTTATTCAGTTGTGTGTCAAATGTGCCTTTTTCACTGACTTCCTGGGTTAGATCCAATTTTACCAGCCCCCTGGAATTGATGGACGGGGTTGCCTTGAGAATAATGCCTGTTTTTTTATATTGAACCGTATTTGTGACACCCCCGTTGGCATCGGTCACAGTACCTGTGACCGTGGGTACTTCTTCGGCCACCTCAATATAGGCTTCCTTATTGTCCACACCAATGATATTGGGAGAGGAAAGGATATTAATATTTGAATCTTCTCCTACAGCCTTGACAAGGGCCTTAAGCGCATCAGCAGCGTTAAACACCCCAAAGGTGAAGCCTGTGGCAGCCCCAAGCGCCGTGCCCGTGGTAATAAATGAATCGTTCTGATCATTCATTACAACACTGTCATAGCCACCTATTTTATTGCTCAGCATCCACTGGACCCCAAACTCGAAGGAATCTTTCAAAGTGACTTCTGCTACCACCACGTTTAAAAGGACCTGCCTGGGCATAATATCCAATTTTTTTAATATTGTCTTTATGGTGGCAAAATCCCTGGGGTTGGCCTTAAAAATAATAGCATTATTGGTTTCATCTGCTATGATTTTGACATCATCAATCAAATCCCCGGAAATAGTTTTCTTAATGACTGGTTTTTTCGGCTGGGCAGTCTTGGCCTGGACAATCTTCTGACTGCCGGAATCTTGTGTTGCTGTGACTTTTCCGCCATAAACCTCTTTTAAGATATCAGCCAGGTCGACTGCACTACCATTTTCCACATAATAAACAAAAACACCACTGGAATCCTCATCTGCCTGGTCCATGATCTTGATCCAGTTCCCAATCGTCTCAATGATTTCCGGCCATTTTGTGGCAACAAGAATACCGTTGATGGTTTTGATGGGCAGGATATGGTAAGAACCGTTTACTATCCCGGGCCTGGTAAAAAGACCATTGGTTTTAAACAGTTTGGTAAGATCAATGGCAATGGTCTCTGCCTTGGCTTTATACACGGGGAATACTTTCCAGGAAATATCTGTAAAAAAAGGAATATCCAGGGCATCAATAATGGAAGCCGTTTTCAGGATATTTTCCGGGGTGTCAGTGATAATGATGCTGTTATTGACGGAATCCGGAATGATCAAAGCGTTCTTGGATATGAAAAACTTCAATGTTTTGGCAGTATCTATGGCATTTAAATACTTAATTTTAATCTGCCGGGTGACATCCCCTGTCTCTTGAAAGGTTCTGCTGTCATTAAGTTTAAATGCACCGGATCTGGCACTGTCACTTTTAAGGACCACCTTGAATATGGAACCAACTCCTTCAACAATTGCAATACCACTGACATGTAAAACGCTATTTAGTTTGTCTATAATAGTGTTGTTGGAAAAATCCCCTTCAAAATGAAAGGTGAGTTTGGCATTGATACTGGGGTCAATCATATATTTTATGTTGAAATGATCATATAGGATCAGGTCCAGAATCTCGGTCAGATCTGCATTGTCAAAGGCCAGGTCGATGTGCATGGTGGTGGATGACATGGGGGTCCGTTTGAATCGTTTGACAGATGTCTGCAGTCCCAATATTCCCTTGTCTGCAATATGCTCCCAGGAAGAATCCGGTGTAAGGACGTCGGAATCAATCGGTTCCGTCTCATTTTCCGTTTTTTGTACATCCGGTTGAAAAGATTCTGTTTTTATGGCCTTAGCAGATTTTTCTTCTTTTTTGGAATCCTGAATCTGATTCTTATATATCTGCTGATCAATGGTTGTTTTTTTTAACCCTCTTTCCGGCACGCACCCGGATAAGATGGCAACACACAATACCATCAGTGATACCCGCAATAAATATGAATGTCTGATTCTACTAACGGCCATGTTCATAAATTCAACTCTCCTGCAAAAAATAATTAAATCACATCATTGGTAATTGAAAGAATTCCCAGGGTTAAAATCACCTGAAGGTTATCTTCTTTCCGTTTTAAATAATGGATATTCAATGTCTCAATCCTGATAACTTTTTCCAATTTTTCAAAATAGTTCAACAAATCAGCCAAATCCTCTAACTCACAGTGAAACTGATAATTGAGTTTTATTAATACATTATCTCTCCACTTCCCACTGGGAATTTCTCTAAAAGTATTCAGGTTTATATCATGCTCCTCCCAAAAAGAACGTATCAATTTCTGCGCCTCAGTATTCACATCTACAGCTGAATAACCACCCACCAGCAAATTGGACAGGCGCTGCAGATCTTTTTGCTTTTCCCTGTTAACAAGGTTCTCCTGCCAGAGAGTCTCCTTTTTGGATTGAAGCCGTTCAAGGCTGTGCAAAGAACTCTGCTGTCCAGACTTAAGGTCATTAATCTCTTCCATTAACCCTGTATATAAAGTGGTCCACCATACGGCTGTTGTCAGAAAGCATATTAAAAGTCCGAATACTGTGAAACGGAGTCGTTTATTTAACAAAAACGCTTTCATGGTCCCCCTGCAGGGATTTGCTTTCCCAATCTTTCAAAATAAGATCAATCATAAACTTGTCCTTGCCTTCCTTGGTCCGGCTGACGGCGCCCTTTAACTTAACCTCTTTATATTTTGCAGAAGCCCTTAAAGACTCAACCACTTTTAATACATCATCGCCTTCCCCCTGCATGGAAATAATTCCGGGTTTATAGCTTAAATGGGCAAACCAGGTATTTTCAGGAACGTTCTGGGCCAGATCATTGATATAGGAAAACAATGGGGGCTTTGACAATACGAAGTCCTCCACATCACCTTTGTATTCCGCAGCTCTTTTCAAGGCTGTTTTTGCTTCAAGGATGGGAGCAATCTCTTTTTCTAAGGCCGTGATCTCCTGCTTAACCCCTGCCAGATTCTTCTGCTTAACCTCAATCTCATTCCTGATATTCACAGACATATAAGCCATTAGTGCGCCTAATATAATAAATAGGGGAAGAAGCAGTTTCATGGGCTTAAATAATTTGATCCTGGGCAGGTTTTCATCCACACTGATATGCTGCATTCCGCGATAGAACGGTGCCAGAGCTACACCTCCCATATTCTCATTTAAAAAATCATTTTCTGTAATGGTATGGGTATTTTTATAAGCTATCTGATCTTCAGACATATCATGGTCAGCCAGGATATCCTGTATCATCTTATCCTGTTTTTCTTTTTCACTGAATGCATCCAATAAAAAAGAATCAATACATGAGATCCCTGAATAAATGGCCAGCTCCATTGAATCTTCATATTGAATCACAAGACCTTTTTTTCGTGTGACCTTCAGGTTATCACGCGATTTGATTTTAAAATCCAAATGCCATGGGCCTGCTCCATAGGAAAAAGGAAAAATGCATTCAAGGGAATCGTAATGCCCGGACTCCATGAGCTGATTTATATATATATCCAGTTTTTTGCGCGGCGCATAAAAGAGCAGGGCATTTATTTCATTATCTTTAACTTTTGAAAACAATACATCATAATAGATCTCATCAACAGGCAGGTGTGAATACGTTTCAAGGTTGCTTACAACAGAATCCCTGACATCATCCAAAGGCAGTTCAGGAAATTGCAACCTTCTTGTAAAAAAATACTTCCTTGGAAGACAAATATATATCCTTCTTCTTTTTGATGGCTTTATCGAATCAAGTACTTTTTTTAAATTTAACCGAGAAGAAGGATCGTTGAAAATTTTTGGGGACCCAGACTTAAAAAGGCCTTTTTCCCCGGACAACAAACCTGGAAAAAATTTATAATAACTTGTGCACTGGACTTTGGATTCGTTAATATAAATCCCCAGATATTGTTTATAAATCAATTTAACCTTCCAAAAATTCAGTATATCGTTCAACCACGTTCATACTATTTTTACCTTTGATAAACAAGATAAAATAAAGTCTGGAGTCCTCTTTTAAGGGAATCAAAATACTCAGTCTGTCAAAACCCGCATCAAACAATGTAAATTTTTCCATGAAAGAGCCCTGTTCCTTGTCATCTAATGTGGGGTCCGATGTATTATCCGATGTATTATCCGATGTATTATCCGGGGTATTATCCGGGGTATCATCCCTTCCCGGATCACCCCAAAAAAGTTTACCGGTCATTCCTTTTACCAGCAAAAGTTCTGTCATTGTTTTGAACAATCCGTCGGCAGGCAGATAGTTCAAACCTTCTGACTCATAATAGGCTTTTTCAGCTCCCTGTGTCCTTACCAGATCATCATTGTCCTTCCAGTCAAGGATGGCATCGGTAAGTAAGTTTGCCTTTTCAATATCAGATTGATTAAAAATGTCAACCACAGCCTGCCGGATTTTTGCATCATCAGCTGTATTTATATTGATCCTGCTGCCTTCATTCTCCAGTCTGAAACGAAGTTTTACCCCGTCAACATTCATATCAACCCATTTCCCCGGCATATACTGGTCAATACCTGATTTCCATTCATCCGAGGTTGTCAGGCTCAAAACAGATTCAACCGCATTCATTTGAATGAAAGAGGCGGTAAGGTTCATGGCAGTAGCTGTTTTTGACCTGTTGTGGATCAGATAATCCCCCACAAGATAACTGATCATGACCAGGGTCCAGAGAACAACAATGAGGATACTTCCATTACTATTTTTTATTTGCCTGAACATTCCCTTTAAACACCTCATCATGTTCCAATGTTAAAATGCCACAATTCCGGGTTTGAAACAATTCTTTTGCCCATTGTCTGGAAATCAAGAAAAATGGATCCGGGATATTGGTTCTTTTTATCCGCCCATATATTTTTAACACTATCTGAATCAATATCGGCATAAGATTTCCCGCTGCCGTATCGGACATTAAACCGGTTGATACCCACAATTTTCCCTGAAGGCTCCAACTGGCTGTCCCATAACTCTGACAAAGGACAAAAGGTATCATTTAAATCTTCCAGTGTCAGTATGAGTTTCTGATATAAAAGAAGAATACTCTTTTCTTTATCATGCACATAGGTAATCCGTAAAAGTCCGGCCAGATTGCCTGCCATGGGTGTATATGTGGTAAAAAAGGACAGGCCTTTTTCATTGCCTATAAATACCAGTTTCTGGGGTGCCTGGCCCGGGGCAAAAACCTTTTCCCCAACGATTGAATCAAGCTGTTTTCTTAAAAGGGAAGGAATGACGGTTCTGGCCTGGAATGTATCGCCCTCTCTTTGTGCCCGGTCCCAGGCATTGATACTCAGTTTTAATGCCTGGGCAATAATAATGGTCACCATTGATACCATGAGCATTGCCACCAATAATTCCAGAAGTGTAAAACCGCTGTCCTTGTTTGAGCTGGCCCTGAATGTAAGATTGAATTTTTGCATCAGGGCCTGTGCCATTTCACAAAGCAAAAGGATTGTTTTTTATCACCCGCATCATACAGGATGCATAAAGTGAGCTTTTTAAGGCTCTCTATCTCCAGAGGCGTACTATTATCAGATATTCCATCCAATACCAGCGGCTCTGCATAAAATCTATAATACCAGTTTTCCTCCCCGGGAATGCTGTCCTCAATGGTCTCTCCCCTGACAATAGTATTGATGGTTTCAAGATCATGAAATATATTATTTGCCAGCCTGACTACTTTTAAAGCTCTCTCAGACCTGAGTGATGTTTTTTTGGACTGGGAAAGATTCTGAAAAACAGCCCCCAAGGTCATGGCCACAATCAAGAGAGCAACCATGACCTCAAGCAGGGTATACCCGTTCTTATTATCAGGCCTGATCATTGATCAATTCTATGATACCGGTTAAGACATCCACTTTAAGACGAAAGAGGGGCACTTCATCTATTTTAAAAAACAGGATGCCCCCACTGGAACTGCCGTCAGGATAAAATCTGATCACATACATATCCTCTTCAACTGTTTTTACATTTTCCCCTTCAATGGTAATGGATTCTGGTATCTCGACTTTATTTTCCGGAACAATCCAACAGGACCGTTTAGAAGAAGAAATGACAAAAGACTGGGGATATCCATTCATCATTGCCCTTTGTCTGGCCTTTACACACATGGATTGAACTTTTTTGATGAAAAAAACCGTTCGCTTGTGTCCTGATGATTTCCCCACATTTGTTGCAACCAGTGAGGATGCCAATGATATCAGTATCAACACCACAAGGACTTCCAAAAAAGTGAAACCCTTAGAATGAGATATCATTGATCCCGAATATTGTGGAAAGCATTGAAACAACAATCCCCCCGATAATAATGCCCATAACAAGAATTGCAACCGGTTCAATAAATGTCAAAAGCATTTTGATCCTGTTCTGAATCATTACATCAAGATTTTCTGCTGAAGAAACAAGCATCTGGCCCATTTTTCCAGTCTCTTCGCCCAGGGAAACCATTTGCACAAGCATTGGAGGAAACATCTTATTTTCCTTCATCAAGCCGCTCAAGTTCCTGCCTTCCCTTACCTGTTCCGCAATATATACCATTGTATCCTTTAATATGATATTCCCAACCACATCTTTCACAATCCCCAGAGATTTTAAAATGGGAACACCACTTTGCATAAGGACACCCAGAGTTCTGGCAAACCGGCTCACCTGGATATTCATCAACAAATCCCCAAGATATGGAATCCTGATCAACAGCTTATCCATAATAATTTTGCCCTGGGTTGTTTTTATCAGCCTCCAGGACAAAAGACCAAAGAAAATAGTGAGGGTAAGCAAAAGCCACCACCACTGCCCCAGAAATACCCCCATACTCAGCAATACCTTTGTGGACAGTGGCATATCCTGTCCCAGGTCGCGAAAAATATCAGCAAATTTAGGGACCACAAATCCCATGATGATAAACACTGAAGCAATTCCAACAGATAAGAGTATGGCAGGATATATGGACGTGGAGATGATAAATTTTTTGATTTCCTGGGTTCTTTCCATGAATTCGGCCAGCCGTTCCATGACCGGAGCAAGGATGCCACCTGTTTCGCCAACTCTGACCATGCTGACATACAGGTCATTAAAGTCTGCCGGCTTTTCCCCCATTGATTCTGCCAGACTGCTTCCGCCCTGGACAGAATCATACAAAAAAGTCGCCATGGCCTTGACAGACTTGTTTGATGAGGAATCTTCAATTATTCGGATAGTCCGGTCAATGGGAACTTCAGACTTGATCAAATGGGCAAGATCTTTAGTAAACTGGATTAGCTGATCCTGATTAAGAATACGCCGGTTGTTTCTCACCTTAAGCCGGGAAAAAGAGGCGGTGCCCTGATTAAGCCACCGGATCAGGCGATGTCCCCTGCTTTGCAGAATCAGTAATGCTTCATCTTTGGTATTTGCTTCACAGACATCACGTCCCTTGCTGCCCTTTGGATCAAAAAATTCATATTTAAAGACCGCCATCAGCGAGTAACCCTCAGCACCTCTTCAAATGTTGTGATGCCCTGCCTAACCTTTTCCAATCCATCATACCGGATTGTTTTCATGCCCTTTTCAGCAGCCTTGCAGACAATTTCATCTCTGTCAGCATTCTCGGCAATCATCCGCTGAATTATATCATCAACCACTAATAGTTCATAAAGACCTACCCTGCCCTTATATCCTGTAGAGGAACACTCTTCACACCCTTTTCCACTCATACAGGTATCATCAATCAAATCCACGGAAATTTCAAGGCTCTGGGCAATGGTCTGCTTTTGTATCTGCGAGAGAATTATTTCTTCCCTGCAATTGGTACAGATTTTACGTACAAGCCTCTGGGCTAAAACCCCCACCAGACTTGAGGCGAGAAGATAGCTTTCAACTCCCATGTCCGAAAGTCGATTAACGGCTCCTGCCGAATCATTGGTATGCAGAGTGGAAAAAACCATATGCCCGGTTAAAGAAGCCTGGATTGCTATTTCCGCTGTTTCTGAATCGCGGATTTCTCCAATGAGAATAATATCAGGGTCATGCCTTAAAAAAGATCTTAATACCGAGGCATAGGTCAGGCCAATTGACGATTTCACCTGAACCTGATTCACATTGTCAATCTGATATTCTACAGGATCTTCAGCTGTAACAATTTTTTTTTCAGGGGTGTTTATCTCATTTATGACAGAGTACAGGGTGGTGGTTTTTCCGGAACCTGTAGGGCCGGTGACCAGAAACATCCCATAGGGCTGGGAAACGAGTCTGAGAAATAGATCAGACATCTCATCCGCCAGGCCCAGGGAAGATAGTTTAAGCTGTATGTTGTCCTGCAGCAAAAGCCTTAACACAAGGCTTTCTCCATACTGAACCGGCACGCTTGACACACGAATATCAATTTCTTTCCGGCCGAGTTTAATTTTTGTTCTGCCATCCAGGGATAGCCGTCTTTCAGCAATATCCATATTGGCCATAAGTTTTACACGCGAAATAATGGCTGCCCGGTATTTGTTGGCAATGGGTTCTTGATCCTGTAGAACTCCGTCGATACGATATCGGACAGCAAGAAATTGTCTTTTTGGTTCGATATGAACATCAGATGCCCCAAGATCAAGGGCTTTGCTGATGATATGATTGACCAGGCGGATGACCGGAGCTTCGGATGCCATATCCTTGAGCTGTTCAGTATCACTCCACAGGGCATCATCCATATTCAAATCATGATTGTCATCATATTCCTTTCCACTCATTGCCCTGTTGGCTTCATACCAGGCATATAATGTATTGCTGACAAATTCATCGGATGCATGATATATCTTCAATGGTTTTTCATAAGCCGCGGTCACAACTTCCCGGGTGTGGTAGTCATAGGGATCAGCAAATAAAACTACCAGACTTTCACCGGAATCATCAATGGGCAATACTTTAAAATTCTTCATGAAATGCAGAGGAAGAAGTGTTACTTCAGGAGGAGATTCCGGGATGGTTGATTCGTTAATTTCTTGAAAAACTTCAGTTTTCATTCTATTCCCAGCTTACAATATCCCGGTTATCCTTTTCTCCGCCTTCCTGACCGTCTTTGCCATAACTGAAAAGATCATAATCGCCATGGTCTCCGGGAGATTTATAGATATATTCCTTTCCCCAGGCATCCAGGGGAACATCTTTAGGCAGATAAGGGCCGTACCAATTTTTTAATTCATCAGGCTGTTTTCTTAAAGAATTCAATCCCTCTTCCATGGTTGGATATCGACCATTATCCAACCTGAAATCATCCAATGCAGCACCCAGTAATTCAATTTGTGTTTTCGTGGTTTTTACCCTTGCCTGGTCAATTTTCCCGAAAAACTTAGGCGCAACAAGTGCTGAAAGAAGTCCAACAATAATAATAACAACCATTACCTCTATTAGTGTGAATCCTTGAATTTTCTGTTTTTCACTAATCTGTTTCATAATAGATTATCCTGAATTTTAATAAAAAATATTTGTTTTCAACTACAACATTTTATACTAAAATGCAACAATGAATACAAATAAACAGCTATTCTCAGTCTCATGGTATTTTTAAAATTGGCCTAATGTAAAAACCTTTCCACATTTTTGGTAAGTTGAAAGTCTCATTCTCGATTTTTGTTTCCTCTTTTTTAAATATTTGCTATAATTCACGCCAAAATCAATTATCAAATAATATTTATATTAAAAATATTATTTGTTTGATATCTAAAACAGTATGCAGAAAATTAAAAAAATATTTCATGATTTTTTTCCAATAGTTTAAGTGATGAGGTTGACAAAGTTAATTGATATTTAAGGAACAATTCAAATGGACAAAACCCACATAAAAAAGATAAAAAAGACAATTCTGAAAAAAGAAACCCTGGTTTTTGATCAACTTGTTAAAAAACAGAAAGAGGAATCTTTTAAATTTTGTGAAAACTACAAAGATTTTCTTAATCAGTCTAAAACAGAAAGAAAAGCTGCTGGACAAATTGTTCAGGCTGCTGAGGCTGAAGGTTTTGTAGATATTAATACTCTGGCAACAAAAAAATCAAAAACTATCAAAAAAGTTTATAAGGTTTTCCAGGGACGTTGTGTAGCCCTGGCTATTTTAGGGAGAGACGGCCTTGTTACAGGGGCCAATATCATTGCCTCACATATTGATTCACCCAGGCTGGATTTAAAGCAGAATCCTGTTTATGAAGATTTGAGTATGGGATTGATGAAAACCCATTACTATGGCGGCATTAGAAAGTATCATTGGCTGGCTGTTCCTTTGGCACTCCATGGAACAATAATTAAAGCCAATAATGAAACAATTGATATTACTATTGGTGAAGACCCTGATGATCCGGTTTTCACTGTGACGGATCTTCTGCCCCATCTGGCTGGAAAACTACAGGCAAACAAAAAATTATCCGAAGCCTTTGAAGGTGAAAAATTAAACCTGATTGCAGGAAGTATCCCCCTGGGCAGTGAAGAAGAAAAAGACCGGTTTAAACTGGGGGTGTTAAACCTTTTATATGAACAATACAAGATTGTCGAAGAAGATTTCGTGAGTGCGGAAATTGAAGCTGTGCCGGCTGGAAAAGCACGGGATATCGGATTTGACAGGTCAATGATCGGTTCTTACGGCCAGGATGACAGGGTGTGTGCCTATACAAGCCTTGAGGCTATAATGGATACCCCATCTCCAGACAGGACTGCCATTGCCCTGTTCTTTGACAAGGAAGAGATCGGCAGTGAAGGCAGCAGCGGCGCAAAATCAAATTTTCTTGAAGACTTTATGTCTGATCTGCTTTTTATCAGTGGTGAGGATATGGGTAACCGCAGTCTTAGAAAAGCCTTGATCAACTCATCCTGTCTGTCTGCTGATGTGAATGCTGCCATGGACCCGGATTTCAAAGACGTTCATGAAGCAATGAATGCGGCAAAACTGGGATTTGGCATTTGCATGACAAAATTCACGGGGGTGGGCGGAAAATCCGGATCAAGTGATGCCAGTGCAGAATTTGTGGGTAAGATCAGACAGATATTTAATAAAAATAATATTGTCTGGCAGACGGGAGAACTGGGGAAAATCGACGAGGGCGGCGGCGGCACCGTTGCCAAATTCCTTGCAAAATTCGGGATGAATGTCCTTGACTGCGGTCCTGCTGTTCTTTCCATGCATTCTCCTTTTGAAGTTTCCAGCAAGGCAGATGTGTATATGACCTATCTTGGATATAAAGCTTTTTATTCTGATAATGATTAATAAAAAAACCTTTATTGGTTTTATTTTTTTTGGGGCTGTCTTTATTGAGGGACTGACCTTTTGCCCTGGCATTTATGCTGAAAATTTGAATGCCGGGGTTGTTTTAGCTGATGCTCAAGGAAACATCCTTTACAGCCAGAACAGGGAAAAGTTATTTATTCCCGCATCAATTTTAAAAATTCTGACCAGCCTTGTTGCCCTTGACCTGCTTGGACCGGATTATCGTTTTTCAACGGCCTGGTATCTTGATCCGGATTCAAAAAATCTTTATATAAAGGGCTTTGGTGATCCTTTATTGATTTCGGAAGTTATTGAGGAGCTGTGCCATACAATCATTTTAACGGCAAAACCAACACTGATTCATGATATTATTCTTGACCAGACCTATTTTTCAGATCAGATTCAGGTGCCGGGGAAAGGAAGCTCTCTAAATCCCTACGACGCTCCTGTGGGGGCTTTATTTGCCAATTTCAATACCCTTTTGTTTCAATGGGATAAAAAAGAAAAAAGATTTATCAGCGGGGAACCCCAGACTCCACTTTTGCCCGTCTTTCTTGGGGATATAAAAAAAACCCGTTTGAAACAGGGCAGAATTGTTTTGTCAAAACAGCAGGGTATGATGTATCCAGGACTTCTGGTCAAATTCTTTCTTGAAAAAAATAATATTGCTGTCACAGGTTCTGTGGGGCTGGGAAAATATGAGGGAAAACAAGAGGGGGGAAACACTTTTCTTTCTCCTTTTGATACAAAGCAGGTGGTGCAAAAACTTTTAAAATACTCTAATAATTATATTGCAAACCTTGTTTTACTTACCCTGGGCGCAAAAACCCATGGGCCGCCAGCCACCCTTGAAAAAGGGGTCAAGACTGTCAAGCTTTTTTCAAAGCAGCGCCTGGGATTTGATCATCTCAGCATTTCAGAAGGATCAGGCCTTTCAAGATCAAACTTGATTTCTCCGGATCAAATGATAAAGGTCCTTATAGAGTTTATGCCCTTTTATTTCCTGTTAAACAGACAGGTCCAGGATTTTTTTAAAACAGGCACACTTTCAGGTATCCGGACCAGGGCAGGTTATATATCAGGAAAGGATGGCCGGCTTTACCCCTATGTCATCATGGTGAACCAGAAGAACAAAGGTTATGATGCCATTCTAAAGAAACTGCGTCTCCTGGTTCCCTAGCCCATTATTTTTCAATATAGGCGTAGGCGCTGTGGTTATGGATGGATTCAAAGTTTTCAGCGCTTACTGAAAACCAGGTGATATTTTTATCATCCATTAATCCCTTTGCCACATCCCTTGCAATATCTTCCACAAATTTGGGATTGTCATAGGCTTTTTCCGTTACAAACTTTTCATCCTGTCTTTTTAAAACGGAAAAAATATCACAGGAAGCCTTTGCCTCCACAAGGTTGACGATTTCTTCTATCCAGATAAACTTATCAAACCTTGTACTTACCAGCACTTCGCCGCGCTGATTATGGGCGCCATATTCACTGATCTCCTTTGAACAGGGACAAACAGATGTGATGGGAACAGCAACCTTTAAAACAATATCTGTATCTGTTTTTCCGTTGGAAGATCCGAGGATGGAGCAGGTATAATCCATCAGCCCTTTGGACTTTGTCTGTGGAGATTGTTTTTCGATAAAATAGGGAAAGGTAATTTCAATATGAGAAGATTTAGCTCCTAAGATTTTCTTCATGTCTTCCAGGATATTGGTTAAGGATTCCAGGGAAACCTTAGTCCTGAACAGATGCAGAATTTCAACAAACCGGCTCATATGGGTGCCTTTGCAGTGGTGGGGCAGATTCACATACATGTTGATCTGGGCAATAGTGGATTGCAGTCCCGTGGTTTTGTCCAGGACTTTAATCGGATATTTCAATCCCTTTATCCCGACCTTATTAATGGGGATCTTCCGAAAATCAGGTTGATTTTGAATATCTATCATTTTTATTTGTCTTTAGGATTTTATTTCTTTTTTGCAATAACCCTGCCTGCCGCGATCTCTCTTAAAACAGTAACAACGTCTTCATTATTGGATGATTTCACCAACAGATCCGAACCTTCTCTTACCTGTCTTATCCTTTTTGCTGCAAGGTGAACAAGGGTAAATCTATTGTCAACATTTTTCAAACAATCTTCTATGGTAACTCTTGCCAAAACTTATACCTCCTCTATTTTTAGAGAATATCTATTATCCCATATATTCTTCTTCCGCCGGGAGCCTGCACGATTGCTTCATCCCCTGGTTTCTTACCTATCAATGCACTGCCCAGAGGGGAAGATACGGAAATTTTCCCCTTTTTTATATCAGCTTCATCTGCACCAACCAGCATGTATTCCATTTCCTCTTGTGAATCCAGATTTTCAAGAAGGACCCGACATGCAAACCTCACACGGTCCTTGGGTATGGTTGCCGGATCAATTATTTTAGCAGTTCCAAGTTTATAGCCAATTTCTCCGATTCTACCTTCCAGAAATGACTGTCTTTCCTTGGCAGCATGATATTCAGCATTTTCAGAAAGATCACCATGGGCTCTGGCCACTTCAATGGCTTTGATATTTTCAGGCCGCTCAATGGTTTTTAATCTTTCAAATTCTTTTTTTAAGGCTGCATAGCCTTGTGTTGTAATGGGTGTTTGTTCCAACTTAAACGTTACTCCGTATGATTTATTTTTATTTAAAACCCTTTGTCGGCCGGGGCTGCTTTGTCTCTTTTTGAATATTTTTGATACACCAGTGTTGCAACAGGTCCGGATATAACATATGTCGAGAATACAACGAACAACAGTATGGAAGGTTCCGTGGCAATGGCAACAAGAACAAGGATAATCCCCACGAGCCTGTTAAATTTCATGCTTTTAAAAACAGATACCTTTTTACAACTTTTATATTTAAAAGAACTCACCATGCAAAAAGAAAGAGCGAACATCAGTAACAGAATAATCAGTTTAAAAGGCTCCGGGCTTATTCCCAACCTGGAGAAAAGCAGGACCACTGAAACATTCATTGCAGCTGCTGCCGGGATGGGCAGGCCCTCAAAATCAATGCTGGATGAAGAACTGGTATTAAATCTGGCAAGCCTTAATGCACCGCATATGGCAAATAAAAACGCCGCTGACCAGCCCGGTCTGCCCGCAGACTCAAGTACCCATAAAAACATTAGAAGTGCTGGTGCCAGCCCAAAGGTAATCAGGTCTGCCAATGAATCATATTCAACACCAAATTTACTGGTGGTATTGGTCGCTCTGGCAATTTTACCATCTAAAAAATCAAACACACCACCAATTAATATGGCAATTGCGGCATCAACAAATCTTGATTGAATCGCTGCCGTAATTGAATAAAATCCGCAAAACAAATTCATGGAGGTGAATAAATTGGGGAGAATATAGATACTTTTTTTAATATTCTGATTCTGCATACTTTTTGTACCCTCCTCTATTTCATGTACCCAATGATAGTAGACCCTGCTTTTGTTCGTTCACCAACTTTGACCACAACGTCAAAATCCCGGGGTAAATATAAATCAAGACGTGATCCAAACTGGATCATGCCGTACCGATCCCCTTTTTTTACAATTTCACCCTCTTTAACACAATTAACAATCCTTCTGGCAATGAGACCGGCTATCTGGACCACTGCAAAATTTGTATCATCAGCAGTCTTAATCATCAATGCATTTCTCTCATTATGGACAGATGCTTTATCAAAGGATGCATTCATAAATTTTCCAGGATGATATTCAACCTTTTGCACCTTCCCGTCAAAGGGAATTCGATTCACATGCACGTTGAACACATTCATGAAAATACTGATCTTGATGCAGGGGTCAGATAAATATTCACATTTCTCCAGTTTTTCAACAATAATAACCTTTCCGTCAGCAGGAGAGATAAGGCTTTTTTTATCTTGAGGGACAGACCGGTCCGGATCTCGAAAAAACCAGCAGACAAATAAAGTGACTGCAAAGGAGCACCAGGCAAATAAAATCCACTCAAAATAAAAGAGCATACCTGTAATAAGGATGGTTATAACAATATATTTCAGGCCGGGTTGTGCAACAGGTAAAACTGCCCGCGCCGGCCATTTTGAATTATCCATAATTTAACTTTCTAACTCCGCAAATATGAGCTTGCTATAGTATCAAAATATTCATCATAATGTCAATATCATTATTTTACAGCCAGCAATTCTCGGCTGACTCTTTGATATAAACTTGGCCAGGCAATCGGGATATCATGGGCAAGCTTGACCAACACCCGGCCTGATACCCGTTCCGGTCTGCTTGCCTTGCACTGGAAGCGGTGAAGGGATCGAAATCATTGTCGTGTTAAGTCAATAACCACAATAAGAAAAGCCTGACCCGTCTATTTGCTAAAAAGAAAGATAAGTAAGATGTCCCCGGAATTCCAACCCGATCCAGGTTATCTTGTCCGCCCTGGTGTTTGAGCGAAGAATGAGCGAGTTCATGGCGGTCAGCAAAAGTAATCTTACGTGTGACCTTTAAGTTACGTGTGACCTTCAGGTTAGAGCTTGTAGCAATGTCCATCCAGCGGACGTAAGGCGATCACCCTGGAACGGGTTATGTAAAATTTCTTATGACAAATATCCAGATATAAATTCAGAATAATATAAAATCAGAATAATTGACTTATTAAAATCGATAAGTTATTATTTGTAATAATGTGGCACATATTTGAACATAAAGATTTTGCAAAACAATGCAAAAAGGCTCCGCAGCAAGTACTGAAAAAATACGAACTGTGGAAGAATCTTGTTTTCAGGCATGGCCCCGACATCCTGAAAGAATTTCCTGGATATAATGATGAAAAACTTAAAGGGAAACGAAAAGACCAGCGGTCGTCACGATTAAGTTTGAAATACAGAGTGGTTTATTCGATCAACGATGAAGAAGTTTCTGTTTATGTACTGGAAATAACGCCGCATAAATACTAAAATCAGGAGGGTAATATTTTGGAAAAAAAATTTATTCCAGCCCAAAAACGTGCCTCTGTCACAACAGGTGATGTTATCCGCATGCTCAGGGAACTTAAGGGATGGACACAGGAAAAACTGGCAGCACTTTCAGGTGTTAATGCCAAAAATATCAGTCTGCTTGAAAACAACAAGGTGGATATCGGCAAAAAACGGGCGGTACAAATTGCAAATGCCTTTGGCATACACCCTTCAATCATTATGTTCCCAGAGTATGAGGCTGATTTAATCCAAATGGTTGCATAATCAGATAAAGGTGTCCCCGGAATTATAATGGGCAAGCTTGGCCAACACCAGGCCTGATACCCGTTCCGGTCTGCTCACCTTACACTCCCTAGTGCCTGAACGATTTTTTAAAGTTCAAAAGGCCTTCCATTTAACAGCGAAAACTGCGGGCAAATATGTCCTCAAACAGTCCGCTGTTTTAACATTCCAGGCCTTTGAACTTTTACAAAAATCGCAGGCAATCCGGTCGTTGTAAGGCAAGTAGACCTGCACTGGAAGTTTTGGTTTGCGCAATAATACAAACCCCGTCTAATTTCAATAACCACAATAAAGAAAGATAAGTAAGGTGTCCCCGGAATTAAATTATTTGGTAAAATGTAATTGGGCATCGGACTTTCGGATATAAGTGGGAACCAGGGTATTTTCCGGGTTGTTTAAAAAATTGTCTTTTGACGTAAGGGATAAAACAAGGGCCGCCGCGTTCACAGAATTCAGAAAATTGTGGGCAATTACGGGGTGATCTGCTGTCTGTTCAATGATGTCTCTATAGGCTTTTGATCCTGACCCTGCAAACAGTGTGGGTCCTTTTGTCATCTTGATGGCCTGTTCCGGGCTGACAACCCTTTCACTGGTTTTGGATACAAGACTGCCATGATCAAATTGATAAACTGCACAATAGACCTGGCTTCTTCTGGCATCCATCATGACACAGACGGGCATGGAAGAATGAACAAAGCAAAAGGCTATACCATCAAGGCTTGAAACTCCAAGGGCAGGTTTTCCCATGGCATAGGCCAAGCCTTTGATCACAGAGATACCTATGCGAAGTCCAGTAAAGCTGCCCGGCCCTCTGGCAGCAACAAAAGCATCAATATCAGCAAGTTCCAGGCCAGCTCTTTTTTCAAGCATATGTTCAATCATTTTTAGCAATCGTGTGGAATGGGTCTGCTTGACTTCCCAGAATTCTTCACAAACAGGAGAATCCCCATCAACAATTGCCAGGCTGCATCCTTGTTCTGCTGTGCTCAGACAAAGAAGTTTCACTTAATTTAAGCCTTTTCTTTTTTAATTTTTACTTTTACTGGTTTTACTTTTACTGGCTTTGTTTTTACCGGCTTTGTTTTTACTGGTTTTTCTTTTACTGGTTTTTCTTCAAGGGCTATTTCAAGGGCTTCACGAATATCTTTAACACAGGTAAACTTTATTTTATTTTTAATAACCTTTGGCATATCATATAAATCACTCTTGTTTTTCTCGGGAATGATTATATGGTCTATCCCGGCCCGCAGCGCCCCAAGGGCTTTTTCTTTAAGTCCGCCAATGGGTAAAACCCTTCCTCTCAGGGAAATCTCACCCGTCATGCCCACTTTATTATTTACTTTGCGCCCTGTAAATGCGGAAATCAAGGCTGTTGCCATGGCAATCCCGGCTGAAGGGCCGTCTTTTGGAATGGCACCTGCAGGCACGTGAAGATGAATATCATTATTATCAAGGTCTTCTTTACTTATATCAAATTTATCTGCATTGGCTTTTGTATATGTAAGAGCAGCCCTGGCAGACTCCTGCATCACTTCACCGATCTGCCCTGTTACCAGCAATTCTCCTTTACCCTGATAAAGAGACACTTCAATATAAAGCTGTTCTCCACCGACTTCAGTCCATGCAAGCCCCGTGGCCAGACCAACCTGACTTTCTTCCTGGTCAAGCTCAGTAAGATATTTTGGCGGGCCAAGATATTTTGTGAGATTTTGCATGGTTATTGAAAATTTACCATTTTTACCCTCAGCAATCTTTCTTGCAATTTTTCTGCAAATGGCGTCCAGTTTCCTTTCAAGACCCCGCAAGCCCGCTTCCAGTGTATACTCTCCAATAATTTGCTCCATTGCTCCAGGGCTTATATTGATTGACCTGCGGACAAGCCCGTTATCTTTTAATTTTCTTGGAAAAAGATATTTTTCAGCAATCACCTTTTTTTCCTGGCGTGTATATCCGGGAATTCTAATCACCTCCATCCTGTCCAGCAAAGCAGAAGGGATAGTGTCAGATATATTGGCCGTTAAAATAAAAAGCACATTGGAAAGATCAAAGGGCATATTCAGATAATGATCAGAAAATTCAAAGTTCTGTTCAGGATCAAGGGCCTCTAAAAGGGCGGAAGAAGGATCTCCCCGGAAATCATTTCCCAGCTTGTCGATCTCATCTAACATAAATACAGGATTATTTGTATTACATTGTCTTAACCCCTGCAAAATCCTTCCCGGCATGGAACCAATATAGGTTCTTCTATGCCCCCGGATTTCAGCCTCATCCCTTATGCCACCTAAAGATACCCGGTGAAACTTACGCTTCATGGCTTTGGCTATGGTCTGTCCCAGCGATGTTTTTCCAACACCAGGAGGGCCCACAAAACAGATGATCTGTCCCTTTTTTTTAGGGTTTAACTTTCTGACACTTAAATATTCAAGAATTCTTTCTTTGACTTTATCCAGACCAAAATGATCCTGATTCAGGACTTCTTCTGATTTTGGGATATCGAGAAAATCTTTTGTTGCTTTGCTCCATGGCAATTCAACAATACAGTCAAGATAGGTGCGGACAACGGAAGCTTCAGAAGAGTCAGAATGCATTTGTTCAAGACGTTTCAACTGTTTTTCTGCTTCTTTTTCACAGTCCTTGGGCATTTTACATTTTTTAATCTTTGCTTTGAATTCTTTTATTTCAGCAAGCTTTTCATCACTCTCCCCAAGCTCCCTGTGAATGGCTTTCACCTGTTCTCTAAGATAATAATCCCTTTGATTTCTGGAAATCTCATCCTTGACATCTATTTGAATTTTGGCTTGAACCGTTGAAAGATCCAGCTCTCTTGCCAAAAGATCATTCACTTTTTTCAAACGTTCCGTACCATCTATAATTTCAAGTAAAGCCTGGGCATCCACGACCTTTAAATTTATATTGGAAGCAACAAGATCAGCCAGTTTACCCGGAGATTCAATATGAGACAGCAAATCCCCTACATCCCCTGAAAACTCACCTTTGAGTGCCAGCAATTTTTCACTGGCCTCTTTGACATTCCGCATTAAAGCTTCATCTTCAATATTGAGTTCCAAAGGATCTATATCCTTTAAAACTTCAATATGAACTTTTAAAAAAGGTTTCTTTTTAACATACTCCAATACTTTTGCCTTGGCTAACCCCTGAACCAAAGCCTTAATCCTGCCATCAGGCAACTTGATCATTTTTTGAATTCTGCCAACGGTACCGACTATATAAAGATCCTCAGATGTTGGAGTTTCCAGTTCAGAATCTTTCTGAGCCGTCAGGAAAATATAACGATCATATTTCATACTC
Organism: uncultured Desulfobacula sp.; assembly: GCA_964457495.1. Classification (GTDB taxonomy): domain Bacteria; phylum Desulfobacterota; class Desulfobacteria; order Desulfobacterales; family Desulfobacteraceae; genus Desulfobacula. The sequence continues at coordinate 36,135 of CAYWGN010000008.1, forward strand.
TCTTCAACTGCTCTAATGGATTTTTTACGGCCAACAAACAATGGCAGCAGCATATCCGTAAACACAACAATATCTCTGACCGGCATCATGGGAAGGGTTGTGGGGATATCCTCTAAATTGCTTTCTTTTTCTATTATTTCAATCAGATCATCAATATCTGCTTCAGCCATTTTAACTCCTTGACATTCATTATAAGTTCTTTCATATTTGATCCTTTACAATAAAACATATTTTTTATTTTACAATGTCCTTAAAAAAAAATTAAGGGAAAAATCAAAATGATGGTATTTGACTATTTTTCCATGCCTGCCATGTTTTTTTTAATCATTGGCGCCTGTATTGGAAGTTTTTTAAATGTCTGTATTTACAGGGTACCTGAAAATAAATCCATTGTCTTTCCTGGTTCATTCTGTCCTGTCTGTAAAAAAAGCATTCCTTTTTACTGCAATATTCCCGTCTTAAGCTATGTGTTTTTAAAAGGCCGGTGCAAATTCTGCCACAAGCCAATATCCATAAGATACCCTTTAATAGAAATCCTGACGGGTATTTTTACCGTGCTGCTATTTTATAAGTTCGGCCCGGGATGGGCCATGGCGTATTGGTTTGTTTTCATCAGTGTTTTGATCACCATTTCCTTTATTGATATAGATCATCAGATTATTCCGGATATCATATCGCTTCCCGGCATCCTGATATTTGCCTCTTCTTTTTATTTTTTGCCTGAAATGACAATTAAAGATACCCTGCTGGGTATTTTTGCCGGTGGCGGCAGTTTATATGCCGTGGCTTATTTATATTTTCTGCTGAAAAAACAGGAAGGCATGGGTGGCGGCGACATCAAGCTTCTGGCGATGATCGGAGCGGCAACAGGGATTAAAGGTGTTTTTTTTACTATTTTTGCCGGGTCATTACTTGGCACCTTTTTCGGGATTTTAATCATGATCTACACCAAAATAGCTGATTCAAAATTAAAAATCCCCTTTGGACCGTTTCTATCTCTGGGTGCAATTTTGTATATTTTTTTTGGAGAACAATTGATCCAATGGTATTTAGCGATTTTAAGGCCCTAAGCCCCTGTACACCTTGATTTTTATTAATTTTATGTTTTTTTTTATATTTTGGCGATAAATTTTAAAAAAATGTGAATAAATACTTGACACGCCCTTCTCAACGACGTAACGTACGCTAAATGCAGGTTTAAGTTAACTTTATTTTAGAAAAATGTTTTAAGGCAAATTTTAGAAATTTCTAAAACCTCAAAAAAGGAGTGCAAAAAATGAACAAAGGCGATTTAATCAACAAGGTTTCAGAAGTGCTTAGCAGTAAAAAAGAAGCCCAGGCTGCAGTTGATCACACAATCAAAGCAATCACAGAAGCCCTTTCCAGCAATGATTCTGTTACACTGGTTGGCTTTGGAACATTTAAAACAGCCAATAGAAAAGCCAGAAAAGGAAGAAATCCCCAGACAGGCAAAGAAATTGACATCCCTGCCAGAAACGTTCCCAAGTTTGTCCCTGGAAAAGCATTAAAAGATGCTGTAAAATAAACTCCATAAAATTCATTCAGGCAGTATTTGTTCATACAGGTACTGCCTGAAGATTCTGTTCAATATCTTGTAACTGGGAAATTACAGAGTTTTAATATATTTCTTTAACCAGTCAAGCATCTTTTTTGTATCCTGATTCAGATTTAAAAGGGCTTGCCGGGTAGTTTCCAATTCTTCCAACCCTTGCCTGCAATTCAATTTTATATCATTTTTGTATCCGATAATCTGATCTTTTTCCAAAGAAGATTTCAGTCTGTTCATGTATAGCCCGTATTCTGTGTCTTCAGCATGCCCTATAATATTATCGGGAATATTATCAAAATTTCTGGCCAGGATACGATTTGCCAGAATTTTGATCCTGGGACTTTTTATTGAGCTTTTTATTTTTTTTATGTTTTCTATTTTATCCAGATTTAAATCCTTGAGGGATTGATGAAATAAATTAATTTCTTTTTTCTCCTGGAATGCAAAAAAACCATCCTGATAAAGGGCAGCATCCGGGTCCATACTTGGAATAAAAGGGTATTTATAACCAATATGATACTGGATAAATTCAAAAAATCTTTCTTTATGGATTAAAAGTTTCTCCATATTTTCCCGGGCCTTGTTCCTGGATTCTTTTGGCAGTTTATCCCAGAATCTTTCAAGGGCCGGCAGCACGATCAAAGCATCTGCGGGACGTTTTCTTATAACAAAGGTATCTTTTATATCCGTGTCTGTGTTCAGGCCTGAAATATCATCTGAATCAAGCCGCAGCCACAGGCTTTGATTTTTATAGGGTAAAGATCCGCCAATATGAATAACGGGGGCCATATAATTGACCTTTGACCCGAAAGATGCGGACACCATAAGACAAATCCTGAATCGCGTATTTTGAATATCCAGTTTTTTATCAATATTATTTATTCTGACCTCATCCCGTGTTTTATTAAAAAAATCCAGGCAATAGTTCCAGATATCTTTTTGTTGAAACATTTTTTTACTCAATTCAATCACTGCTTCAACATCGTTCAGTGCCTCATGGGCCCTGCCCGTTGTTACAAAATTATTTTCCCGGCTGATCAAATCCAATTTTAAGCTTGGTTTTCCATCAATTTGAGGCCAGTTTAAGATGTGGGGGTGAAATACCCTGAAAAGGACTGTGATGGGCAGAATATCCATTCTGGAACACCCATTGGCATATTGATGGCTATAGGGATCCAAAAGGTTGCGATAAAACATGAACCTTAAAAAATCATCGTCAAATCCCAGTGAATTATACCCCAGGCTTATGGTATTGGGTGTATTTAAAATTTTATGGATTTTAAGGGTTGCTTTATACTCATTGATTCCAAGGGATAATTCGTCAAAGGTTAAGCCATGGGTTAAAAAAGCCTGTGTTGACGGGACAATATCCTTTCGCAAACAAATGGTGATGGTTTGCCTTTTGATCTCATTAAGCTCAAGATCCGTCCAGATGCCGGCAAAGGTTAAAATCTGATCAAAGGCAGGGTTTAATCCGCTGGTTTCAACATCATAAAATAAAAAAGTCTTCATTTTTTATTCCCAAATAATCAAATTAAATAGTAACTATTCAGCGCTTATGTTTGAGACCGCCCTATCCGATGGATATTTTTGTTCGATGCTAAACGCTTAACCTCCTGCAAATATCCATCAGACAGGGCTTTTAGATAACTTCTTTTAACGGGCTGAACAATTACATTAAATAATTGTCAAAAATAATTAATAATTGTGGTCTGTCCCCTATTAAAAAAAAAGGGGGGCAAAGAATTCTCTTTGCCCCCCCCCTCATGGTTTAATAAACTGGTATAATAAATAATTTTTGAAATATATAAAAAATTACCTTTTTGAAAACTGAAAGCTTGCTCTTGCGCCTTTTTTACCGTATTTTTTACGTTCTTTTACTCTTGAATCCCTTGTCAGGAATCCAGCACTTTTTAAAACTCCTCGAAGATCAGGATCTAAAAGAACAAGCGCTCTGGACACACCAAGTCGGATAGCGCCGGCCTGACCGGATTTTCCACCACCCATCACCGTCACTCTAATATCAAAATCACTAGTTTTTTCAGTGAGGATCAAAGGAGCTGAAAGCAAATCTCTTGTTACATTCAATTCAAAATACTCGTTCAGATCTTTATTATTGACCACAATCTTACCATTGCCGGGTGCTAACCATACCTTGGCTACAGAATCTTTTCTCTTACCCGTCGCATAAAATACGTTTCCACTTTCCATTGATAATTATCGCGTCCTTTTTTCCTTAAATTTCAATCGGTTCAGGTTTTTGGGCAGCATGGGGATGCTGATCACCTGCATATACAAATAATTTTTTGCCAAGTTTTCTACCGAGTCGATTTTTAGGGAGCATCCCCTTAATCGCCTTTTTAAGAACCTCATTAGGTTTTTTCTCAAACAATTCTTTTGCAGTATCAGATTTTATACTGCCGATATATCCTGAGTGCCTGTAATATCTTTTCTGTTCCAATTTATTACCTGTCAAACGGACTTTATCGGCATTTATCACAATAACCCAGTCCCCCATATCCACATGGGGTGTGAAGAGTGGATTGTGCTTCCCCCTGATTCTATAGGCCACCTGGGAGGCCAGTCTGCCAAGAATTTTATCCTTTGCATCAACAACACACCAATTTTCTTTATTGTCTGATCTTTTTGCACTATATGTATATTTTTTCAATTTCTTCAAAGCTCCTAATTCATAAACACAATCAGCAGTATCTACATAAGTTTCATGCTAATGTCAAGCAAAATCTAAATTTCATTTTCTTTTAATTCACTGTGCTCAAAGGGGAGAGGGTCTTTTTCTGCCAATAAACTATTAGCTGTCTTACAATATACCTCAGCATTTAAAATCCCACCATTTTCAACAATAAGATCTTTACACGTCACCTTGCCTGAACAAATCCCTGTGGAAAGGACAATTAATTCCTTGGATGCTGTCAGATCCCCTTGAAAATTTCCGCCAATGGTAATGCTGGATACCTTTGTGGCACTGGAGTTTACCCGTCCGTCCTCTGCAATAATCACCACATCCCCTTCAATGGTGCCCGTTACCTGACCTTTGATAATCAAGGTGCCATTGCTTGAAATTGAGCCTTCAATCTTCAGCTCCCTATCAATAATTGAAAGATTCTTATAGGTTTTCTTCCCCACTTTAATTCTCCTTGCTTACCAATTATTTAGTGCCCGACCAAAAACCGCCAATTTTCCCGATTACTGCGTTGGGCTTATTTTTCACTGAGTTGATTCAACGGCATCAGTAATGTCGATCACTTTTTCAAAAATCAAATCTGCCTGCTCATTAAAAACAAAAACACTTGCTTTTTTATAAAGTTCAGGATCACCCGGATGCTTGATCCTGAATTTAACCGTTTTAAAATTGGCAATGGAAAAATATTGCCCTTTTCTGTATTCAGAAGGGATACCATTTTTCATGGCTGAAGTTGGCACAACCAGCATTTGATCTTCAAAATCATTGTCAGATTTTAATACAATAAATATTCTTCCGGATACATCTCCAGCCTCTTTAGAAATATTTCTAATATCAAATCGAACCAGAAGATCTCCAGTTGCGCCATCCTTTATTACAGAGAATTTTTCCAGGGCAACAGTTTTTTTAATTATCTTTTGAATCTCAGTTTCAAGTTGCGTTTCAGGTAAATCACCTATCTTGTTTGATGGGGGATTCATCCTTACTTTTTCCTGGCTTTCCTGTAAAGACGTATTTATCTTTTCCCCCTCTTCAGACTCGGGAGAGGTAGAAAATTTTTCTTCAATCCTTTCAACTGCAAGGGTATTTTCTTGTTCATTTTCTTTCTTAATAACGAGATCTTTCCCAGACATCACAAGCCTTGCCATTAAAACTTCTTTTTTCCGGGTGAGCTCATGGATTTTTTTTTCAGCCAGGACAAGCCTTTCTTTTGTAAGATCGGCTTCCCGGAATAACCCGGGATAAAAATAATAATAAAACAAGGCCCCTGCCACAATACAGGCACAAGTAATAATAGATAGAAGTCTTACAAGAATTTTTAAATATTCTCCAGATTTCATCTCTCCAAAATCATCAACAATAATAATTTTTGGTCTTCGCACAGGCTCGTAGGGTTTTGGTCTGGGTTGGCTTATTCCTATTTCCTGCTTTCTTGACCTCTTGTCCATAATTCACCTTTATTAACCGGTTTAAGCTCTCTTGTCCTCTGGCGGCAGCATTCTGCCTGATTCACAATGCCAAATTCACAATTCTGGTTTAATCTTAAGATGGCAATATGCTTTTTGTGATGCCTTTCTACCGCTGGAGGTTCGAAGGACCATTCCCATTTTTAATAAAAAAGGTTCCACAACATCCACAAGCGTGTCTGTTTCTTCCTGCAATGTTGCTGCGATGGCTTCAATCCCCACAGGCCCGCCCTTGTAAAAATCTATTATAGTTTTTATATACTGCCTGTCAAGAGATGTAAGCCCCAGCCCATCAATTCCTTCCAGTTCAAGGGCAGCCTGCACACTCTGCTTTGTCACTTTTCCATGGGATTTTACCTGGGAATAATCCCTGACCCGTTTTAATAATCTATTGGCAATCCTGGGAGTTCCCCTGGACCGTTTGGCAAGTTCCATGGCACCATCTTCAGAAATAATTGCGTTGAAAATAGCCGAAGACCGCTTAATAATGACAACCAATTGTTCAACTGAATAAAAATCAAGAGTACGAAAAATGCCGAATCGATCCCTTAGAGGAGAAGATAAAAGACCCACCCTTGTGGTTGCGCCAATAAGGACAAATTGCTTTAACCGGTATCGATGGCTCCTGGCATGAATCCCTTTGTCAAATATAAAATCAATGGCAAAATCTTCCATGGCAGGATATAAAAATTCCTCAACAATCTTTGGAATTCGATGAATTTCATCTATAAAAAAAATGTCCCCGTCACCAAGATTGGTTAATATGCCGATCAGATCTCCCCCTTTTTCCAGGGCAGGTCCTGAAGTAACGATTAAATTTTTTTCCATTTCACTGGCAATGATATGAGAGATAGTTGTCTTGCCTAAACCAGGAGGACCATGAAGCAATATGTGGTCCAGGGATTCATTCCTCATTTTGGCAGCCTGTATGGCAATTTTCAAGGTTTCAACAGTGTCATTCTGACCAATATACTCTTTAAAACTTGTAGGTCTTAAAGATACAATGTCAGGGGATATGTCATCGGGGATATTTTTTGATGTAACAATACCTTTTTTATCAGAAGAATAGGAAATAATATCATCACTCATGTTTTATCTTTTCTCCTGAAAAATCTCATCGAAAAGTTCTTCCGGGGTTGAAATCGTGCTTTGCCTTTCAAAGGCCTCTTTGATCATTCTTTTTGCTGACAAAAGAGAGTGTCCCAGCTGCTCTACAAGAACGTCTGCAACCTGTTGACTGATCGTATGCATCTCAAGGGGAAGTTTGTCCTCTTCCATCTTGTTAGCCTGGTCTGTCACAGCTATAAATTTTTCTACTTTACCATGGAGGGTTGCAATAATTTTTTCAGCAGTTCTTTTACCAATTCCACTTAAGCCTGTTAAAAATGTAACATCTTTTTTTTCAATGGCATCTGCTATCTCACCCACGGACCGGGACATGGCTTTCACGGCTTTCATGGGTCCTATGGCATCAACGGTAATAAAGGTTTGAAAAAACGCTTTGTCCCCCATTGTTTCAAAACCAATAAGAACAGGTTTTGGCTGTCTTTCTGTCAAATGATAATAAATATACAGGGACACCTCGTCTGTCTGAGAAGACCTTAGTTTTTCAACCATTTGAGGCGTCAAAACGACTTCATATCCAATATTGCCGACAAGCAGTAAAATGCCATCAGACTCAAAATGAAGAATAGTTCCTTCAAGAAATCCGATCATAATCTTCTTTTATACCTGTAATATCCGGTTATTGCCAGTCCCAGAGCATCTGACGCATGGAAAGGTCTTATGGGTTCTTCATGTTTTAATAAATTTCGAACAGCCCTTTCCATCTGAAATTTATCTGCACTCCCATTGCCGGAAACGATTTTTTTTACTTCTCTTACAGGAATTTCTTCCACATCAAGCCCGGCTTTATATGCTGCCACAAGCAGAACGCCTGAAACTTTGCCCAGCATAATACCTGATCCAGGGTATTTTTCAAGGGAGAATATGTCCTCAATAACCACATATTCCGGCCGAACCTCACAAAGGAACTCAAGTGTTTTTGAATAAATCCTGTGAAGCCTGTAAGGGATCGGGTCTTTTGCATCTGTTGTGATGCTGCCGAATGAATACCCGTAAATTTCCTTTTTATTCCCCTCTATAACAGCAATGCCCGTGCCTGCCAATCCCGGATCAATGCCAACGACTTTTATCCCAGACATTTATAACATCACTTTAGCGTTTTTAATTTTTCCTGGGCATATTTAGCTTCATTTGTGCCTGGATGTTTTTTTATCAATTCTTTTAAAATCAGCCTGGCATTGGCCTTTTCCCCCAGTTCAGCAAAGGCATATCCTTGTTTCAGCCTTGCTGCGGACAGCTTGTTGCTTTTCGGGTATTCTTCCAGGACTTTCTGGTACTCCAGGATGGCTTTTTCAAACCATTTTTCCACATAATAAGAGTCGGCAATCCAAAATCTGGCATTGTCTGCATTATCAGAATCTGGATATTTATTGATAAAATTTTCAAACTGTATGCGGGCATTTTCATTGTCACCGTCATCAAATAATTTTTTTGCAGCATCATATAGTTCCTGGGTAGTGCTTTTCCCAGGTATTGGTGCTGGTTGAATTGTCTTATCAATCTCCCCGGCTGCTGACGGCTCAAAACCCATATATTTTTCCAGCTTGATCACTCGTTCATAATTTTTTGAAATGGCCTGATCAAGCCGTTCTATTTTTTCCTCCATGGTTCCGCCATTCTTTTGATAGTCTCCTGCAAAACCATGCTTTATTTCTTCAATCTGCCCTTCAAGTCTTTGAAACCCTTCTTTGAGGGTCTGGATCGTGTATTTTAATTCTGCATACTCTTCCTGGCTGATCGTATTGCGATCACTTAATCTTTTCTCCAGGGCTTCTATCTTTAACTGATTGTTCCGGCTTAAGATGGCAGAGGCATTTAATTTTTCCTTGTATGCGGTAAGCTGCCGGCTATTTTCCATTTCCAGGACTGCCACTTTGGTTTCAAGGGCAACAAACTGCGAAGGTTCTATACAGCCGGAAAGGAAAACAATAACAATAATGACAAAAAAAAGATAAGTTCTTTTCATAACCAAACTCCATTAATCAATTGCAAAATGGGCGCGCCTGTTGCTTTTATAAGCACTTTCCGTCTTACCTGGATCTTTTGGCATTTCTTCGCCATAACTGATGGTTTTCAAACGGGAAGCTGAAACACCCAGGTTAACCAGATAACTTTTCACAGTGTTTGCGCGACGGTCGCCCAGGGCAAGGTTATATTCCGTTGTACCACGCTCATCACAATGGCCTTCAATGGATATGATTGTTGAATTATTTCCTTTTAACCAGGCTGCCTTTTCAATTAATCCTGTTTTGGACTCGTCATTTAACTCTGAACTATCATATTCAAAATAAATGTCCTCGTACTGAAACCGTTTCTTTGCAGCCAGAATTTGTGCATCCTTTTGAGCTTTTTCCCGGGCCATCTGATCTTCAAGGTTTTGCTGTGCAATACGGTCTGCTTCTGTTTTTGCATCAGCCGCAGCTTTTGCTATTGCATCTGCCTCAAGTTTGGCTTTTTCCTGATCTTCTATGGTTGTTGCATCAGACACAATGGTTTTCTTTGCACATGAGACAGTCAAAAAAAGCCCTGCAACAAGAATTGCCATTACCAGATTAATCCATACCCTGTTTTTCATTCCTTTGTCTCCTCTTTAATTATTACGTATATTTTATTTTGGCAAAGACCAGTCCGGTTGTGTCTGCTTGCCTTTCAACTGCAGAAGTCTTCTCGGTTCTGAGCCAGATGCATTCATAACAAAAATTCTTGGGACATTGCCATCCCTTGTTGATGTAAAGACAAGCATACTCCCATCCGGCGACCAGGACGGATCTTCGTTATCTCCTTCATTCATGGTCAATTGAACTGGTATACCAGTATCAATATTCATCACAAAAATATCAATACTATTATTTTCTATCCCCACATAGGCAATCTTCCTGCCGTCTGGTGACCATGCAGGAGATGTATTATGATTTCCTTTAAAAGTCGCTCGTATCAAACTTTCTGATTCAAGATCCTTTATATATATCTGAGGAGTTCCCGAGCGTTTTGAGCTGAACACTATTTTCTTGCCGTCCGGTGAAAAATCAGGCGACACGTCAATTCCCAAGCTATTTGTTATTCTTTTAATAATTTCTCCCTTTATGGTCAACAAATAAATTTCCTGATCCCCTGAAAAACTTAATGCTGCCGCAAGTTTTTGCTGACCGGGCATCCAGTCCGGAGAAATATTCATGCCTTTGTGATCAATAATAGACCCTCGGTTTTCTTCAAGGTTTTTTATAAAAATATCTGGTTTACCCTTTGCATATGAGACATAGGCCAACCATTTACCATCAGAAGACCAGGACGGAGAAAGGGATATCGTTTTATGAGTTGTTATCTGTTTGATATTCTGCCCGTCAAAATCACAGGAAAATATCTCTTTTTTCCCGTTTACAGTTGAAACAAACGCAATTTTACTATTAAAAATCCCCCATTTACCCGTAAGCTGATAGGATATTTCACTACAAAACAGGTGTATCATTTCTCTTACCTGGGATTGGGGACCCGTATATATTTTACCAACCAGAAGTTTAGCATTAAAGGTATCAAAAAGTCTTAATTTAAGGGTTATTTTCCCCTGGGCTTCAATGATTCCCCCCGTAATTAAAAGCTCAGCACCTATCCCTGTCCAATCCCGAAAATTGATCTCGCCCAGCTGAATTCCGGATTCAGCCGGATTTGATAAAAATGCAACGGGATTCATTGTTTTAAGATACCCTGTAAAATCAAGGGCCTCTTTTAATATGGCTATTGCTGTTTTCCCTATCTCTATCTCTTGTTCATGACCATTGAATGTCTTAAAGTCCGTAACTGCCAAAGGGGTTTTCTTTAAAAAAGGATTGGTGACATTGATGTAATCATAATCCCTGGCACATAAGGGGGGCAAGAAAAATAAGAGCCCGATCATAAAATAAAAAAGGGTGTGTAATATAATTTTATTTGGCATATCCCCGCTACAATAGCGCTTATTCATTGTAAAAGAAACCATTTTTATTTCAGCCCTTTAGGTGTAAAAATCACAACCACATCATAGGAGTACATTCCAGGGGGTAATGGTGGTAATGGATTTGTTTTTTTAATTGCTTTTTTGGCAGATTCGTCAAGATATCGATTTCCTGACCGGGTTTCATAAAGAATATCTCTTATTTCTCCGCTTTTTAATATCTTGATCAGGATTCTGACTTCAAGATTCTGATCCAGACTGGCAAGGGTATCATTAAACACCCAGTTCTGTTCTATTTGTGAACCCAGCACCATTTTATACAGATCAATGGGCGTATATCCTTTTTTCCCGGGGCCGGCAGATGTCTGGCTTCCCTCGCCTTGTCTTGTTGTGCCCTGATCCTGTACCTTTTTTTGAATACGGTTTAGTGCCTGGGCAATCTTGGTTTTGTTCTGATTCTCAATTTCCTTTTCCAGGTTTTCCCTTGCTTTATCAAGGCTCTTATCAGGATCAGGATGCTTTTTTTTAACGGGTTTCTCTTTTATTTTCTCTTCAGAAGCTTTCTTTTTTTTCTCCTGTTGCTCCATCAGATCTTTTAAATTTTTTGGTTTTGTTTTTAAACTGATGTCTGGTTTAATACGGGGAATTTCCTGAATCTTTTCCGGGGGGGGCGTGGCCGGCAAAGGAGTTATGGGTATCCCCTCTTCTTTAGGAGTCTCTTCTTTAGGAGCCTCTTTAACGGTTTCTTCTTTTCCGGGCAATTCCCGGGTCACGGGTTCTGCTGAAAAAGACACCAGATCCACCTGGATGAAAGGAGGCATGGGTTTGGGCAATCTAAACTGCTGGAAAAAAATAATCCCATAAAAAAACAACGCATGTACAATCAGAGAAACAGAGAAAAAAATAATCCCGGTTTTCCTGTTGTCCTGAAAAGGGGAGAAAAGAAAATCTCTTCCGTGTTTAAAATTTTCTGGAGAACTCATACGCGTTAATCAGGATTTGTCTTCATTGTCAGGAAGGGTTATCATTCCCAGGCTGTCAACTCCTGCCTTTTTTATCTTTGAAATCACATTGACAACAATGCCATAGGGAACCTTTTTATCTGCCCTTAGATATACATTTTTTTCGTCAAAATTTTCCAATATAGCCCCCAATTTCTGGGTGAGAAATTCAACACTGACAACCTGTTCGTTAATAAACACTTTATTATCTTCATCAATGGATATAATCAGGCGTTCTTCACTGCTTTTCAGGGCTTTTGATGTGGCCTTGGGCAAGTCCACATCAATCCCCTGAACCATCATGGGGGCCGTCACCATAAAAATAATCAAAAGCACCAGCATCACATCCACAAAAGGAGTGACGTTAATCTCAGACATTAACTGATCTTTACCAGAGCCTAATTGCATTATCCCTCCATCTGCTTTTGAATATCGCGTTCCATTATATTTGACAGGTCTGCAGAATAGCTTTGCCATTCAGAATCCAAGGCCCTTATCCTGTCTGTAAAATAATTATAGGCAATAACAGAAGGGATTGCCACTGCAAGTCCTGCTGCAGTTGCAATGAGTGCTTCTGAAATACCGGGAGCTACAACGGCCAGGCTTGCAGACCCGCTTATCCCGATTCCGTGAAAGGTCCCCATGATCCCCCATACTGTTCCAAAAAGACCTATAAAAGGGGCTGTATTACCTGCTGTGGCCAGAAAGGGGACCAATTGAACCAGTCGCCTGATTTCAACACCAATGGATCGGTTTAATGATCGTTTTATACTGCCGACAATTTGAAAATATGAATTCTGGGTTCTTTTTATCTGTATGTTTTTCTCGTCTTTATTATCAGATCTTGCCATTTCCATATATGCAGCAATAAAAATTCTTGCAGTGGGGCTTGATCTCAATGACTTTGCCTTTGAAAATGCATCGGAAAGGTTTTGGCACTGCCAGAACATATCGGTAAAATCAGCTGATTCTTTAAACGCCTTCCGGATATACCTGAACTTAATAAATATAATGGCCCATGAAGTTATTGAAAAAAACAGCAAAAGCAACATGACGAATTTAACAACGGGTCCGGCATTGATCAACATGTAAAACAATCCAATGGTTTCCGTGGTCATAACACCTCTCTTACAAATTTATCTTTTGTATTTATAAAATAATAAATAAAATTTAATAGAATTAAGTATATGAGCAAGCATTTCATGTCAAGTTCTTATTAAATAGTGTTGACTCAAAAAAAAAGCCCCTGCACATATTTTATGTACAGGGGCTTTGTTCAATTATGTGAATGGAATACTTATTGGGGCAATTACATCATTCCGCCCATTCCGCCCATTCCGCCCATTCCGCCGCCGCCGGGCATTCCAGCAGGCATTCCGCCGCCTGCACCAGCTGGTTCAGGTTTATCAGCGATCATGGCTTCTGTGGTCAGCATGACAGATGCAACACTGGCTGCATTCTGAAGTGCAAAACGAACCACTTTTTTGGGATCTATAACACCGGCTTCAATAAGATCTTCATAAACATCTGTCAGGGCATTGTAACCAAAAGCGCCTTTACCCTCTTTGACTTTATTGATGACAACAGAGCCTTCAACACCGGCATTGTCTGCAATTTTTCTAAGGGGTTCTTCAATTGCTCTTGCAATGACAGCTACGCCCAGTTTTTCCTCCCCTTCAAGCTTGAGCTCTTTAAGGGCTTCGAGGCATCTGACAAGGGCAACACCACCGCCAGGAACGATACCTTCTTCAACGGCTGCACGGGTTGCATTAAGGGCATCTTCTACGCGGGCTTTCTTTTCTTTCATCTCAGTTTCAGTGGCTGCACCAACATTAATAACGGCAACACCGCCAACAAGTTTGGCAAGTCTTTCCTGAAGTTTTTCTCTATCATAGTCTGAAGTAGTTTCTTCAACCTGGGCACGGAGCATTTTTACGCGGCCCTCAAGAGCTTCTCTGGAACCTGCACCATCAACGATAGTTGTGTTGTCTTTATCAATTGTAATGGATTTTGCCTGACCCAAATCCTGAAGTGTTACGTTTTCAAGTTTGATTCCGACATCTTCTGAAACAACCTGACCACCCGTTAAAACAGCAATATCTTCCAGCATGGCTTTTCTTCTGTCACCAAACCCGGGGGCTTTGACAGCAGCAACATTCAAGGTACCGCGAAGTTTATTGACAACCAGAGTTGCAAGGGCTTCTCCATCAACATCTTCAGCAACGATAACAAGGGGTTTGCCTGATTTTGCAGTCTCTTCAAGAACGGGAAGAAGGTCTTTCATGGAAGAAATCTTTTTTTCGCAAATTAAAACAAACGGGCTTTCAAAAGATACATTCATTTTTTCTGCGTTTGTTACAAAATAGGGAGAAAGATAGCCGCGATCAAACTGCATACCTTCTACAACTTCCAGAGTGGTATCCATTGATTTGGCTTCTTCAACAGTGATAACACCTTCTTTACCAACTTTATCCATGGCTTCTGCAATGATGTTACCAATGGTTGCATCGTTGTTTGCAGAAATGGTTCCAACCTGGGCAATTTCATTCTGATCTTTGGTGGGTTTTGTCATTTTTTCAAGGGCTTCTACAACCTTGGCAACTGCTTTGTCAATACCCCGTTTAATACCCATGGGGTTGTTTCCGGCAACAACAAGTTTTTGACCATTTTCATAGATTGCACGGGCAAGAATGGTTGCAGTGGTTGTACCATCACCGGCCATATCAGAAGTTTTACTGGCAACTTCTTTTACCATCTGAGCGCCCATGTTTTCAAATTTATCTTCAAGTTCAATTTCTTTTGCAACGGTCACACCGTCTTTGGTTACATTGGGTGATCCCCAGGATTTTTCAATAACAACGTTTCTGCCTTTTGGTCCAAGCGTAACCACAACCGCATCTGCAAGGGTTTGAACACCCTTAAGCATTGCTTCACGGGCCTTAGCATCATATCTAATTTCTTTTGCCATCTTCAATAATCTCCATTTATATCGTTAAGTTATTCAATTACTCCAAGAACATCATCCTGACGTAGGATAAGATAATCAATGCCTTCAATTTTTATGTCTGTTCCACCATATTTGCTGAAAAGAACACGATCCCCAACTTTTACATCCATTGGAAGAAGTTTTCCGTCTTCACCCATACGTCCTTTACCCGTGGCAATAATCTTGCCTTCTGCTGGTTTTTCTTTTGCTGTATCAGGGATAATAATACCGCCTTTGGTTTTTGTATCTTCTTCGACACGCTCAACCAGAATTCTGTCACTAAGTGGTCTTAAACTCATGATCATTTTCTCCTTTTTACCTGCATTATTTGTTGTGTGTTAATATATTCACTTTATTTTTTTCAACTTTAATCTTTTGAATCTGCTGTCTTTTTTAAAGTGATTTTCAATCTTTGGATTTTGTTTCAGATTTTGTTTCAGGCTTAATCTCTTTTTTCGTATCCGCTTTTGTTTCTGCTTTTGTTTCTGCTTTTGTTTCAGTCTTTGCTTTTGTATCAGAGTTTGTATCAGATTTTGTATCAGATTTTGTTTCTGTGGAAGCCTTAGCTCCACCATAATCCGTCACATACCAGCCTGTTCCTTTCAGATGAAAGGTACTCTGAGAGATAAGCTTTTTTAAATGTCCCTTACAATGGGGACAAGTTTCTAAGGGGGCGTCGAAAATTTTTTGGAATGCTTCTTCTATTTGTCCACACTTTGTACATTGATATTCGTAAACTGGCATTTTCCTTCTCCGTTTTTCTTTTGTCTTCTTGCAAAATCAAAGATAAAATAATTAGTCTTTCACCCTTGTCAAGAAGGTTTATCCACTTTTTTTGTCTATAATAAATATCCTGGAGTCGAGAACCAATCTTTATAAAATTCAAATACTTGTTTTAAGCCAAAAACCGGCACGGGTTTTAAAATATCATAGGTTAACTGGTGAACTTTGCGTTCTTCTTCCAATGTAACATCGGCTTCATTCTTATTTTCATATCGTTGTTTAAATCTTGAAAACCTTACAATATGTGCCAGCTCATGGATTAATACATATAAAAGAAAGGGCTCTATTAATAATGCCATTTTTTCAACAATCGAAAGGATGGCATTGTCTTGAAGGCATACTTTATAAAGGCTGAATGAAGAAGATCCCAAAGAAACATCTTTTTTACGGCCTTCATATTTTATGACCTGGGCAAAGGGACCCTCAACAACTTCATGAAGCACCAGATCTTTGGCCGTCTTTATTTCATACCTGTTTTTCAGCCACTGCCCGGAAGACATTTTAAAATAGTTATTGACCAGTTCTTCTGATACCTTTACTGCTTCATCAACCTTTAAAAGTTCTTCTCTATTAAAGTATCGTAATTTTTCCATCCAGAGCCTTTTAACATACAATAAAAAAGTGGACATTCAAACAAATATTATGTTATAGTTTTTGTTTAGCTAATTTGAATTAAAAAAAATAATATAAGCTTACATCAAAGGAGGTGATTTTTTTGAGTAGTGTGATGAAAAAAAGAAAGAAAAAAATGAGAAAGCATAAACACAGAAAACTTCTTGCCAAGACCAGACACCAGAGAAGAAAAAAATAGCTGCTAAAATATGGGGAGTATTGAATTGGCACCATTCAACTCAATACTCAACCCCCATTTTTGAGCGAGCCCTTAGCGAACCCTTACTGTTCAATACCTTTAAAGTATTTCATAAAATCAGAATCTGTTGAAAGAATCAGCGTGCTGTCTTTTTTCATGGTTTCTTTATAGACTTCCATTGTCTTTATAAACGCATAAAAATCCGGGTCTGCACCATATGCATCGGCATAAATCTTTGTGGCCGTGGCATCGGCCTCACCCTTAACCGTCTGGGAATCTTTATAAGCCTGTGATTTTATGACCTGAAGTTCTTTTTCTTTTTCACCCCTTATATTACTTGCTTCACCCATACCTTCTGCACGATATTTCTCGGCAATCTGATTTCTTTCGGCAATCATCCTGTTATAGACAGCCTCCCGAACATTTTCAATATAGTTAATCCGTTTAATTTTCACATCCACAAGTTCAACGCCAAACTGGGTAAGTTTTTCGCTGGCCTGTTTTAAGATTCGTTTTGTAATCTCATCCCGACCCAGATCAACTTTATATTGTACCCGTTTTTGGTTTTCATCCATCACAGATTCCAAAGTATCCATCCGTCGATCCGTATTCCGTACGCTTTCGACCAATGGATAGGAGGTCACAAGATTCCTCATGGCAGGATCAATAATATCGTCCAGACGTTCAATAGCGGCAAGCTCATTTGTAACTGTCTGAAAATATTTTATGGGGTCAACAATCTTCCATCTTGCAAAGGCATCCACCCAGATATAGGTTTTATCTTTTGTGGGTACCTGGCCTGGGTCACCATCCCATGTTAACAGATTTTTTGGAAAAAAATTGGCAACTTGAAAAAACGGCAACTTGAATTTCAAACCAGGTGTGGTCACAGGTTTGCCCACGACTCTACCAAACTGGGTGACCAGAACCTGCTCAGTTTCATCGACAATATAGGCAGCGCTATACACCAATATGATACCGGCAGCGATGACAATCAAAGATAAAGTTTTTATAATACTATTCATTTTTTACTCACTTTTTTTAAGGAAACTGTTTTGAAGAGCAGAGGAAGAGCCTGTGCCCATATTTAAAAAGGGTAATAGATTTTTCTGTTCAGAATCAATAATATACTTGGGTCCAAGGTTGGGAAAAATTTCCAGCATTGATTCCAGATACAACCGCTTTTTTGTGACATCTTTTGCCAGGGCATATGCCTTATAAACAGCTAAAAATTTGGTGGCATCCCCCTGGGCGCGGTTAACCCGGTCAATGGCATACCCTTCTGCATCCTTTATCACTCTTTTGGCTTCACCACGGGCTAAAGGCACGGCTTTATTGTATTCTTCCCTTGCCTTATAAATCGTTTGTTCTTTTTCCTGGATGGCCTGGTTCACTTCATTAAAGGAAGACTGGACAGGGCCTGGAACATTTGTCTTTTTCATTTCAAGGTTAACAATCTTAATACCGGACTGGGCCTGATCCATTTCATGTTGAAGCATTTGCTGGGCGGCCAAAGCAATCTCTTCACGCTTGCTGATGACCTCATTGATACTTCTGTCACCCACAACAGTTCGCATGGTGGCCTCGGACATATCCCTTAAAATGGCTCGTACATCTTTGACCTTGAACAGATAATCGCTGGGATTGGAAATTTTATATTGCACAATCCAGGGAACCACAGCCACATTCAGATCTCCGGTTAACATAAGGGAGCTACCCTGGGAGGAGCTTTCACTTGCAGCCCTGTAATTACTGGTAGCACTATCCGATTGTAACCCGAATTCTTCCTTATATATTCTTTTCACCTTTACCTTGGTGACTTTTTCAATACCAGACGGTAACTTAAAGTTTAACCCTGGCTGTACGATCCTGGTGTATTTTCCAAACCGCTGAATAACGCCGACTTCTTCTGTTTTAATTGTAAAAAAAGTAGACGACCCGAAAAATAAAACCAAAAGAACAATCACAACAAGAAAGATCCCCGGCAATTTAAAGTCTTTGAACTTTTTCAAAAGTTCATCCATCTGGGGAGGTATCGGCATATTTGGCCCGCCACCTTCTCTCTTGTTCTCAAACTTCTGTTGGTTTTGCCTTAGTTTTTCCCAATCCCAATTCATAAATAATCCCTGTAAATTAATTTTATTTAAAACAACATTGTCAAAGTAAAATATAACCATATTTATATGTATCAAGCAAAAAAGGCAATATTTATTGTAACTATTCAGCTCTTATGCTTGAAACCGCCCTGTCCGATGGATATTT
>CAYWGN010000009.1:0-53112 GCA_964457495.1 uncultured Desulfobacula sp.
CAAAACTGGTAAAACGCCATAACATTTTCTTGGGATCAGATCGCGACAATCTACACTTCAGTGACAATCTTGTACCCCATTCACAAAATAAATCATTCCCTGGATTCATTCTGCCCTCTGCTCATACCCTAAGATTCTAACCAGACAAAACAGAAACTGACTCATCTATACTTTTAGCACTTAAAAGAATATTTGAATTTTAGAATCGAACTCATCCATAATATTCCGGGTCCAGCAACCACCCTCCCGTTTTATATTTTTTCTTGACCTTATATATAAAAGAAACAATCTCCCCCATTCCAAGCAACAATCCTGCCTGAAATCCTGCCACAAGACCTTGCCCATTTATTCCCTTTTTCCGTCTTCCATTGATTGAAAAACATTTGATGGAAGCTGTTCATAAATCTATTTTTAATATTTAACCAAAGGAGACAATCATGTCTGAAACAGCAACACCAGAAATTGAAATCAAACGGGAGAGAATAGTGATCCCTGAGAAAATGACAGTGAGTGCCATACAGAAAAAATTTAAATTAACCAGGCCTGCCAGCCGGCGTGCAAAAAAAAAGGTTTTTGGATTAAGAATTATTCAAAGAAGCAGGTCATGATTGATCGTGAGAACTTCAATCCAGCTATTGCGTATAACCTTGCGAAACGGGTGTATTACAAAAATTTCCGGTTTAAATTCAAAATCGCTGAAGAGATAAAAGAAGATCTTATTCAGGAAGCAGCTGTCAGATTATTTGAATTATCCGGAAAAAAGAGTACCACTGAAAAATATGATGATAACTACTGTCGGTTCTGGATAGCACATAATGCAATGTTGAGTTACATGGCCACATATGAAAAGCAGGTTCGGTATAAAAGTATCTGGAAAAACGCTCAGGACGTTATCAGATGTTACCCCGACTTGTATTCAGGTAACTTTAAAACTTGCTAATTTTTATTTAAGGGGTTGGGTCCAAAAATATTACTGAACAAAATTGAAATGGCCATTAATGGAAAGGAGATAAAAATCATGACAGAACCAGAAATCAAACCCACTGTGAAACTTATTGATACCGATGGTAATGCATTGGCCATAATCGGTCGTGTTAAAAATGCTCTTGTTAAAGCTGAAGCTGACAAAGAATATGTGGATAAATATCTGAAAGAAGCAATGTTCGGTGACTATGACAATTTGCTTTGTGTGACCATGGATTATGTGCATGTGACCTGATCTGGCTTTACAGTTACAGATGCCGGCATGAAAATAACCCTTTTCTATAATGGAAAGGGGTTATTTTTTTTGTTTGAATGGAAGTCTTAAATAATTTATTTTTAAAGTTTGATTCCCATGAGTTAACAGGTATCCAGTGTATTTCCAATTATTTTGCGAGTTTTTTTTGTTGCGTGATTTTCTTCTAAGGAGTTTTTAAAGGGTGTATCTTCTTTGGATTTAATTCTTTTACTTTTTTTCTTTTCTCATATATTTGAATGAAAAATTTTTGCAGATCAAATGTTAATTTCTATAGGATTTTTTACCTATATACAAAAATAATTTATTTTGATACTGCATTAATTACAATTTATTAACCACGACAAAGCCAAACCTGTTGAGAAGCAGGGACATCGCTGTTTTTTGACAACGAGGGGGAAAAATATTTACTTATCCTTAAGAAACTGAATTATAACATAAAGAGAGAATGATATGAAAAAACGTATGGTGATTTTATGTGCAATGTTATTTTTTTTGGGATTTACAAAAATGGCGAATGCTAATCTTCTTGAAGCTGACCTATACAACTCAGGGGATGCCCTTTTAACTTTGGATACTTCAACAGGGTTAGAGTGGTTAGATCTCACAGAAACGCCAAATATGGCTTATAATAATTTGGTTAATGGGGTTGGGAGCAATTGGTATGTGCAAGGATTCAGACATGCATCTGTAGGAGAAGTCACAAGTTTATTCTATGAAGCTGGTTGGGATGGTTCGACAACAGTAGGTAATAGCAATATTGCCGCTGCACAATTATTGCAATCATTATTGGGAATCAATAATGGAATGGGATCGAATTATCTATACTCATATGGAGAATATGGTTCCACAAGTGCTGAAAATAAACACCCTGTATTTGGTGTTTACCTTAAGAGTGACAATACAGAGGCATATATAAATCCTACTGGTTGGGGTGAGAGTTGGAGTAACTTAGCTGCAGGAGGGACAGGTCACGCATTAGTAAGAAATACAAACCCTCCCACCCCAGAACCAGCCACAATAACCTTTTACCAAGATAGTGATGGTGACAGCTATGGAGATCTTAATAATTCAACAAAAGCTGAATCTCAGCCATCAGGATATGTAACAGACAACACAGACTGTAATGATAACAGTGCAACTGTTTACCCTGGAGCGACAGAAATAGCTGGTGACAATATTGACCAGGATTGTAATGGGAGTGATTTAGCTGTATCAAAAACCTGGTACTATGATTCTGATGGAGACGGATATGGAGACCCTACTAAATCATTAACATCAATAAGTCAACCTGTTGGATATGTCTTAAACAACACAGATTGTGATGACATCGATTCAACCATCAATCCAGGTGCGACAGAAATAGCTGGTGATGGTATTGACCAGGATTGCAATGGGAGTGATTTGACAGTATCAAAAACTTGGTACTATGATTCAGATGGTGATGGATATGGAGACTCTTCCAATTCTTTAACATCATCTACTCAACCTACTGGGTATGTATCAAACAACACAGACTGTAATGATAATGATGCAAGTATTCATCCAGGTGCAGCTGAAATACCAGGAGACAACATTGACCAGGATTGTAATGGTAGTGATGCTGTTAGTACAGGGATTTGGTATTATGATTCAGACGGAGACGGGTATGGTGATCCTAATGATTCATTGGCAGTTTCCACTCAACCCAAAGGTTATGTTTCAGACAACACAGACTGCAATGATAATGATGCGACTATCCACCCAGGTGCCACTGAAATAGCAGGAGATGGTATTGATCAAGACTGTGATGGAAGTGATGTAGCCGGATCAACACAGACAGAACAGATATCCCTGTTGGCTCCTACCGATAATGAAACTCTCAGTTTTGGTTCTTCTGGTGGTAAAATTACATTTTCCTTCAGCAAAGTAGCCAATGCAGCCAAATACATCCTCCATCTTAATTTAAATGATATTTTAAATGATACTTCATTTTCAATTCCCGTAGAACTTATTCCGCCAAGTGTCTCAACCAGCTCAACTCCAGGATTTTCCGAGACTTTTATCGGTATGGTCTATGAGCTGGCACTTGATACAGCCACCTGGGATGTTATGGCATTATATGATCTTAAATGGGGAGTTGAAGCTTATGACAGTGCCGGATCATTAATTGGTTCAACCTTTGAAGGATCTGCGGCCACAAAATATATTAACAACCTTAAATTCATTGCCAGCAATTCCATTACCATGACAAGCCCGACCCTTGGGGAAGAATTGAGCCTGATAGGTTCTGCCCCGTCATTCCAATGGGAGGCTTATCAGGGTGTCAGCACCTATACACTGATACTTGCCCATGTGGGTTCATTGGGGTTTGACAGTGTTATTACCCAGGATAATCTTACCTTGAACCTGTTCCCTATGAGTGATTCAATATGGCAGACAATGACGACGGGCAAATGGTATTGGACAGTTTTAGGTTACAATGCAATGGGAAGTCAGACACCATCAGGTTTTACAATCTTTGATTTTGATGTATCAAATTTTTCAACATCTAAAACCTGGTACATTGATTCTGATGGAGATGGATATGGTAATTCAGCCAACTCTTTAACGTCATCTGCTCAACCTTCAGGTTATGTAGCAAATAATACCGATTGTAACGACAACGATGCAAGTATCTATCCAAGCGCAACAGAAATAGCTGGTGACGGCATTGATCAGGATTGCAATGGGAGTGATTTGGAATCATCTGATTCAATTTGCGGTGCATACGTAGCCCCTGGAGTCTGGAAGGAATTTGACTGCTACAACCTGGCAGCTATCGGCAAGACCACCAATGATGACCCCTTTACCCCGTCCTGGCGGCTGATCGGCGGGTACTGGCAGTGGGGGCGAAAAGGTCCCGATTCTAGCCAGTGGTATGATACCAATACTGAGAACTTTGCCCATGGCCCTACTGGCCCAGGCTCGGAAGATACTAATGATGGGGCCATCAGCAGTTGGGATACTAATTATGCTCCTGATGGTTCCTGGTCTGATACCTATAAAACCGCCAATGACCCGTGCCCTGTCGGATACCGGGTGCCCACCAAAAGCCAGTGGGATGGAGTTAAAGATAATAACACCCAGAGAGTAATAGGATCATGGTCATGGTCAAACAGCGCAACTAACTACAGCAGCGCCGGCTTTATTGGCAATGACCTGATGTTGCCGGCCGCTGGCTACCGGAGCAGCTACAGCGGATACCAGGGCAGCAACAGCGGCTCGATGGAGGGTCGTGGTTACGTCGGCTACTACTGGAGCAGTACTCAGTACACGAGTAGCCTCGTGTGGAACCTGTACTACTGGAGCGGCACCGCCGATACGAATGTCAACGACCACAGGGGCGGTTTTCCGGTGCGCTGTATCGCAGAATAAATTCGATTATTATGACTATTTATCCATCCCGAACCTGATGGCCACGGGATGGATACCTTAATACAAAAAGTATTGCTGACCATGAAACAAATTACATTTGCTTTTACATTAATTGTCATCTTCCTACTGTCCTGTTCCGGGGTCCATGCCCAGGCCATCCAGCTTCATTTCCCGCATTTTCCTGACCACAGCTATGACTGGAAAATCTTTCAGGGTAAAAAGCAGATTACGGTCAGATCAGGGGAAATTGCCTCTGACGGCCGCGTGACCCTGGTCATGCCCGAAGCCTACCAGGACTATCGGGGCATGACCCGGTGGATGCTGAAAACCGGGGGTGGCCTGGATATGATTTATGTGGGCAAGGGTTTTTCTGTAGAATGCCTGTCAGAACACCCCAGTGATAAAAATATTATTTACACGGGCAACCCAGAAAATGACTATTTAAAGGCTCAGCATCACCAACAGCAAATCATTCTGGACAAGCTGGGGGCAGTAAACCATTTTTTGCAGGTGTATACTCACACAGAAGATCTTTACCAGACAATATTCAAAGAACAGATCCACCTGCGACAACAATTTGAGCAGGTCCAGGCGGCCCGGGCAGATAGTCCATTGTACGCAGCCCGGTTTGGTGAGATTGTGGATTTTACCAAAGGAGTAGCAGACAAGGTGTATGTGAACCCAGCAGATCACACCGGGTATTTCAATGATTTTGTGACTCATACCCTCAAATTTAAAGACCTTTATACAAGCGGCCACTGGGACCAGGTATTGCACCAATGGCTGATGATGAATATCGGTTCAGCAACAGGGGATACTGGGTTTAAAGACCGACTGGATGTTGCCATCAGGCGCATGGTAGAAGATGATATTCTGGCAGGCTTTGCTGAAATAGCCGTACCGTTGCTGGTGCAGAAAGGCAAGGATGAACTGCTGTTGCCGATTAAAGCCCTTCTTGATAAACACCCCGATGCCAAAGCAGGATTGTCGGCCACAGTGAAACGTATGCTGGCATCCTTTAAAATACTGACAGGCAAAAAGGGGCCGGATCTAATGTTTCAGGCACCGGTGCTCACCAAAACCGGATTGGTTCACCAGGACATTTTCCTGGAAACCGACCAGCTAAATGCCGATTACACACTGCTGCTATTTTACCAGGGAGTGTGCCCCCTTTGTGAAGATGCCCTGATCGACCTGGCCAATAAATACAAATGGCTGACTGAACATAATACGCGGGTAATAGCTATCAGCGGAGATACAACCGAACAGGGATTTGAAAAGAAACTGGCTTATCACCAATGGCCGGATAATTATTGCGACCTCACTGGCATGGATGGAGTGAATTTCAAGAATTATGCTGTACTGGGTGTTCCCACTCTGTATCTGCTTGATCGGGAAGGGATTGTTTTAAAAAAGACCGCCATGGTTGAGGAGCTGTTGGAAACTTTGGAAACCAGGTAGTGATCCTCCCTCAGAAAATCGAACACAAGGTTAAGCTGTCGAAGGTCATGATAAATTGAGCCAAAAATGGCCATTAGAAACTGAGCCAATAGGGAACGAACATTACAGATAAACAAAAATTCCTGATGTTCAATATTTTGTGGCTGAGAAGTATAATTTTTTGTCACTTGGCATTCAACTATATGATCCACAACCGCTGTCACAAGCCATCCTTCCATATTTTACTATATAATATATAGATCATATTTTGACAGATTTTTGGAAAAAATAATTTCCGGGTCCTGGACCAAATTCCTTTTACTCTCCAATAAAAACCATTTCGGCATATACTTCTTGATTAAATTATATTTTCACCAAAATTGATTTATTAAATATCTTTACAGATATTAGAAATGTTGATACGGAATTATTTAGTCAGCTTTTTTAATTCATATATATTGGATATCATTCAAATTTACAAGACAAACGGAACCGCACAATTATTTGTTCTCGGCGGTTATGCTGCCGTAAAATAAAAAATTGGATCAAATTTTGTAATAATCTTTTAATCAATCTTACAAAGGGACGGAGTTATGGAGGAGGATCATACCGAAAAAAAATCTCAGGTAGTGATCATTGGAGGTGGCCTTGGAGGATTGTTACCCCAGACCACGATATGGTATGGCCACAGCGAGATCCAGAGGCCATTATTGAGTTATTGTGTCAAAGATTTCCGGTTGAATCCAATGGGATTCAACAATTTTTTAAAGATATGAAAAACTGTCTTGATGACGCAAAAAAGTCGTTCAATCCTAATTCATTGTGGGATAAAATTATTTTCCCCTTTACTCATAAAAACTGGTGGCACATCCGTAAAAAAACTATTGGCACTATACTTGATAAACATATTCAAAATGCTGAACTTAAAACCATCATATCTACATTCTGGATTTATTACCTTTTACCACCATCCAAACTGAGCGGCTTTATTTATCTTTTGGCAACAGGAATGTTTATGGTGGAAACGGTACAGATACTGCGGATTTTATTAATGCTCTTAACAGTGATAACTTCGGAGGTTTTTCAGACTGGCGTTTACCTACAATCAAAGAACTTTCCACTATTGTAAACAGTGATGCGGACTTTCCGACTATTAATACAACATTTTTTCCGCATTCCAGTAAATATATAAATCCCATTTTAGAAGCTTCTGAAAATTCTTTTCCCGGGATTAACTTGCTTAAACCCATTGTTTAATAAAATTTTCAATGGATTTATAAACCCTTTTGATACCCTCCCCTATTAAAATTCCATGACGTTCATAGTCAAAAAGATAATATTCTTTGATATCTGACCCCAATCCTTCAAACAGTTTAAGAGTTCCTTTAGGATCTACCACAGGGTCTTTTCTGGACTGGACCACAAGGACTGGTTTATTGATGGTTTTAAGCTTTGGTTCAAGGTGGTCCATGAGTTTTTCAAGCTGGCGGATACCTGCAATAGGGTTTCTGACGTAATTGATATGGGGGTTTTCAGGATAATTTTCAATAAATTCTTTTGCAATGGCATCCAGATGAATTGTTTTTATCATGGCATTCCAGGTATCAATAGCCGGGACAAAATATGATCCCAAATCCTGAAGTCTCATGGGAGGAGCAACAGCAAAAACAGCCTTTATATCATCCATCCTTGTGGACAGCTCCAGAGCAAGTCCTGCACCCGTTGAAAAACCGCCGACAATTATTTTCTTACAGGAATGTTTTAAAACAACAAATGCCTCTTCAACGGATTCTATCCATTGTTCATAGCTGGTTTTTGCAAGATCCTCTGGTGCTGTCCCATGCCCTTTAAGCCTTGGTACATAAATAGTAAAAGATTTCTCATGCAGATAATGTGCAAAGGCTTTCATCTCTTCAGGGGCAGCCATATAGCCATGAATCAATAAGATGCCTGCAGTTTCAGTTTCATGCTTTAAAAATAAGGGCATTCCAATGTTTTTTTGCTTTGATTCACCTTCAATATAATGATCATTATAATCTTGAGAAAAATCTTTCTCTATCTTTTCTATGATTATATCTTTCACAAGGCCCAGGATTTCATCATTGGATTTTTGAGCCACTTTTTTTAAAAAGTCTTCAACTTCTTTTACCGGTTCTATTTCATTGGCCATGACAAGAATGGGATTTTCTATCCTGATGGTATGAAAATTTGATTTGGCAATAAATTTGGTCTGATCTTTAAATATTTTACCATCTTTTATTTTGATAACATTTGTATTTTCTGCAATGGTAAAAAAATCAGCAAATCGTTTAAACCGGTCATCTGTAAGAAGATGGATTTGATTTTTAAAAAACACGTCTGACAAACAACAAGTTTTGCCGGAAACAAGCCGGCAAATTGCAAAATAAACCTTGCATTTGAACTCATAGATGTCAATTCCTTCTTTTCTATAAGGAAAGTGTTTAAGGATACAGGCCAGAACATGATCATAATTAAGTGTTGTCATGGCATATACATCTGACATATATTTTTCCATGATTTTGATGGAAAACTGCCTTACGATCTGCTTTGAAGTGATATCATCATCAAACTTAATTTTCCGCTTGATCGTCAGCATGCTTTCAATATAGGGATCATTTAAATATCCCTTAATATCAATGGGTTCACCAAAGCGGATATTGATATCCACATTGGAAAACAGCATGCTGCCTTCCGTCATTAACTCGTCCATAACCCTTTTTGAAGGGCTTTTCATCACTACTTCGGCAATTTTGCTTAAAATATTTTCCCTTGGGCTTGCAGGATAATAGGTGATGTTAACGGGAACAATATGTGTTTCCTGATCAAGTGCCTGATCAATATTTTCTATTTCAAAAACGTTGACGAGTCTGTCAAATTCAGATTTATTCAAAACTTTCATTCGTCTGAGACGTTCGCGGTAAAATTCACAACGCAGGGCCACAATGGCAGCACCCGTATGGGGTCGTGTGACTGCCTCGTCATCCTTGAGAGCAAATTTATCCTTTTGAATCAGTTTTTTATTCTTCACCATCATGCCTTCGGGAAAAATAATCCACTGAACATCTCCTGACAATGATGTCTTTAATATGAGCTCATCCCTGTGGGGGTCTTTTGTTGATACTGCACCAAGATTATTTAAGAATCCTTGTAAAACCGGGACATCAAATAATTCTGCAGAGGCAAGGGACCAGATCTCCTTTTTTGTGATGTTATGAATGTGATAAGGGAGAAATATGGTTTCTATCCTTGTAAAATGGTTTGCAGTGAAAATAACCGATCCATCGGGAATGTTTTGCTTTCCCGAAATTTTTATGCTTGCCTTTGAAAAGCCGGAAAAGGTTTTAAGAGTATAACTGGATAATTCAAATGCAAATCTGTTCATAATTCACACCTTAAAAACAAGATTGTTTATCTAGGGTATTTATAATATAATTCAGTGATGTTAATATACCTCTTGACCATGTATGCGATAATACTTAATGTGTCTATTTTGTCAAAGAAAATTATTTATTTAGGACAAAAATTGGAGGTTTAGATTGTATTCTAAAATAATGATACTGACCTTTCCACCAGAAGTTGCCCAAAAAGCACTGGTGTGTCAGTTAACAAAAAAATATGACCTTTTATTTAATATTTTAAGTGCTAGAATATCCAATAAAAAAGAGGGGAATATGGTGCTGGAAATTTCTTCTGCATCTAAAACAGGATTTAATAAGGGCATAAAATTTTTAAAAGACCAGGGAGTTTACATCTCCAGTCCTGAACATCAAATCTATAAAGATGAGGAGATCTGCACTCATTGCGGGGCCTGCATCGCAGTCTGCCCAACAGAAGCCCTGTATATCAAACGTCCGGAAATGGAAGTTATTTTTGACAAGGAAAAGTGCAGTGTGTGCGAGCTTTGTATTATAACCTGCCCCACAAGGGCCATGGGATTGTTTTCTTCAAATACTCAAGACATTGCCGGATGAAATACCCGGTTATTGCTATTGCCCTAAGTGGCGGGGTTGACTCCCTTGTTTCAGGGTATCTCTTAAAACAGAAATATAAACATGTTTTTGGCATTCATTTTACAACGGGTTATGAGAAAGAACCGGCAGATCTTACCTGTATTGAAAACCAGCTCGGGTTCCCTGTCACTTGTATTGATCTTTCTAAAATCTTTGAAAAAAAGATTGTTCAATATTTTATCCAGACCTATCTTGAAGGTAAAACCCCAAACCCCTGTATTATCTGCAATAAAGAGATAAAGTTTGGTGAACTGCTAAGAATAGTTCAAAACATGGGGGCAGATTTTCTGGCTACTGGCCATTATGCCACCGTTGTTAATCCCATTTCTTTCCCAGATAAAAAAATTTCCCATTGCTATCTTGAAAAAGGAATAGATCCGCTAAAGGACCAGAGTTATTTTCTCTCCCTTTTATCCAGCGACCAGTTTGAAAAAATTATTTTTCCTTTGGCAGGGATGACAAAACAAGAGGTAAAGGCATTTGCCAGATCAAAGCATCTTGCCCCGCCCCAGCCCCGGGAAAGTCAGGACATATGTTTTATTCATGATAATAATTTTTCCCGCTTTATCCTGGAAAAACAGGGGATGTCTCCCAAGCCGGGTGATATTGTAGATATGAATAAAAAAATTGTAGGCCGTCACTTGGGGCTGCATCAATTTACCATAGGACAAAGACGCGGGATCGACTGCCCGGCAAGTGAACCCTATTATGTTAAAAAAATTGATATAAAAAATAATATTCTGGAGGTCTGCTTTAAAAAGGATCTGTCTGAAAACACCATTGAACTTGCCCAGATCAACTGGAATTTTTCAGACCAGAAAAACATCTGTGATATTATGACCAAAATCAGATACGGCCACAAAGGCGCTAAATCATCACTTTCTTTAAACGGATCTTGCGGAGAACTTGTATTTGATGAACCCCAGAATGCGGTTACACCAGGACAGGTTGCGGTTTTCTATAAGGATAACAGAGTCCTGGGAGCAGGTATTATTCAATGAAAAAATTTTATATTCAAACCCTGGGATGCAAAGTCAATCAATATGAAAGTGATGGCATTGCCGCAAGCCTTGAGGAACATGACTGGACAAAAAGTGCCAAAAAACAGGACACGGATGTTTTTATCATCAATACCTGTGCTGTCACATCAAAGGCCAGTATGCAGTCAAGACAGGCCATTAGAAAAATTATCAGAGAAAACCCCGATGCAAAAGTCATTGTCACAGGCTGCTATGCCCAGACTGATCCCGACCAAATAAAAAAAATTGATCGACTTGACCAGATTGTCTGCCATAAAGACAAGCTTAAAATCGCAAACCATATTGCCGCTATTTGCGAAAACAAATCGCCTCTTACATTTAAAAAGACAGATCACAGTAAAGCAAATTCTTTTCTTGGATTTGATCATGCTGTAAAAGGGGAAATGACCCGTGCATATCTTAAAATACAGGATGGCTGTGATGCATTTTGTACCTATTGTATTGTTCCCTATGCCCGGGGATCTTCGGTGAGCATGCCTGAAAAACAGGTTTTTAAACATTTAAAAGAACTTGAATTTTCCGGGTTCAAAGAGGTAATTATCACTGGAATCCATACAGGAATGTATGGTCTTGACTTTAAAAAAAAATCATCTCTTTTGCAATTGCTTGAGAAAATAAATCATGAAAAACCTGTTTACAGGATCAGACTCAGCTCCATTGAACCAGGTGAGATCAACGACTGCATTATTAATCTTGCAAAACCTGAAAATATTTTATGTGATCATTTCCACATTCCCCTGCAATCCGGAGATGATGATATTCTAAAAAAAATGAAACGGCCATATAATGTGGCATTGTTTGAAAATATCATCCATAAAATTCATGAGAAAATTCCCAGCGCAGGCATTGGTGTAGATACAATAATTGGATTTCCTTCGGAAACAGAGAAACAATTTAATAATACCTATGAGCTGATTAAAAGGCTTCCCATATCTTATCTCCATGTCTTTCCCTTTTCCGCCAGAAAAGGAACCGTTGCCTATCATTTTGATAATAAAGTCGATCCTGCAATTATTAAAGAACGATGTGCAAGAATGCGGGAACTTGACAAAACAAAACGAAGATCTTTTATTAATGCCAATTTGAATAAAAAACTTGAGGGTATAGTACAACTTAAGCCTGACAAAAAAACAGGCATGCTCAAGGCTGTAACCTCTAACTACTTAAATGTTTTATTAGAGGATACACTTGACCTGAGAGGGAAAATTGTTGATCTTGTCCCTGAACTATTTGATAAAGATCTGAACCTTATAGGAAAGATTTTAAACAAAATATAGACTAATTATAAACTATCGGAGATTTACACCATGGAAAATGTTTACAAAAAACTTGCAATCCTTCTTGATAAGACTCCCAGCGGGTATCCTGAAACTGAATCAGGGATCGAGCTCAGGATTTTAAAACAGCTTTTTACGACACAGGAAGCAGAACTTGCTCTCTGCCTTGTAATGATGCCTGAACCAGTGGAAGCAATTGCTAAAAAAGCCGGCAAAGACCCCAGTGAAATAGAGCCTATGTTAATTGAAATGGGCAAAAAAGGATTGATTATCCATATTAACAGAAATGGGATAAACACCTTTATGTTCCTTCAGTTTGTGGTGGGTATCTGGGAATATCAGGTTAACAGGCTGACCAAGGAATTGATCAGAGATTTCAATGAATATGTTCCTTACCTGATAAAAGACCAGTATAAAAACAAGACCCAGCAGCTCAGGGTGGTTCCCGTTGCCAAATCAGTAAACACAGAGCTGAATATCATGGATTATGAACAGCTTGAAAGCATTATCAAATCTCAGTCAAAAATTCTTGTGGCCCCGTGCATCTGCAGGAAAGAACATACGATCATGGGTAAAGGCTGTGGTAAAGCAATTGAAACTTGTCTGGTATTTGGCGGAGGGGCTTATATCTATGAAAGCCGCGGTATTGGAAGGACAATATCCCAGCAAGAGGCCCTGGATATTGTCAAAGAAGGAGTTAAACAAGGGCTTGTTGCCCAGCCATCCAATGCAAAAAAACCTATAAATATTTGTCTTTGCTGTGACTGCTGCTGCCAGATTCTGAAAAATATTAAAAATTTTGAGGCACCGGCAAAAATTGTCAGCTCCAACTTCCAAGCCAATGTAGATCCGGATGAATGTACCGGATGTTTTGCCTGCAGGCAAATCTGCCCCATGAATGCCATTGATGAAGATGAAGAAGAAGAAAATATAGCCATAATAAACCTGGACAGGTGCATTGGTTGCGGTTTGTGTGTCACTGTCTGCGAGTTTGATGCCATGTCTTTAAAAGATAAAGCTGAGACTCAAAAAATCGAACCGCCGGCCAACCTTATTGAGACCTATATGAATATTGCCAAGGAAAAAGGGCTTTTTTAAGGGTTGGCTTAAATGCCTCTTTCCTTTTTTACGTTTTCATAGGCTTCCTGGATTTCTTTGAACTTGTCATTGGCAAATTTGATAAACTCTTCAGGAAGCCCTTTGGCTTCTATTTTATCAGGATGGTATTCGCTAACAAGCTTTCTATACTGTTTTTTTATCTCTTCATTGGATGAGGCTTCGTCACATTTCAGGACAGCATAGTATTTATTGGTCTCTCTTACATATTTTGATTTCAGCCTTGCATAGTCTGAATTGGAATAATTGAAAATCCGGGTGGCAGATAATAGAATTGCTTCTTCTTCATTGGAAATGGACCCATCTGCCGTAGAAACCCTTAACAACACATCCATCATCAGCTCAATAATATTGGGCTGTGTCCTGAATACAGAATAAAATTGTATGGCAAATGCATCAAAACTTTCATTGGAATCAATGGCCTGTCTGAAAATATTAATCGCAGTCTGCTGGCTGTTCATATCCAGCTGAAGATCCCGTCTCATAAATGTTTCAACTGCAGATATCTCATGTTCAGTTATATTGCCATCAGCCTTGGATATTTTAGCCAGCATGGAAAATGCTGCCGTAAAAAAAACAAGCTGGGACTCCTCATTTGAAGAAAGGGTATCATGCGTTCCAGGTCTTGATGAAAGATATACCTGTTCCTTTTTATCCACAAATGTATGCCCAAATGCAGCACCTGCAATAGCACCCAAAGGACCGCCCAAAGCAAACCCTATGGTTCCTCCAATCATTTTTCCTAACCAGCTCATTTTTCTTCCTTTCAAAATAAAATCAAATGTTTCATTTGCAATTAAGATGTCTTTTTTTTATTCAGCCAGGGTTTTTTTTTCTTTTCTTTCTCTTTAACAACTGCGCATCTGGTTTCAATGGCGCCCTTGTCCAACAATTTTTCCACTTCGACAAAAAAAGACGGGCTTGAATCAGTCATATATTCATCAGAGAGTTTAACCAGTACAGGCGGCTTATCATCTATGCCTATTTTTAAACAAACAGTACAATCACCAGGAAAATTTTCAATAATGGATTTAAGTTTTTCAAGTGTCTCCACGGAAGATTCCTGATTATCAACTTTAATCAGTACGCCATTGGTCCACTCTTCCGGCGCCTTTTCAATGGGAACTATTTTGTCTGCTATAAGCTTGACAATATTTTCATTCTTCTGAACTTCTGCTTCCAGAATAACAATCTCTTCATTGGCCAAAAGCATGTGTGCTTTTGCATAGACTTCGGGAAATACCACAACTTCGATACTGCCGGACTGGTCCTCGATGGCGCTAAATGCCATCATATCCCCTTTTTTGGTTTTGTGCAGCTTATGAATTTTCACAAAACCGGCCATGCGGATCATTTTTCCATCAGCAACATCCTGAATATTTACGGAATTCACTGTGGTATATTTTTGAATCAAGTCTTCATATTTATCAAGGGGATGTCCTGTAATATAAAACCCCAGGGTTTCTTTTTCCAGGGACAACAGCATGGAATCGTCCCATTCTTCAATATCAGGCAGTTTTGGAGTGCTTTCAGGGAGTGTGGTTCCCATATTTGAATCTGCAAATAAATCCAGTTGTGAATCAGCTTTTTCCTTTTGTATTCTTGATCCATGATCCAGGGCATCTTCGAGAACAGCCATCATTTGGCTGCGCCGGGTATTTGTGGAATCAAAAGCCCCACACTTGATTAATGCCTCAAGGACTTTTTTATTCACCTTACCAATGTGAACCCGCTCACAAAAATCATAAATGCTTACAAATTCGTTTTCTTTGTTTCTTATTTCAGTAATAGATTCAATTGCTGCTTCACCCACATTTTTCACGGCAGCAAGGCCAAACCTGATACATCCGTCAGACACGTTAAAATGTGCACCACTCTTGTTCACATCCGGTGGCAGCACTTTTATCTTATGGGTCCGGCATTCATCCATGTATTTTATGACTGAATCGGAATTGTTTCTCTCACTGGTCATTAACGCAGCAATAAACTCAAGGGCAAAATTAGCCTTTAAATAAGCTGTTTGATAGGCAATAAGGGCATAGGCTGCGCTATGGGATTTATTAAAGCCATATCCACCAAATTTTTCCATTAAGTCAAAAAGTTCTGCAGCTTTTTTAGGATCATGATTGTTTTCCTTAGCCCCTTTCAGGAAGAGTTCACGATGCGCTTCCATCATGGCAACAATTTTTTTCCCCATGGCTTTTCGAAGTCCGTCTGCATCTGCCATTGAATAATTGGCAATTACGGCGGCAATCTTCATGACCTGTTCCTGGTATAAAATTACCCCATAGGTTTCTTTTAATACGGGTTCAAGCTCTTCAAAAAGATAGACCACTTCTTCCCGGCCATGCCTGCGTTCCACGTAGGTAGTTGCCATGCCGCTGTCCAAAGGACCCGGGCGGTAAAGGGCTACCAGAGCGACAATATCAGAAAAACTTGCCGGCTTCAGTCTTGAAATCAAATCCTTCATGCCTGAACTTTCAAGCTGAAACACCCCTGTTGTGTCGGCTTTTTGTAACAGCTCAAAGGTTTTGGTATCTTTATAATCAAGATTCAGGATATCTGGTGGAGTTTTCCCCTGGCTTTTAATCAATTCAATACAATTTTTGATAACAGTGAGATTTCTTAATCCTAGAAAATCAAACTTAACCAACCCGAGTTTTTCAACATAATTCATGTCAAACTGGGTCAGGGTCTCACCCTCTTTGCCTTTATATAAGGGCAGATATTGGTTTAAAGGTTTATCAGAAACCACAACCCCGGCTGCATGGGTGGATGCGTGTCTTGGCAATCCTTCTAAAAGGAGCGATATTTCCAGCATCAGGGTCTTTTCTTCTGACTCAGCACATTTCTTTTCGATTGCCGGGACCGCTTCAATGGCCTGTGTAAGATTTTTTGCATTATCCGGGATCATTTTAGCAATTTCATCCACCTCGGATAAAAGAACGCCGATTGCTCTTCCCACATCCCTGATAACAGCTTTGGCCTTAAGCTTTCCAAAAGTTATAATCTGGCAGACATACTCAGGTCCGCCATAACGATCAATGACATATTTATAAACCTGATCTCTACCTTCAATACAAAAATCCACATCAATATCTGGCATGCTCATACGGGAAGGGTTTAAAAATCTCTCAAAAATTAACCCATGTTCAATGGGATCAAGGGCTGTAATACCCATTGAATAGGCCACCATGGATCCTGCTGCAGAGCCTCTTCCAGGACCCACCGGCACATTGATTTTTTTTGAATATTCTATAAAATCAGCAACAATTAAAAAATATCCAGGAAATCCCATGCCAAGAATCACACTGATTTCATACTCAATTCGATCCCTGTAAACCTGTTCGTCAATATCTGAATTTGAAATCTTAATAAGCTTAAGTTTTTTTTCAAATCCTTCCATGGCTTTTTTTTTGAAGATCTCATCCTCAGACTCTTCAGAGGATTGTGCATATCTTGGGAAATGATAGGTCTTGTCATCAAATTCAACATTGCATTTTGAAATCACTTCCCTTGTGTTCTCAATTGCACCTGGATAATCGCCGAAAGACTGGATCATCTCTTCGGCCGACTTAAAATACAGCTGGTCAGAATCGAATTTGAATCTGTTTTGATTGTTAAGTGTATCCCCTGTTTGAATACAAAGCAGTATTTCATGGGCTTTATCATCACCCTTGGAAAGATAGTGGCAGTCATTGGTGGCCACCATGGGAATAGACAGCCTCTGGCTTATGTCAAGAATTCCTTGATTAACCTTGTCTTGAATTCCTATTCCATTTTTCTGGACTTCCAGGAAAAAATTTCCCTCACCAAAGGTGTTCAGATAAAATCTTGCTGCATCATCTGCATCGTCCATCTTATTTTGAATAATCTTTTGAGAAATGTCGCCTTTAAGACAGGCAGAAAGCCCTATTAATCCTTTTGAATTGTTAGCAAGAAGTTCCTTGTCAATTCTGGGCTTATAATAAAACCCCTTGAGCTGAGCAATGGAAACCAGTTTGCAAAGGTTGGCATATCCTTCACGATCTTTTGCCAGAAGAACCAAATGTCTCAATCCCTTATGATCTATCTGGGTCCGGTCATTCAAAGTTCTGGGAGCAACATACACTTCACACCCGATAACGGGTTTGATAGAATTTTTCCTGGCTTTTTCATAAAATGCAGCAACACCGAACATAGTGCCGTGATCAGTAATGGATACTGCATCCATTCCATATTCCTGGCATCGTTTAAACAATGAATCCAGTCTTATGGCTCCGTCAAGAAGTGAATACTCAGTATGAAGATGAAGGTGATAAAATGGCGATGGCAATTTATTCATTCTTAGATTAAAGGCTTTCAACCCTGTAATTTGGTGCCTCTTTGGTAATGGCAACATCGTGCACATGACTTTCCTTAAGTCCTGCAGAACTTATTTTAATAAATCTTGCCTTTTCATGAAGTTCCTGGATTGAAGCTGCCCCCAGATATCCCATGCCGGCTTTAAGGCCACCAATCATCTGAACAATATTTTCTTTTATCGTTCCTCTAAAAGGAATCCTGCCAACAATGCCTTCAGGAACAAGTTCGTCGTCTTCGCCCGTATCTTTCTGGTAATACCGGTCTGAACTGCCCTGTCTCATTGCTTCAACAGACCCCATCCCTCGGTATGCCTTGTAGGAACGCCCCTGGTAGAGGACAAGTTCACCCGGACTTTCCTGAGTACCGGCAAGAAGGGTACCCAGCATGACAGAATCAGCACCTGCTCCCAAAGCTTTTGTGATATCACCGGAATATTTGATCCCACCATCAGCAATAATCGGAACACCGCTTGCCTTTGAAATCTCATTACAATTTCGAATGGCAGTCAACTGAGGTACGCCAACCCCGGCAACAATACGGGTGGTACAAATTGATCCTGGGCCAATACCGATTTTAACGGCATCTACTCCTGCATCTATCAAGGCTTTTGCACCAGCTTCCATGGCCACATTTCCAGCAATAAGCTGACAATGTGGAAAACCATTTTTAATTTTCTTGATAGCGTCAATCACATTTTTTGAATGGCCATGGGAAGTGTCAATCACAAGAGCATCCGCCCCTGCCTTTAACAATGCTTCAACCCTTTGCATCATGTCGGAACCCACACCAATGGCAGCACCTGCCCTTAACCTGCCCAAAGAATCCTTGCAGGCATTGGGATATTTTTTTATTTTTTCAATATCTTTTATGGTGATCAAGCCTTTGAGTTTGCCCTCTTTATCCACAACCAGAAGCTTCTCAATTCTATGCCTGTGCAGCATGATCTTTGATTCTTCAAGGGTACATTTTTCCGGAACAGTTACAAGATTTTCAGTGGTCATAACTTCTTTTGCAGATTTTTCCAGATGGGTCTCAAACCTTAAGTCTCTGTTGGTAACAATACCGACAAGTTTATCCCCTTCAGTCACAGGTATCCCGGAAATCCTGTATTTAGCCATAATTTTTAAAATTTCTGAAATGGAAACATCTGGATGGACAGTAATGGGATCAACAATCATTCCGCTTTCTGATTTTTTTACCCGGTCAACTTCAATGACCTGCTCTTCTATACTCAGATTCCTGTGAATAAAGCCCAACCCCCCTGCCCTTGCCATGCTAATGGCTGTCAATGCTTCCGTAACCGTGTCCATGGCTGCACTTACAATGGGAATATTCAATTCAAGTTCTTTGGTCAAACGGGTATGGGTCTTGACTTGATCAGGCAGAATGGCTGAATAGTCGGGTAATAGCAGGACGTCATCAAAGGACAGTCCTTCCTCGGATAATATATTGGACATAAGTTAACCTCCAGAAAGGAAAATGTTTATTGATACTATTAGGCTGGCAATCTAATAAAGTCTTAAACGACCAGGCATATTTAAAAATCAAGTCAGTATATAAACAGGAATAATTAGCAAATATCACATTTTTTAGCAAGATCAATATTGATATCAAAAACAAAAGATGACAGGAAAAGATGATTTGATTGACATAAATATTTTTTATAGCTACTTTGTCCATTGCTTATTAAATTGGGAAAGAAACCAAAGGGAAACTTGATAAAGAAAAACTCATGCTGTTAAAAATCAATCCACATAATCCTCAGGAACGCCAGATCGATAGAGTGGTGGATATTATTAGAAAAGGCGGAATTGTTGCATATCCCACGGATACCTTTTATGGTATCGGGTGTGATATTATGAATAAAAAAGCCATTGAAAAAATTTATGCCATAAAACAAAGAAATAAAAACAAACCCTTCAGCTTTATCTGTTCTGATTTAAAAAATATTTCTCAATATGCCAAAGTATCTAACTTTGCCTATAGGAATATGAAAAGACTATTACCAGGTCCCTATACATTTGTTTTATCAGGATCCAAATTGGTCCCCAAAATAATGCTGACCAAGCGTAGAACTGCCGGAATAAGGGTCCCGGATAATAAAATTGCATTAGCACTGGCCAGTGAGCTTGGCTATCCTATCATTTCAACCAGCGCAACCCATCT
The DNA here is from genome assembly GCA_964457495.1 of uncultured Desulfobacula sp. Lineage (GTDB taxonomy): Bacteria > Desulfobacterota > Desulfobacteria > Desulfobacterales > Desulfobacteraceae > Desulfobacula. The sequence goes on from CAYWGN010000009.1 coordinate 20,048, forward strand.
GGATGGGCGGGTGTTTGATGACCCGTCACTGATTCATGATCATTTTGTAAACACCATTGATGTGGTTATAGATGGCGGTCCTGTTCCAGGATCTCCTTCAAGCGTTATTTCTTTAATTGATGATATACCGGAGATTATCCGTTATGGTGCCGGTGATATTGATATCTTTGAGTAATGTGTTTGCCAGTTTTTTAAAAAAGGTAATTTTATCCTCTTTGGGATAAACAGGGTTTAATTTGCCTTTTATATCTGCTATTTCGCCTGCCCACTGCACTGCATCATCAAGATTCCCCAGACGATCTATTAATTTTAAATTAAGCGCTTTTTCACCAGTATACATTCTTCCGTCTGCAAGTGTTGTCATGGTCTGAATATCAATATTCCTAGCCTTTGCAACATCATTTACAAACTGGAGATGAAGCTCATCAACAAGGTCTTGAAGGATTTTTTTTTCTGGATCCTTAAGCTCTCTTAAGGGAGAACCCATACCCTTGTACTTACCGCTTTTGATTATAACAGAAGAAATACCAATTTTTTTAGCGATTTCCATAATATTAGCATATTCCATGAGCACACCAATGCTGCCGGTGATGGTTCCGGGGTTGGCAACGATTCCGATAGTTGCAGATGCAATATAGTATCCCCCGGAGGCGGCAACGGATCCCATGGAAGTTATTATTTTTTTTTCTTTCCTGGTTTTCATGATTTCCCGATAGATTTCCTGGGCAGGTCCAATGCCACCACCTGGAGAATCTATTCTTAAAATAATGGCTTTGATAGCATCATCATCTCGAAAGGTTTTAATATTCTTAATAATTTTTTTTGAAGATAATATCATACCATTAATTTCTACAATACCGATATTGCCGTTAGATGATGAGTACTGCTGTGCAAACTGAGTATCCAATATTTTTGAACCAACTGATACAAGAACAAAAAATCCAATGAAAATGACAGTCAAACAGGTGGAAACAATCATTAAGAAAAATAAAAATGGATGTCTTCTGGCAAACATATTAACGTCCTTATATAATCAGTTTTTATAAAAAAAAGGGCCGGTTCAATTTTACTTGACCGGCCCATATACACTATTTAGCACTCAGAAACGATGGTATTGTGTTTTGCGTTATTCTTCTTCAGGGGTATCAGTTTTTTCTTTATCCTGTTTTTGTGGTTCCTGAGTATCATTTGCTTCAATCGGCTCCTGGATATCTGCTTCAATTGGCTCCTGGATATCTGCTTCAATTGGCTTCTGGATTTTATCTGCTTCAATCTTCTCCTGGATTTTATTTGCTTCAATCTGCTCCTGGATATTGTTTCTCAGGATTTCACCAAAAGAAGAGGTTGCAGGTTTCATATTCTTGGCAAACTCTTCAAGATGCTTATCATCATCTTCTTCTTCAAGGCGCTTGATAGAAAGGCCGATCCGTCTTTCATCACTATTGATGTTCATTACTTTTGCAGTAATGGTTTCACCGTTCTGGAAGCGTTCTTTAGGACTTTTCACATTCTCTTTACTAATTTCAGATACATGAACAAGCCCTTCAATACCTTCTTCTAATTCAACAAATACACCAAAGTCTGTCAAATTGGTGATAACACCGGAGATTTCCTTGCCCACTTCATAGCGAAGGGCAACTGATTCCCATGGATCTGCCTGGGTCTGTTTGATACCCAGGGAAAATCTTTCATTGGATTTATCAATATCAAGGACAACTGCCTGAATGGTTTCATTTTTCTTATATACTTCAGACGGATGTTTGATCCTCTTTGTCCAGGAAATATCGGAAATATGAACAAGACCATCAATATCATCGTCAATTCCAATGAAAAGGCCGAATTCAGTAATATTTTTAATTTTACCCTCGATAATAGTCCCAACCGGGTATTTTTGAGAGATAACTTCCCATGGATTATCCACTGTCTGTTTGATCCCAAGAGAAATTCTCCTGTTATCCGGTTTCAGGTCAAGGACAACGGCTTCTATTTCTTCACCAACAGTTACCATCTGGGATGGATGTCGAATTTTTCTTGTCCAGGACATTTCAGACACATGAATGAGTCCTTCAACCCCTTCTTCAAGTTCGATAAATGCACCGTAATCCGTCAGACTGACCACACTGCCGATTATTTTTGAACCAACTGGGTATTTTTCAACTGCAGTTGTCCATGGATCCGGTGTCAATTGTTTCATGCCAAGTGATACTCTCTCTTTTTCAAAATCAAAAGAAAGAATCTTGACATTAATTTTATCTCCAATGGAAAAAAGTTCAGAAGGATGCTTAACCCTGCCCCATGAGATATCTGTTATATGGAGAAGACCATCAACACCGCCAAGATCTACAAAAACACCGTATTCAGTGATGTTTTTAACAATACCTTCCATGACCTTACCATCTTCAATGGCTTCAAGGGTAGTGGTTCTAAGCTCATCCCGATCTGCTTCAAGAAGAACCCGTCTTGAAAGTACAATATTGTTTCTTTTTTTATTATATTTGAGAATTTTAAAGGTATAGGTCTTGTTAACCATTTCATCCATGTTCCGGATGGGTCGAAGATCAGCCTGTGATCCTGGAAGGAACCCAAGCAACCCTATATCAACTGAAAAGCCACCTTTAACCCGGCTGGTAATGACGCCTTCGATAGTCCCATCTGCATCGTAAATGTCTTTAATAGCATCCCAAACTTTAACTTTTTTGGCTTTTTCATGTGACAGAAGAACTGTTTCTTCTTCTTCATCCCACTCTTCAATCATTACCTCAAATTTATCGTTGACTTTGACATTTACATTGCCATTCTCATCAATGAATTCCCGAATAGAGATCTGTCCTTCAGATTTATAACCAACGTCTACAAGAACCATGTCCCTGGCAACAGATATTACTGTTCCAGTTACTACTTGACCTTCCTCAAACTTTTTAAGGCTGGACTCATAGATGCCCAAAAGCTCTTCCATGGTTTCTTCACCTGTAATTTCAGACAAAGTAACTTCTTCTTTCTCTAAAGTGACCTCTTCTTCTAAAGTAGCTTCTTCTTTCTCTAAAGTGACCTCTTCTTCTAAAGTAGCTTCTTCTTTCTCTAAAGTGACCTTTTCTTCTAAAGTAGCTTCTTTTTCTTCTAAAGTAGCTCCTTTTTCCTCTAAAGTGACTTCTTCTTTCTCTAAGGTTTCAGTATTCATTTTTTGATTTTTGTTTTCTTCAGCAATGTCATTCATTAATATTAATCTCCCTAAACGTATTTTATACTCTTCCACAGAAACAAAATTATGGTTAAGTACAATTTGCCTTTATATCAAATGAAAATAAAAAAATCAACAAAATTATTAAGCTTTTCAGGCCTTCTCAATGCATTTGAACATTTTTTCAACCACCTGCTCAATGGTTAAAAACGAGGAGTCAATTTTAATGGCATCTTCTGCCGGCTTTAAAGGTGCTGTTTTTCTTTGAGAATCTTTCCCATCCCTTGTTTTCATCTCTTCTTGAACCAGTTTAATATCCTTTGTTTCATCGGGCATTTCATCATTCCGCCTTTTTGCACGAATACATAAATCTGCAAAAAGAAAAAATTTATGTGCTGCATCTGGAAAGACCACAGTTCCCATATCCCTGCCTTCAAAAACCGCATCCTTTGTTTTTGCGATATTCCTTTGAATATCCAGCAGAGCTGCTCTTACCTGCGGTTTTGCAGAAGATGCGGATGCCAGCATGGATATATCAGGTGTCCTGATAAAATTTGTTATATCCCTGCCCGACGATATTAAGATTAGTCTATCCTTTTCCATCAAAAAATTAAGATCCAGATGTTTTAAAAAACCGTCAAGAACTTCATCATTTTCCCAGTCAATACCCTGTCTTTGGATTTCATAGGCCACCCCCCTATATAAGGCGCCAGTGTCAACGTAAACACATCCCAGTTTTTTTTAAAGCATCCTGCTTACAGTTGTTTTACCAGCCCCGGCAGGACCGTCAATGGTAATAATTCTGGTGTTCATAAATAAATCCTTATTTTTTTAAAACCTTTTTCAGCGCAGCAATAAAAACAATATTCTCTTCTTTTGTCCCAGTATTCACCCTTAAAAACGTATCAAATCCATATGATTTCATTGACCTTACTATAACACCCAATTTCAGCATTTGTTCAAATACCTGGGTTGCATCTATTTTAAGATCAAGCATTAAAAAATTTGATTGGGTGGGCAGGCAGTGAATACCAAGGATAGCCAGTTGATCAAACAAAAAATCAAGGCCATCATGGGTGGTTTGGATACTCTTGTTTAAAAATTGTTCATCGCCAATGGCAGCAACAGCTGCCGCCTGGGCAAGAGTGTTCACATTAAAGGGTTGCCTGATCCTGTTTAAAATTTGTGCAATTTCAGTATCCATTATACCATACCCTACTCTGAATCCTGCAAGTCCATAGGCTTTGGAAAATGTCCTCAAAGTGACAATCCTTGGATCATGCAATGGGTTTTGCAGGGAATTATAAACTGCTTCATCCCTTACAAATTCAATATAGGCTTCATCCACAACAATAATGACATCATCAGGGACTTTTTGTGAAAATTCATTGAATTCATTATAAGTAATTGTACTGCCTGTTGGATTAAACGGGTTGGTTATAAAAATCAATCTGGTTTTAGATGATATTTTGTCCACAATGCCTTCAAGATTTGTTGAAAAATCAGTTAAAGGAACCATGACAGGTATTGCTTTAGCTGTTTTAACACTGATTTCATACATTAAAAATGCGGGTAGCGGCATTAAAGCCTCATCACCAGGATTTAAAAAGCCATGGGCCAAAAGTGCTATAATATCATCAGACCCGTTCCCCAAAACAATATTCTGCGGGTTAACATGAAATTTTTGGGCCAGCATACCAGTTAAAACAGGGCCTGTGGACTCAGGATACCGGTTCATGACCTTCATATGTTTTGAGACTGCATCATAAACCTTTGGTGAAAACCCAATGGGATTTTCATTGGAGGCTAGCTTGATCACATTGGAAATATTATACTCTTGTTCAACCTCCTTGAGAGGTTTGCCTGGCTCATAGGGCTTAATTGTTGCTATTGATTCACTGATTTTAAATTTCATGGTCTGATCTCTTTTTAATTAGTGTTTGAACAAAAACTTTCAGGTTTTCGATCAGACACTATTTATGATTTGAAATTTTGTCAATGGCTATGATAATTAAGAAATTAGAATTTAACAAATAAGGTTAAGGATTTTTATGAAAAACAAGGTAACCATCGGGCTTGAAAAGCTTATCACAGATCCACCTGAATACCTGAGAGGAAAAAGGCTTGGCCTGTTATCCAACCCGGCATCTGTTGACGGTCGTTTCACGCATGCATCAACGCTTATCCATAACTTTTTACCGAGACAATTAAAAGCATTGTTTTCTCCACAGCATGGTTTTTATGCTGAAAAACAAGACAACATGATTGAATCCGGCCACTTTATGGAACCCCAGTTAAATATTCCCGTATACAGTTTATACAATGATACAAGGATTCCAACCCAAAAAATGTTTGATCAGATTGATGTTCTGCTTATTGATATTCAGGATGTTGGAACACGGGTTTATACCTTTATTTATACTGTTGCCTATTGCCTTGAAAAGGCGGCAAAGCTTAAAAAGCAGGTCGTTATCCTTGACCGGCCCAACCCCATCGGCGGGACACAGATTGAAGGCAATATTCTTTCAAAGGATTATGCCTCCTTTGTTGGCAGATTTCCTATTCCCATGCGGCATGGATTGACCATTGGAGAAATTTCACAATTTTTTAACCAGGAATTTCAAATAGGGTGTAACCTGACTATCATCCCCATGAAAGGCTGGAAAAGACAGATGTATTGGCAGGACACAAAACTGTCCTGGATCGCCCCTTCCCCGAATCTGCCCACACCGCAATCATGCATGGTTTATCCGGGGCAGGTTATTTTTGAAGGCACTAACATATCTGAAGGACGTGGCACAACTTTGCCTTTTGAGCTATTTGGTGCCCCTTTTCTGGACACTAAAAAAATTAAATCCGAGGCTGATGAATTGATAAAAGGCGCTTTCCTGCGTCCCGTAAATTTTGAACCCACTTCCGGGAAATGGCAGGGCAATATTTGTAAAGGTTTTCAAATTCATGTTACTTCAAAAAAAGAGTTTAAACCTTATTTTTCATCCCTGGTCTTAATGCAATTGATTATCAAGCATCACAAAAATGACTTTAAATTTAAAACCCCACCCTATGAATATGAATTTGAGCGGATGCCCATGGATCTGATCCTGGGCAGCAAAACACTTCGAAAAAGACTGACCAATTTAGAAGACATAAATCTTTTATCAGATCAATGGCAGGACGAACTTAAACAATTTAAATCCCTTTCAGGAAAATATTATTTATATGAATGATCAAGATCAGGCCGACTCATGGAAAAGGATGAGTTTTAAAGGCAACAAAGTTTGGGCTCAAACAGACACTAATAAAAACCTTTTGATTGAAAAAGGAATGGTATTGATAAAGTACAATTTAAAACAGGATTATGAATACCGGGTCAAACCAGAGAGCCTGAACCATGAAGAACAGGCTGTTCCGGCTCAAAAAAAATCAATGTCTCTTCCATCATCAATAAAACCTGGGACCAAAAATGTCACAAAAGAACAAAAACTTGAAAGCGACCTGCCCCACAATTGTATTAAAATCTATACAGATGGTGCATCCTCGGGCAATCCAGGTCCTTCCGGCATTGGTATTCTTTTTATTCATGGTAAAAATAAAAAAGAAATCTCACAATATATTGGCTTGGCAACCAATAATATTGCAGAGTTGACGGCCATAAAAAGGGCTTTGGAAGAACTAAAGCGAAATGACTTGCCCGTTCGTATTTTTTCAGACTCAAGTTATTCTATCGGATCATTGACAAAAAACTGGAAACCCCAAAAAAACCAGGCGCTTATTTATGAAACTAGAACATTAATGAATAAATTTTGTGACCTGGCATTCATTAAAGTAAAAGGACATTCAGGGATTAAAGAGAATGAGGTAGTAGATTTTCTTGCAACATCTGCCATCAAAAAAGGCCCGCAATAATGCAGGCCCTCTTTGATGGTATATAAAAGGTCTATTTTTCTTTTTTCAGTTCATCAAGTTCTTTTTCAAGTTTTTCAATTTTGGTTTTATCATCCTGGGGTGCTGGTGCTTCAACACCATCATCCTTTTTCCATGAATCTTTCAGTTCATCAAATCCAAGATAAAGAGCAAGTCCACCGCCTAGAAGAAGAACAGGTGGGATGCATCCTGCTAAAAGGATTAAAAACTGATTAAACCAAACAGCTATTCCCACAACACCAAGAAGAACCGCAATAGCTCCACCAATTAACGTTTTCATAAGAAATCCTCCTAAAAATTTAATTCAAATAACAAATGATTCTTTTACTATTCAACAAATTTAAAAATTGTCACTATAGGATGAAAAAAATAGCATAAGCCTTTATATTTATCAAGGCTATTTATTTTAAGATTGCCATTCCAATTAACCTTTGATAATTAGTGAAGGTTAATATTATTTACAGAAAAATCCTTATGGGGACGAATTAATGAAATTATTTCAAAAGCTTAAAGACCTTATTATAAATTTCAGGCTTAAGCTTCGCAGAATGATCAACTGCATGCTGGGCAACACCTATGATTACTTTTTATGTTTTTACCCGAGCCACTCAGGATATTTTATCCAAAAGCTGATTAAAAGATTGATCAATAAGCTTAATTTTGATGATCACAATATAGAAAAAATAAAAACCATTAATAAGGACAGCATTGTTGTTTATGCCAGTAAAAATAAAAGAATTCTAGATTTTTTATATTATCATACTAAGCTTAAAAGCCTTGACCTGCCTTATCCCCAGATTGGATTTGATTTCAGGTTTTTTTTTCTTTTACCTGTTAAACGTCTGTTACAGATCCTTCTTTGTCACCTGGATTATTTTTTCCACCATTTTAGTTTTAAAGATCCTTATACAACAGGGTATGCCACAAAAGAATTGTTAAACGGCAGATCCGGTTTTGTCTGCCTTATTGAAGAAGAAGATTTTTATAAACGATTTATCAAATCAACCCCAGACCCCCTCTTCCTTTTGATACAGCTTCAAAAAAGCATAGATAAATCCGTCATAATTATTCCTGAAAATATTATTTATGTTACAAAACCGATGAGAAAGGAGCCGACGCTAACGGATATTCTTTTTGGAACCCATGAAAAGCCAGGCTTTATAAAACGTTTTTTTATCATACTAAGGCAACCTGAAAAAATCAGAGTTGAGCTTGCAAACCCTGTTAATCTAAAAGAATTTATCAACAGACCTGAAATTGAACAGCTTGATTCGGAATTCCAAACCCATAGATTACGAAGCCATATAGTAAAGATACTGAACAGACAGAGAAAAAGCATAACTGGTCCTGTTTTAAAATCAAGACAGGAAATCACCGAAGATATCTTAACCCAAAAATCTTTACGTGAATACCTGGCCCAATATGCCTTGGAAAACAACCTTACATTAAGAAAAACCCATAAAAAAGCTGCCGGATACATCAAAGAGATTGCAGCAAATTACAATTTGCAGGTCATCAATTTTGCCAGTTGGCTGTTAACCTGGGTCTTTAAAAATATCTTTGAAGATCTGGTTGTCGACCAGACAGAGATCAACCGGATGAGGGAAAAATCCACGAAAGCGCCGCTCATCCTGGTGCCATGCCATAAAAGTCATTTAGACTACCTTTTATTACCCTATGTCATGTTTAAAAACAATATGCCCTGCCCCCATGTTGCTGCAGGCAAAAACCTGTCTTTCTGGCCATTAGGCCCCTTATTCAGACGGGCTGGTGCTTTTTTTCTCAGGAGAACCTTTCAAGGGGCACCACTTTATAAAAAAATTTTTGCAGCATACCTGGAAAAACTTCTTTATGAAGGTTTTAATATAAAAATTTTTATTGAAGGCGGAAGAAGCAGGACAGGTAAACTCTTAGCTCCAAAGCCCGGCGGTCTTGCCATGCTGATTAATGCCTATAATAATGGTGCCTGTGACAACCTTTATTTTGTGCCGGTTTTTATCGGGTATGATCATGTACTTGAAGAAGATTCATATCTAAAGGAAATCGAAGGTGGTAAAAAGCAACCGGAAACATTGAAAGGCCTGATCAATGCCCGTAAATTTTTAAAGAAAAAATACGGCAAAGTATATATGAAATTTAATGAGCCCATATCCTTAAAAGATTATATTCAGGATAAAAGCATTGATCTTTCTAAAATTTCGAAACAAGAATACATGAAATTTGTAAAAACCTTTGGATACAAACTGATCAATGCAATCAATACCAATGCCGTGGCCACCCCCTACGGTATCGTCGCCAGTGCAGTATTAAATTGTTCAAAAAACAGTTTCGTAAAAAAGCATATGATAGACCGTGTGACTACCTATATGAATATATTGACTTTCATGAATGCAGAGGTTTCTGATGCTCTTTTGGTTGATCCTGACAATGCCCTGAATTCAGTTATAAATGACTTTATCTCAAGGGACTTTATCGAACTTGCTGATGAGGATGATAAAGATATCACAGAAAATACAGTTTTTATTGTAAAACATAACAAACGGGCCATTCTGGACTATTACAAAAATTCAGTGATTTCTTTTTTTGTCTATTTTGCATACACTGCCGTGGCCATTCTTGAAACTGACAGGTTCCAATTTTCTTCTTCAGATCTTGTAATCCGATATAAATTCCTGGAAAAAATGTTTACAGATGAATTTTTCTTTGATGAAGAGACCACCTATGAACAAGATATCTCAAAATGTATAAAATGTTTTGTTAATGAAGGAATACTTGTGCCGGATTCATCTGAATCAGATATGTTTCGCATCACATCCCAGGGGTTAAGGAAACTCAAATGGGTTGCCGTCTTTTTACAACCATTTTTTGAATCCTATAAAACCACCCTTTTTTATTTTGAGAAATATAAAGAAGAAAAGCATGATGCAAAAGAAAGAGTTAAAAAAATCCATTCCATTGGTACCAAACTTTATAAAACCAAAATCATCACATTCAAAGAATCCCTTTCACAGATTAATTATAAAAATGCTGCCAATTATTTTACCAAAAATGGAGTTACAGGACCCCAGGATCATATACAGATTGAATACTATAAGAACATTCTTGACCGATTAATTCTTTTGATCGCATCTTAAAACCATGAAAGCACTGATTCTTTCAGCAGGGTTTGGCACAAGGCTCCTACCCTATACCCGAAAAATCCCAAAACCGCTGTTTACATTGGTGTCTAAACCCGTACTTGAGCATGTCATTCAACAGCTTGTGGACAATGGGTGTGAACAAATTTGGATCAATACACATCATTTGCACGATCAGATAGAAGCCTTTGTTGATCAACTTAAATATTATAATGTCAGCATTCAAACCATATACGAACCTGCGATTCTTAATACTGGCGGCGCCATTGCCAATGCTAAGCCTTTTTTAAAGGATAGCCCTTTTTTTGTTATTAATTCCGACATAATTTCAAATATTGATCTGAATAAGGTGTATGGGTTTCATAAAAAATCAAATGCTCTGGCAACCCTTGTCCTTCATGATTATGACAGCTTCAATAAAGTAAAAATCGATGGCCGGGGATATGTCCAGGATTTTGATTCAAAAACAAATGGCCTTGCCTTTACCGGCATCCAGGTTTTGTCTCCCCAAATTTATGATTATTTTCCTGATAAAAAAATATTTTCAAGCATAGAGGTATATCAACATCTCTGTGATCAAAAACAGATAAAAGCATTTGTAGAAAAAAATATCTTCTGGTCAGATATCGGGACAAAAAATTCCTATTCAATGACCTCTCTTCAGATACTTTCTGCTGCTCAATTTCAGATTAAACAGGACAAAATAAAAGAACTTCACATTGACAAACTTGCCGGCGATGGATCAGACCGGCATTGGTATAGGGCAGGATATGGGGACCGGTCTTTTATTATCTCTGACCACGGCATTTGCATGCCCAAAAGTATTGAACTTTTACAGCTTAATGCCTTTCTTCATATTGGGAACCATCTTTTTGCAAAGGGCATTCCTGTCCCCCGCATCCTGAACCATGATGAATTTTCCGGGATGGTTATTCTCGAGGACCTGGGTGATGTCCATCTTGAGACCCAGATCAAACAAAAAAATGATGCCCTGTTCACTGTAAAACTATATAAAAAAGTGATGGATTGTTTAATTGATTTTTCCTTTAAAGGATTTCAAGGATTTAAAAAAGAATGGACGTGTCAGACTGAAACCTATTCAAAAGAACTGATTATTGAAAAAGAATGTAATTACTTTATAAAGGCATTCATTCAGGGCTATTTAAACAAAGATGTCTGTCTTCATGAGTTTTTACAAGAATTTGATCATATTGCAAATCATGCAATTAAACACGGATTCATTGGTTTAATGCACCGTGACATGCAGTCAAGAAATATTATGATACAAAACGGCCAACCTTTTTTTATTGATTTTCAATCGGCAAGAATAGGGCCTTTGCAATATGATCTTGCATCTTTACTGATTGACCCCTATGTTAATCTTAACGATCAAATAAAAAATGATCTTTTGCAATACACCACGGAAAAATTAAGACTGAATCCAAAGGAAAAACAAAATTTTTTAAAATGCTATCATTATTGCTGCTTAACACGAAATTTGCAATTTCTGGGCGCTTTCAGTTTTTTAAGCCGAATCAAAAAGAAAAAAAGCTTTGAACACTATATCCCTGATGCTGTAAACTCATTAAAAAACATCATAAAAGGTTTGGAGACAGACAAACTTCCCAAATTATCCAACCTTGTTCAAACCCTGTAAGGAGATGTTTAAATGGAAAAAATAAATATTATGATCAATGGCCTGCCCGGCAATGTTGCCTGCAAAATGGCCCAGTTTGCCATTGCAGATGAAAGGTTTAATGTCATTCCCTTTTCCCTTACTGGCCAGGAAATTGAAAGCAAAACCCAAACAATTGATTCAATTCGTTTTGAACTTGTCAAACCAGACACCCGGAATAAAAAAATCCAATACATCAAATCATGGTTTGCCTCCTTTATTGCCATTGATTATACACACCCTCTGGCTGTTAATTCAAACGCACTTTTTTATACCCAGAACCAAATCCCCTTTGTTATGGGAACCACTGGCGGGGACAGGGAAAAGCTTGAACAGGTTGTAAAAAATTCTTTAACTCCGGCTGTCATTGCGCCGAATATGGCAAAACAGATTGTCGGATTCCAGGCCATGATGGAATATGCGGCAACCACCTTCCCCAATCTTTTTGAGGGATACACCCTTAACGTAGTTGAAAGCCACCAGAAAGACAAAGCAGACACCTCAGGCACTGCCAGGGCAATGGTGGGATACTTTAATAAACTGGGGGCTGATTTTGATGTCAACGACATTCAAATGGTAAGAGACCCTGTACTGCAGGAAAAAGAATGGAAAATCCCCAAAGAGCACCTGAGCGGTCATGGATGGCATACCTATACCTTAACAGCAAAAGACGGGTCAGCCTTTTTTGAATTCAAACACAATATCAATGGCAGGGATATTTATGTAAGCGGCACCTTTGATGCTGTTATTTTCCTAAATGATAAGCTTGCCGAACCTGACAGCTCCAAAAAGCTGTATACTATGATTGATGTATTAAACAGGAAATAGTTATTTGAATTTTTATCTGAAAATCGTTTTAATTATATTTGGCTTCTTATATCTAATAAGCCCGGTGGATATTATCCCGGATCTATTATTGCCATTTATCGGCTGGATTGATGATGGTGTTGTTATTGGCACGATTTATTATCTGATAAGATATGGAAGACTGCCCTTTTTCCTGTTTAAAAAAAAAGGACCATTTAAACAGTCCTATAACCAGAAAACTGCAAATTTTGCCTCGGATAAAAAACACCAGCAGACAAATGGGCCGGGTAATCAAAAAGACACATCATCTAAAATCTTTCAAACCCCTTATGAAATTCTTGGTATTAACCCCAATGCATCAAAAAAAGAAATCCAGGCTGCATATAAAGACGCCATTAAAAAATACCACCCAGATAAGCTATCCCATCTGGGTGAAGAATTTTCTATTCTTGCCAATAAAAAATTTATAGAAATCCAAAATGCCTATGACATATTAATGAAAAAATAAAAGTAACTATTCAGCTCTTATGCTTGAAACCGCCCTGTCCGATGGATATTTTTGTTCGATGCTAAACGCTTAACCTCCTGCAAATATCCATCAGACAGGGCTTTGAGATTACTTGTTTTAACGGGCTAAACAATTACAAATAAAATTAATCAGACAAAACAAATTAAAATCATGACAGATTTTTTAAAACTGAATTCCAAAAAAATTGAGATACAATGGCATGGAAAAGGAGAAAAAAACCAGCCAACCCTGATCTTTCTGCATGAAGGCCTTGGGTGTACAAGGATGTGGAAAGATTTTCCCCAAAAAGTATCTCAAAAAACAGGCTGCCCAGCCCTGGTTTTTTCAAGACTTGGATATGGCAATTCAGACCCCTGCCCTCTTCCCTGGAAAATAAATTTCATGCACAAACAAGCCTTGCGCATACTGCCGGAAATTATAAAAAAAGCAGGCATAAAAACCTATATTCTGGTGGGGCATTCAGATGGCGGTTCCATTGGGATTATCTTTAGCGGCAGTCCCTGTGCAAAAGGTCTGAAAGGGCTGATCACACAAGCCGCCCATGTTTTTTGCGAACAAAAGACTGTGGAGAGTATAAGGCAGGCAAAAATTAATTATGAATACCAGGATTTAAAACAACGCCTTGAAAAATATCATGGTGAAAATACAGAAAATGCTTTCCGGGGATGGAACGATGTCTGGCTTGACCCTAATTTTATCAACTGGAATATTAAAAAATATTTAACCAGGATTGATATTCCCATGCTGGCTATCCAGGGGAAAGACGATCAATATGGAACCATAAAACAGATTGAGTCCATTAAAAATCATGTAAAGCATGTCAAACCATATCTGGTTGATGACTGCGGGCATTCTCCTCATCTCGAACATCAGAAAATTGTATTAAATGTCATGACCAAATTTATCCATCAGATTGTCACATCTGAGCGGAAAATAAATTCAGACCATGGGTTATGAACTATCCCTGGCCATCAGGGAATATTTATTTGTTTGACATATCGAATAATAATTATTAATTGATTCAGTTGGCATGGAAATGGAGATAGAAAGATATCCACTTATTGAAAATGGGGAAAACACATCATGGGCGGTTTTTTCGGTTGTGCTTCTAAGCTGGAATGTAACAAAGAACTTTTTTATGGAACAGACTATCTGTCACATCTTGGAACAAAACGCGGTGGTTTGGCCACTGTGAATAAAGACGGATTTCATCGGACAATTCACAGTCTTGAAAATGCATATTTCAGATCAAAATTCGAATCAGATATTGATAAAATGCCAGGGAAGATGGGGATAGGCGTTATCAGCGACACAGATTCCCAACCCATCATGATTCATTCCCACCTTGGAAAATTCGCAGTGGTAACCATTGGCAAAATTGCAAACCTTGAAGAACTGACCCAAGAGGCATTTTCACAAAATGTCCACTTTGCCGAAACAAGCCAGGGCGATGTCAACCCCACAGAGCTTGTGGCAATCCTCATAAGCCAGAAAGGCTCTTTTAAAGAAGGGATTTTAAACGCTCAGACAAAGATCAAGGGCTCCTGTTCAATGCTGGTTTTAACGGATTCAGGTATTTTTGTGGCCAGGGACAGGCTGGGGAGAACCCCTATTATCATCGGCAAAAGAGATGATGCATTTGCAGCTAGCTCTGAATCAAGTGCATTTTCCAATCTTGGTTTTGAGACTGAATACTATGTCGGCCCCAGTGAAATCATCCTGATGAAACCAGAAGGAATTGAACAGGTTCAGCCACCGGGCCAGGAACTGCAGATCTGTTCATTTTTATGGGTATATTATGGATACCCGGCATCATCCTATGAGGGGATTAATACGGAAAAGGTCCGGTATAATTGCGGGGCAGCCCTGGCAAAAAGGGAAACCCAAAAGGCTGATCTTGTTGCCGGTATCCCTGACTCTGGAATAGGCCATGCCATAGGATTTGCCAATCATAGCAAAATCCCCTATATGAGACCCTATGTAAAATATACCCCGACATGGCCCAGAAGCTTCATGCCCCAGAATCAGGAAATGAGGGACCTTGTGGCTCGAATGAAACTTATACCTGTCAAAGAAATTATCCAGGGAAAACGTATCATATTCTGTGACGATTCAGTTGTCAGGGGGACTCAGCTAAAGGACAATACCAAGATTTTGTATGAATATGGTGCAAAAGAAGTTCATATGAGAATTGCCTGCCCTTGTCTTATTTATCCTTGTGAATTTCTGAATTTTTCAACATCCCGATCAACCCTTGATCTAGCCGGCCGTAAAGCCATTTATGAAATTGAAGGGATTGAAAACTCAGACCTGACTGATTATGCAAGGGATGGCTCAAAAAAACATACTGACATGGTCAATAAAATTATAGACCGGCTCAAACTCGATAGTTTAAAGTATCAAAAAATAGAAGACCTGATTGAAGCAATTGGTCTTCCCAAAAAAAGACTGTGCACTCACTGCTGGGATGGATCAAGTCATTTTTAAAGCATTAAAGATTTCAAGCTATCCAGATATGGATAGCTTGAAATCTGTTTTAAACCATTAAGCCAAGATCTTCTGGAGATACCATGATCCAATTTTTATCTCCCGTAACATCAATGCCCAGCTCTTTTTCCTGTTCCGCCCGCTTTTGGTAAGCTTTTTGGGTGACATTCCAATTTTTTTCCCAGTGATTGATCCACAGTTTTAACCCGCCCTTATTGTAATCAGAACAAAACAGCAAAAAAAGATCGCCTGCTGAATCACCCGCTACCAGGATAGGCTTTTTTATGGGATGTATATATTCTTTAAGTGCTGCAAGTTTACCGCCATATAAAGTTTCAGGACTCAGGATGTAAGGGGTGACTTCCATGGCATAATGATGGGTTTTTGTAAAAAATTCATCCCAGAAATGGCCCTTTAAAATCTGTCTGCGGGCAGTGGTCACTTCCAGGGTCTTCCGGTCTTTGAGCAGACAGGAAACACCGATTACATTTTCAGGCTTCACATTAAATCCATACTTTGGATCAGAAACGATCATTCTTGTCAATTCTTCAAGAGCAGCAGTTATAATATAAACTTCAATGCCATTTGCCTGCAGGGTATTGATCAATTCTCGCTGGGCTGGATAAATACGGGGTGACCTGACAGCAGAATCAACCAATTGATCATTTTTCCAGCGTTTGCAGGGTATCATTCTCCCATTTAGTGCAAAAAGTTCATCCACCTGTTCTTTGAGTTGAGTAAGTGTGAAGCCTGAAAAGATTTGAGCAAACCATGGATATCCAATTTTGTGATCAATATTATAAAGTTTAAATCCATAGGAAACCAGTGTATCATCAGGATGAAAGGGTATTATATGAAGGGATGGGTCAATGGTCTGTCTGGTTAAAATACCTTTGTTTTCCAAATAGGGCAAAAGGCTTTCTTCAAGATCCTTATGCCAGATGGTGTTATCTGCGTCAAAAACAGCATATTCACCCTTGTGGGCATGCTGTGTGATAAGTTTTTCAATTTGTGCTGCTTTTTTTGCTGGCCAGTATTTCAATATTTTTTCTCCATAAGTGGGGTCTTGCATTATTGCATATTTTTTGTAGATTTATTGATAAAAACGCAATAAAATAAGTCTGACCCGTCTGCAATCACGTCCTGTTCCTCATACCTGTTCCTACCTTCATGTTGAAGGTGAATACAGCTTTATTATCAAATAGTGGGTAATATGTAATAGTAAACTAAAAGTCAATATTACTCTTCCAACAAAACAAACAAAACAGGTGCAATAATGTAACGACACTGGGTTAAAAAAAATTTGAACACTGCTCCAGGCCTGGCTGAGTTTGTCTTTCATTTAAATCTAATTGACAAATTGAGCAATATTTGAAATAAACCTGTAATTTAAATCACGATAAATTATAAAGGGAGTAACTCTTGACCGGGGTAAGTGAAATTCTTGTTTTAGTGCTGCTGATTACCGGTATCTTAATTTTGCCAAGATTTTTTAAGGGTGAACCCGGCAAAAAAACATCTTCTGCAAAAATGCTGAAAAAACTTCCTGCAAAAATTAGACTCAGTATTGTACTCTCCCTTATTCACCCCATAGCCATGGCCCTTTACCTGAAGCCATGGAATGGAAATCTTATTTCTTATATTTCCTATGGAATTGTACCTGTTATTCTTGTCTGGGCTGTTGTCTGGATCATAGCCGGAAAAAAGACACCACCAAAGAAGAACTTAAATAAATAGTGTCTCACCAAAAACCTGGAAAATTTTTCTCATACCTGCTTCAGGCGATGCCAGAGCCGGGTATAGCGTTTGAATGATTTAACAGTATTAATGGCCATGGCAAGGGCTTTTTTTGTTCCCACAAGCACCACCAGTTTCCTGCCCCGGGTTATAGCCGTATAAATCAAATTTCTTTGCAAAAGGATATAGTGCTGGGTCACAACTGGTATGATTACAACCCGATACTCGGAACCTTGAGATTTATGGATAGAAATCGCATAGGCATGAATAATTTCATCAAGGGAGGAAAAATCATACTCAACATCCCTGCCGTCAAAATTAATCTGCACTTTTTGATCAATAAAATTAATATCAATAATTTTGCCGATATCTCCATTATAGGTATGTTTATCATAATTATTGCGGATCTGCATCACCTTGTCTGAAATTTTAAATTCCCTGTTTCCCCTTTGGATCATTACTTTGTTTGGATTCAAAATTTTCTGAAGTTCATGATTCAGGTTGACAGCCCCGATAATACCTTTGTGCATGGGGGTTAAAACCTGGATGTCATCCACGGGATCAAACTTAAATTTGTCTGGTATTCTGTTTTGAACCAGGTCAATAATAGTGTTTAAAACCTCTTCTGGGGTCTGTTTTTGAACAAAATAAAAATCCCCTTTCTTATCATCATTTGCCACCACAGGAAACATACCCTTATTGATCCTGTGGGCATTGACAACAATCAGACTTTTTTTGGCCTGCCGAAAAATCGTATCAAGCTCAACAACGCTGAAGGCATTGGACACGATCAAATCATTCAATACATTTCCTGGACCCACGGAAGGTAATTGATTGACATCTCCAACAAAAATAAGGGTGGCGCTTGAGGGAACAGCCTTTAACAGATGATGCATTAAAACAGTGTCAATCATGGAGGCTTCATCAATGATAAGCACATCACATTTTAAAGGATTTTTAGTGTTCTTTTTAAAGCCGGCTTCCTTCATGGAATAATCAAGCATCCTGTGGATGGTCTGAGCTCTTGTCCAGGTGGATTCACTCATTTTTTTGGCAGCTCTTCCCGTGGGGGCGGCAAGCAAAATTTCTGCGCCTGCTTTTTTTAAAATTTTGATAATGGCATTGATAATGGTGGTTTTACCAGTACCAGGACCGCCTGTAATAATTAAGACCTTTTCTTCCAAAGATTTTTTAACTGCCTCTTCCTGATTTTTAGCAAGTGTTATCTTAATCTGCCCTTTAACCCATTCAATGGCTTTGTTTGGATCAATTTCTCTAACACTTTTGCAGGAATTTTTAAGTCGTTTAAAATTATCAACAATTCCTGTCTCACAAACATGAAATTTATTTAAAAAAACAAGTTTATTATTTTCTTGCCCTCCCCCTGTATCTTCATTGATATTCTCATTAATATTTTCAATAACAATCCGGCCTGCTAAAAAAGACTCTGCAATTGCCTTTACAACAATCTGTTTTTCTACCTCCAGCATTTGTTGAATTTTCTGACACAGCTCATCATAGGGATAACAGACATGGCCGTCATCAGCAAGCTTGTACAGCACATATTCAAGTCCTGCTTCAATGCGCTGGGGTGCATGCTTTTCCATGCCAAGTTTTTCTGCAATACTATCTGCTATGGTGAACCCTATGCCAAAAATATCCTGGGCAAGCCTGTAAGGATTTTCCTTCACAATATAAATGGCATCCTGTCCATAAGCTTTAAAAATCTTTGCAGCATAGGCTGTACTGACCCCCTGGGATTGCAAAAACAACATCACAGATCTGACTTCCTTTTGCTCTTCCCAGGCCTGTTGAATCATCTCAACTCTTTTTTTACCGATACCCTCAACTTGAGAAAGCTTGTCAATGCTGTTTTCAATAATATCCAGTGACTTTGTACCAAACTGCTTTACAATCCGTTTGGCCATAACAGGTCCGATCCCTTTAATCAGACCTGACCCCAGGTATTTTTGAATGCCAAGCTGGGTGGCAGGGACAAGAGTTTTATATTGATGAACCTGTAACTGATTGCCAAATTTGGGATGGATGATCCATTTTCCTTTTAATTCAACAATTTCACCTGGGATTGGATTCACCATATTCCCTACAATGGTCACAAGTTCCCTTTCACCTTTTACCTTGAGTTTGCACACAAAAAATGCATTTTCTTCATTTGAAAAGGTGACTCGTTCAATATGTCCTGTTAATTGTGCCATTTTAGATCATTTATTCCTGAAAAACTGGCGATTTTCCTTGGGGCAGTAAATGGTTTTGTAAAAACAAAAACGCATCCCAAGAACTATAAGACAAGTCCTGGAATGCGCTTTATTCAAGTATACAACTTTATATTAACAATCACTGTCTAATGATGAGACTCTCCACTATCCTTCATTGTGTCATAGGCTGCCTTTAAAATACAATAAGTCATACCCGCACCCAGGATGGAAATGGCATACCAGAATCCACCAAAGAAAATTGCGTGTGCCATGTCCCATACCCATTCAAAATTAAATGGAAACATAATTTTTCTCCTTTATAGCAAAGGTTTTATTCTGCCTCTGTTACCGGTTTAACCGAGTTGAGTTCCTTTTCCTGGGGGAATACAGGAAGGTAACGATATGCAACTGCAATAAGAATTATTCCATATGCAACAGGAAGAATTGTTGTTGCAATTTCCTGCCAGCTTGGGAAATAAAGAGCCCAGGTATCAAAACTCATTACGGGAACCGCCATAATCTGAAGCACCATGACCCACCTGTTCAGACACACACCAATGACACCAAGAATAATAGCCATCAAACGCAGTGTTGGATTTTCCCGGGTCGATTTTGTAATCAGAATAGCACCGGGAACAACACCGCATAATACAATCTCAGTAATCAGTATCCAGTATCCATAAAAACTATTATTTGTGTAAAAATGGCTTAAGGTAAATCCAAGACTTGGTGCAGTTACCATTGCCCAATAAATCGTGTCAATAATCTTGGCAGTAATGTAGGTGACAATCATCCATCCGGATATTTTAGCCAGAATATTAACCACATTATCTTTGACCAGTTTTTTACGTGTAATCGTTTCCGTAATTTTTGTTACCAGAAGCGTAAAACAGGGGCCAAAGGCAGCCGCAGACCAGGTAAACAAAAAGAAGGTCCATGGCCAGATCAAAAGGCCTTCCCGGACAGCAAAAGGACGAGCGAACATAACGCCGGCAACGCCGCCAAGGGATCCTTGATGGAAAAAGGACAGAAAAGCACCAGTTGCAGCAAATATAGCCATGACACCATGCATGTTATGGGCAAGATGATGAAAAAAAGGCACTTTATTGGCTTGTCTGTTTTCAAGAATATTGGGGATAAACTCAATGGTCAAAACTGCAAAATAAGCAGTCAGGCAAAAGGCCACCTCTGTCAACATTGAGTGGACATTGGCATGCCAGAAAATAAACCAGCCCCGAAGCGGCTGTCCAATATCAATGGCAAGAATTAACAATGCTGAGCTATAGCAGATAAAACCGATGATAACGGCAAAGTTGATGATATTTTTCAACTCATCAATCTTAAAAATATATCTCAAGAGACCTGTAAAAAATGCGCCTCCACCAACAGCTATGACCGCAAGATCAGCCCAGATCCAAAGGGCAAACCCGTAGTAATCGTTCATATTGGTCTGGTTCAGGCCTTTCCACCAGATCAGGCCAATGGCAAAAACGCCCCAGAGAAGTACGGCACCAACGACGGCTATCCCAATTGCAAACTTTGGAAATGAGCAGCGTTTTGCACCTTCAGGTATTAATGCAGAATCCATATTTATTCACTCCTAAATCAAGGTTTTGGATCACTTAACCATGGGATTCAGACCCATGATGATTCTTAATTTTATCCCATTCACCATCCAGATAATTATCACCGGCTTTTCTTACCCATTCCCGTTCGGAAAGATAATAAATTTTCGGATTGGTACCAAGTCTTTCAAGAAGTCTGAATACTTTAGGGTTTCTTGATTTTCCAACAATATGCTTGTTTCTTGGATCCGGGTGAGGATCAGGTTTTACAATCTGATGAACCTGATGAGCAGGATTATTAAGATCTCCGAATACAATGGCGCCGGCAGGACAAGCCGTGGTGCAGGCGGTCTGATAATTTTCTTCAGCAATTTCATCCTTGTTGCCTTCTGCATATGCCTGATCCCTTGCAGCCTGGTACCTGTGGTAACATAAACTGCATTTTTCCACGACCCCTCTCATTCTTGGAGATACATTTGGACTCAGATAATTTTCCATTCCCGCGGGCCATTCGGGATCCCACCAGTTAAAATACCTGGCATGATAAGGACAAGCTCCCATGCAATATCTGCATCCAAAACAGCGTGTATAAATCTGGCTGACAATCCCTGTATCATAGCCATAGTCTGTCGCAGTCGCAGGGCAGACGGAAACGCAGGGTGAATGCCCATGATCCCCTTTCCCTCCGCAGTGCTGACAAGGCCTTGGCATATATACGATTTCAGTATCAGGAAAAGATTTACCATTGGTTAATTTATAAACACGCATCCAGGTGATGCTATCCTTTTTATTGGATTCATCCTCCTTAAAAGGAACATTATTTTCTGACATGCACGAAACCATACAGGAACCACAGCCTGTGCATTTATCCAGATCAATAACCATTCCGAACTTATGTGCTTTATTGTTTTCTTGTTTCATTAAGAACCTCTTTAGCAATTTATCCCATAATTAAAATCTGGAATTTTAAGCCTTGGAAATTTTTGCTTTAATTCCAAAGGCAGCATCCAGTCCTGAACCGGATTCAATTACCGGGCCTATTAAATCATTTACATTAATACCTTTATTTGAAACGTATTTATTATCAAAGGTATGACCAAGGCCTTCAACCATTCCAATAACTCCCGGCATAATGCCTTCGTTCATGCTGAGAATAACAGTTACTGTACCCTTTGGTGTCGTGAGCATGGCATAATCGCCGTCTTTAAACCCCCTGGCAGTTAAAGGATTAATATCCACAACAATATCCTTACCTTTTAAAACTTTATCTGAAACTGTTTTAATGGCAAATGGAGAAACTGAAACACCCGCACTGATCAATCTCATATTATCGATGGGAATCAGTGTGAGTTCAAAATCTCCCTGGGCCTGAACAGTTGCAGGGTTATTGGCAAGAAAAGAGATATTAACTGGTACTGATTCAGAAGGTACCTCCTCGGATATGATTGCAAAACCATCTTCTGATAAAGAATCCCAGATTTCTCCTGCCATACCTTCAAGACATTCTTCATAGGTTTCCCATTCAAAACTTTGAGCAACATTTCCTTCCAATGCTTTTGCAATAAGAATAATGGCATCACCCGGATTTTTCGTGTTAAATACAGGTTCAATAACAGGTTTTGTAAGCCCTACAACACTCTTAGCAAGCCCGGCACTGGAGGGAACATCTTCAAGTCGTTCAATAAAGGTATGGCTTGGCAGAATAATATCCGCTTCCATAGCAGTTTCATCAAGGAATGAAGAAAAATTCACTACAAAAGGAATTTTCCCTATTGCCTGTTTAATAGTCTTAGGGTCATGCAAAGAGTGACATGGATTTGCATTATAAACAAACAAAGCTTCAACAACAGGCTGGGAAGATGCGTTTAGCTTTTCAATAAGCTGATTCACATAGTTTCCGGTTTTCGTTTTTGCAAATCCTTTGTCAGCAATGCTGTCCATTACTTCATCGGCAAACTCAAGATACTTGAATTTAGGCTGAACAAAAGCACCCCCCTTTTTATTGATATTACCAACCAGGCAATTCAATGTATGAACTGCTGCAAGCTCTTTTAAGCTTTGGGCTCCGTCGCCTCTGCCTTTACCAAATACAGCAACCGGCATTTTTGCTTTGGCAAACAATGTGGCGATTTTTTCAATATCAGATGCTTTTACCCCGGTAATTTCAGCAGTTTTTGATGGGGTATAATCCTTTTGAAGCAGCGCTCCAAATTTGTTTAACCCGCCTTTAAAATTTGTTGTTGCCGTGCTGTCAAACAATTTCTTTTCCAAAATAACAGCACAAATACCCAGCGCCAGATCTGCCTCGGTCCCCGGTTTTATTGGAATCCATTTATCTGCATTAGCAGCAGTATTGGATAAACGCGGTTCAATTTGATAAAGTTTTGCCTTTCTTTCTTTTCTTGATGCATTTGCTTTAAAGCAATTTACAGGTGATCCCCAACCTTCGATGATCCCTGCTCCAAAGCTTAACACAAAACTTGCATTCTCAAGATCAAAAGCAATGGTTTGCCCTTCACCATGCAAAGCTTCTGCTGTCAATTCAAGATAAGACTCAAGACTTGGCATGGTATAAAAATTGGGGGACCCAAATGTTTTAAGCAATCGTTTAAACAACCCTGAAACTGATCCTTGTTCCTTATCTACTATACAGGCCAGCTTTTCAGGCGAGTTGCTTTTTCTGATATCCGCAAGTTTTCCTGCAATAATTGCAATGGCATCATCCCAGGATATTTCTTCAAATTTATCACCATTTTTCTTTAATGGAGTTTTTACCCTGGCAGGGTCATACAGGTACTGAAGACCGGCAATCCCATGGAGACAGGCGCCACCGTAATTTACAGGATACTCAGCCAGTCCTTCAATCTTAACGGGTCTGCCATCTATCTTCCTTATGCTGATGCCACAACTACCCGGGCAAAGGCTGCAGACCGAACTTTCATAGGTTACTTCTCCGTCAACCGGGACAGGAGTCCATGGCCAGTTCTGGGTCCAGATGGAAGAATCATCTGTCAGTTTCATCCCCATAGGGGAAACTGCGATCCCAGCAACTGCGCCAATTCCCAATCCCAAGAAGCTTCTTCTGTCAACTTTCATAAATTATTCCTCTATAAAGTTTTGAATTCTTGTGTTTTAGGTTTCTATTTGTGACACTGGAAACAATAACCCTGGTGGCCTGTTTCCTTTTTGTGACACGCAGCGCAGTCATCCATTTTCATGCGATCCCAGGAATGTTTTTTAATCCCAAAGATATTTTTACCCCAGATATCACGACTGTACCCTGTAATCCTGTTTTCTTCGTATGGTCTTGAAGAAGTGGATTCTCCGATATGACCATGACATGATATGCAATCCATACCACCAGCCTCGGTGTGTGCTGCATGGGAGAAAAAGACACTATCCGGTTGTCGTGAATAGACATGCCAGGGAACTTCTTTTTCATTTACTACATACTCTTCTACGAAGGTGGCTTCATCTTCTGTCTCACCTAAAACATCTTCGGAATGGCAATCCAGACATGTAGCAAGCTTAGGTATTCCGGTAAAACTACCGTCCTCCCTTAAAGAATGGCATGTTTCGCAATCACCTGCTTCATCAGCATGAAGCACGTGATCAAAGTTAAAAGGCTGCTCTTTTTTTGAATAGAGCAATTTGGGAAACAGCAGCGTACCGGATAAGAAGCATGCAACAAATGCAACAATAAAAAAAATGACTCCGAGCCCTAACCCTTTGTCATCTTTTGCTTCTCCGGCAGTACCTTCCCCTGCACTCTCCGTGGAACCATTTTCAGCTTTGTTTTCTATTTCGCTCATGAAAACTCCATCAATTTAAAATGTTGATGATACGTTAACCATTTTATCCAGATCAAACCCGAATAGATTTTAATCTGAATTTTTTTTTTGCAAACAGCAATTTTCAGCTGTCCTGCAACACCGACCATAGTTTGCGTTAATCTATATAAATATCTTGTTTTCTTGTCAAGATAAATTAAGACAAACTAATAACGGGCAGTCATGGTTAAGCGTAGCTATGAAGTCCACTGAGCAGAAAATTTACACCAAAATATGTAAACATAACGGCCATAAAGCCGATAATAGATACCCATGCAAGATTTTTGCCGTACCATCCCCTCATCATTCTTAAATGCAAAAAGACAGCATAAACAATCCAGGTAATCAGAGACCAGGTTTCTTTAGGATCCCAGCTCCAATATGTTCCCCAGGCAGAATTGGCCCAGACAGCACCTGTAATAATACCAATGGTAAGAAAAAGGAATCCAAATACCACCATTTGATATGTTATTTCATCAATAATATCCAATGAAGGCAGCTTTGCAAACATAGATTTTGCATCCGGATTTTTGGGCTTTACAAAATACATTATGCTGAAACCAAATGCCACGGCAAAGCCGGCATATCCTAAAAAGCAGGCAATAACATGTGCAATGAGCCAATTGCTTTTCAGTGCAGGAATTAAGGGTGTTATTTTGCTGCTGATATCAGGAGAAAGAGAAGCATATGCAATGGCAAGAAATACCAGGGGCGTTGCAAACACTCCGATAATATTTTCCTTGTATTTGATTTCAACAAAAATATAAAGGATGGCAACCGTCCATGAAAAGAACACCAGGGATTCATACATATTGGCAAAAGGCGCATGTCCATATCCCATCTGATAGGATTCAATCCACCTTAAAATAATCCCTAAAGTATTGTCTAAAAACCCTATCACAAGAACAATAAATCCAATTTTTGCAAGAATTTGCTTTTTAAAGGAAAATGATCCGATATAAAAGATAGATGCCAGGGCATAAATAAATGTTGCAGTAGATAATGCTAAGGAACTGTTCATAAGAATTATATATCCTTTAATTTTGTTACAATTTTTTTAATTTTAAGTTTCATCCCCTGGTTGTTTCGATTGGTAGTACCTGAAATACTTATTTTTGAACTATTTCCATCAGCTTTTTCTATTTCAACAAAAAATGACTGGTGAGACATAAAAAAAGTGACCCAGCATCCTAGGATCATTAAAATAAATCCTGAATAAACATACCATACCCCAGGATCTTTTGTGATCTGCAGACCCGTATAATATTTTTGTTCAAATTCTTTGACAACAAAGGCAAATGTCCCTTTACGCATTTTATCAAAGGTTGGAAATTTTGTTGGAAGAGCAATTTGAAAACTGTTGCCGTCTTTTTGAGTTATCTTTCCTATAAAAGCCTGCCCAAGGTTATTTCCCCTAAAGTCAAAATGTGGCAAAAAACCTTCCAGCTTAAATAAACCCAGATCTTCAGGTAATCCAATTTCTTCTCCGATTTTAATAGTTTGGTTTGTCACGCTTTTATCAGACTGCCTGATAATATCAAGAACAGCGCTGTCCGGCTTACCTGAGCCGTAGGAGGATTGAAAAATATTGATACCTTTGTATCTGAGCGGATGATTGACAACAATATTTCTGGTAAAACTTTCTTTGCCATTCTCAATAATGGTCAAATTTGATTTGAATTCTTCAGGTGCGCCTGTATCATAAAACTTTACATCAAAATCATTACACCTAATAGAAAAACCCAAATTTACCGGCAGTCTTTTTTTAACCATAAAGGCAGTATCTGATGTCGCACCCTCATCCAACTGCATGTTGGCCTTGAATCCGAAAAGCGCTCCAATCAATGCACCAATCAATAGTAACAGGATACTTGAATGCACGACATATACGCCTATTCTAGTCCATCTTCCTGTTTCAGCATACATAATGGTGCCGGTTTGAGTCTCTTCTTTTATGACCTTTCCAATAGTTTTGGATAAAAAGCTTTCATAGTCGTTAGATATTGATGGGATGTCTTTATTGATGGTAAATGTTTCAAGGTTTTTTAGTTTTCTGAACCTACCCGGGTTAAACTTAATTTTTTTGGGAAAAATAATTTTCCAGGTACCAGATATTCTTTCAATTGAACATACAACTATATTAATGCACAGGATTATAAGAAGGCTCAAGAACCACCATGCATGGTACATATCATCAATATTAAATACCTTGATAAGGTTGTAAAGAGCTTCACCATACAGCCTTAAGTATTGTTCATGGGTTCCGTTCTGAAGAATAATAGTTCCGATAATAGATGTAGCTGCAAGAAGCACAAGCGTATAAACTGCCAGCTTTACAGAACAAAAAAATTGCCAGATTAATTCAGAAATTGTTTGATTTTTTTTCAAAATATTCTCTTTCGTATTTATTTATCATTATCTTAAAATTTCTTTTTCCAGACAGGAGGATAAACCCGAGTTTCTTTTTACAGAAAGGTTTATGGCTTTTTTAATAATATCTATGTTTCCAACAATAATTACTTTTGTTTTTGCCCTTGTAATACCTGTGTATAGCAGTTGCCGTGTCACAACTGGTGAAATCCTGTCCGGAAGTATCATTAAAACCGTATTAAACTCAGATCCCTGGCTTTTATGGATCGTTATTGCAAAGGCAGTATCAGAATCGGGAAGATCTGAAGCGCGATATTGTTTTATGGTGTTATCCAGGGTTTTAAAAAAAGTATTAGACCCCTCTTTTCTCTCAAAAACAATGCCTGTATCTCCATTAAATAAGCCTTTTTTATAATCATTGGTATTTACCATAATGATCCTGTTAAGCTCATCTGGTATACCAAAATTATTCTCTGTCCGCAAAATCTTTTCACAAAGATGATTAATTTGTAATGTTCCATATTCCCCGGAATTATGGGCACACAATATTTTAAAATCATCCAGTTCTTTCAGTGCTTCTTCAACAGTGTCCGCACTAACAAATGGTTTATATCCATTTAAAATAAACTTATTAACTGCGCTGTCAACCAGGGCTTTACCCTTAAGACTTTCAAACACAACATCAGAATAAAGGCCCTTTGTCAGTATATCCTCAAGGCCCTGCACATCATTGGCATTGATTGCCTTTGATAAATTTTCAATTCCTGTTTTCCCTTTTGATCTAAAATTATAATCAAGAAAAAACAGGTTAGAGAATAATCCTTTTGCCTTGCAGATATCACTGAATACTGATCCAGCCTGTATGGATGACAATTGGTATTGATCGCCTAAAACAATCACTTTAGCTGTCATTGGAATTGCTTCCAGAAGCCGGGTTAACAATATTATATCAATCATTGAAGCTTCATCAATAATAATCACATCTGTTTGCAACATATTATTTTTATTATAATAAAATCCAGGGCTATTTTTTAATGGCTTTAAAATTGAATGGATGGTACTCCCCTGCTCCATTTTTGATGCAGCTTTGCCCGTGGGCGCAACACAAATTATTTTAGGAACAGGCAGAGCGTATTTTTCGGCATAGGCTAGAAAGATTTTTTTTATAATAGTTGTGACATATGTTTTCCCCGTTCCAGGCCCACCTGAAACAATGGTAAAATGATTTTTTATTGCATGCTTTACAGCCTTTCCCTGAAGGTTAATATATTTATCACCTGGAGTGAAAGAGAACTCAAGCATTTCATTAATAGTTGCCTCGTCCATGACACAGGGCTTTAATAAAACCCGTTGAATAATATTTCGGGCCAATCGGTTTTGAAAATCATAATATTTTGAAAAATAAAGTCTGTGGTCGGAATCTAAAACCAGGGGCGTTTGAATATTATCTGAAACCATTAAAGAATTTTGTAAAGCATTTATCCATGAATTTAAATCAGGAAATTTAATTAAATCATTATTGGTTTCTGATACAGACCTGATCGTTTCAGACATTGCCTTGATATCAAGACAGATATGGCCGTCAAACAATGATTTGGAAACCAGTGCACAGGATGCCAGAACAATGGTGTCTTTTTCATCAAAGGCTTTGGCCATGGATCTGGCAAAAAAATAATCCAGGTTTGAAAAAAAATGTTGCTCAAATAAATTACCAAGCTCAAATTCCGTATATTGAATCATGATATTCCCTAACCGGCATAGGATTGACTTGGCTGTCCATAATCATCTCTCAAAAGCAGATCATCTCTCAAAAGCATAAAAAGCATTATTTTTTCTGTTTTGATTCTTCTATATATTTAGTGATCCTTAAAAAAGGAATATAGTTAGAATCTAAATCAAGTATATGATTTATCAGCCAATCTCTTAATTTAATTATCACATCATCTGTCAAATTCGCCATGTTTTCGGAAATCTCGCGTCGCAAACTGATGGCATTTCTAATAAATTGACGATGGACCCTTGCATGGGCTGCCAAATCAGGATATCCCTTTTTTCTCAAGTATCTTTCTTCTGTGGTAAAATACAATTTAGAAAATTCGCTTATATCAGAAATAATATTAATGCACCCTTTACAATCATTTTCCGATTTATCAGCATCAATCAACTGGTTGAATAACTCAAACATCTTTTTCTGGTAAATGTCTATTTCTTCAATATCAACACTATATTTGGGGTCCCACTCTATTTTCTCAATACCACTCATTTTTCTCTCCCTTTATTTTTTGTTCCTAAAAAAGTTGTTCCAAGGACAGCTATAGAAATAATAATGGCAACTACAACAGTAAATTTAAACCCATTATTGCCAAATTTTGGATAAATCACAAAAGGAACAATATATAAATATAAAACAGCATGAAATATTCCTATTCCAATAACACGAAGTATTATTTTTTTTCTCATTCAATTTTCTCAAGCAATTTTACATGAATATTATCAAATCCTCCATTTGACATTATTAAAACAAGATCATCCTGTCTTAATTTTGATACCAGAAAATTTATAACGGCATCGCTGTTTTTAAAATAATATGCCTCAATTCCCCTTTTTGCAATGTCTGCCACAAGCTGTCTGGTGGAAAATTTATCTTGCTGGGGTATGTTTTTCTTGATGCCTGGTTCACAGATACACACCATGTCTGCATCCAGAAAAGAATCAGGATATGTGTCCTGGAAAAAACTTCGCATGCTTGTGTTGGTCCTGGGCTCAAAAACAGCGATTACCCGGCCCTTTTTATAGAAGGGTTTTACTGCTTTAATGGTCTCCCTGACTGCTGTGGGATGATGGGCAAAATCATCCATTACCGTGATTCCATTTTTTATGCCGCGAATCTCCTGACGTCTTTTTATACCGGAAAAAGTTTTTAAAGCCTTGATAAGATTTTTATCACTGATTCCTATTTTATTGGCCGCAGTAATACAGGCAAGACAATTAAAAAGATTATGCTCTCCCACCATATTTGTTTCAATGGAAACCGTTTTATCGGGACCTTGAACATCAAAAAAAGTTTTCAAATTTTGCTGCACATGGTTAGAAAAAGACCATTGAGCCTGAACACCATAGGTCTCAACAGATGCTGCAGAAGCGGCAAGTACTTCTTTTAAATTATCATTATTATCAAACGCTATAATATGACTGTCTTTTTCTATTTTTTTAACAAAGGTCGAAAAGACAGTCTTGATATGGTCAATATCTGTGAAAATATCTGCATGATCAAATTCAATACCTGTCATGATTGTAATTTCAGGGTCATAATGCATAAACTTCGGTCCTTTATCAAAAAAAGCCGTGTCATATTCATCCCCTTCAATCACCATATATTTGCCGCTTCCCATTCTAAAGCTTGAATTAAAATCCTTTAAAATACCACCGATCATAAAAGAAGGGTCCATTCCAGCCTTAAAAAGAATATGGGCCATGATTGAAGAGGTGGTTGTTTTTCCATGTGTACCTGTAACCAGGATGATCTTTTTATCCTTTGCAATAAATTTATTTACTGCCTGGGGCATGGATAAATAGGGTATGCCCCTTTGCAATACTGCCTGGGCTTCAACATTCAGACTGGTTACAGCATTGCCGATAATCACAAGATCAGGGTTGTGATCTAAATTTAAAGGATCATATCCTGTAAAAAGAGAAATTCCCTTTTCTTTTAAAAAATCACTCATGGGCGGATAAACATTCTGGTCAGAACCTGAAACCTTATAGCCCATCTCCTTTAAAAGACAGGCAAGGGTTCCCATGCCTGTCCCACAGGCAGCAATTAAATGTATCTTATTTATCATTGTTATTTAAAGAGCAGCCATTGCCTGTCTTGCAGCAATAATCGTCTCATCAATATCCTCGTCAGAATGTGCATAAGAGACAAAACAGGCTTCAAACTGTGAAGGGGCAAGATATACACCTTTATCAAGCATAATCCTGTAAAATTTTGCAAACCGGTCCAGATCGCATTTTTTCGCATCATCAAAATTATTAACATCTTCGCTTGCAAAAAAGAATCCTGCCATAGATCCCACATGACCTGTTTTAAAAGGGATTGCTGCATCATCTGCAGCAGACTGCAGGCCTTTCATAAGCTTGTCTGTCTTACTATCAAGTGCTTCATATACACCTTTTTTTTGAAGCTCTATCAGCGTTGCAATCCCGGCTGCCATTGCAAGTGGATTACCTGAAAGGGTCCCGGCCTGATACACAGTGCCCACAGGAGCTATTTTATCCATAATTTCTTTTTTCCCACCATAGGCACCCACAGGCAAACCACCGCCAATCACCTTTCCAAAACAGGACAGATCAGGAGTTATACCAAATAACCCCTGGGCAGAATCTTTTGCCACCCTGAACCCTGTCATGACTTCGTCAAAGATCAAGACTGCCTCAAACTTTGAAGTATATTCCCGCAATATTTCAAGAAAGCCATCAACAGGCTGTACCATGCCCATATTGCCGGCAACAGGCTCAACAATAACGCCGGCAACCCTGTCCCCCTTTTCTTCCATAAATTTTACAAACCCTTCTATATCATTAAATTTTAAAGATATAGTATTGGAAATAACCGACTCAGGCACACCAGGGCTGCCTGGAATACCCAGGGTTGCAACCCCTGATCCTGCTGCAACAAGAAGCGTATCTGCATGGCCATGATAACACCCGTCAAACTTGATGATCATGTCCCTTCCAGTATATCCCCGGGCAAGCCGGATCGCACTCATGGTTGCTTCGGTACCAGAGTTTACCATTCTTATCATTTCCACGGAAGGCACCATATCAATAACAAGACGGGCAAGTTTTGTTTCAATTTCCGTTGGTGCACCAAAACTTGTGCCAATTTCAAGAACCTTTTTCAAAGCATCAATAACACAGGCAGGTCTGTGACCCAGAATTAAAGGTCCCCAGGAAAGCACGTAATCAATATATTTATTTCCATCAACATCATAAATCTTACTTTTGTTTCCCTTTTCTATGAATATTGGCTGTCCTCCCACAGAGCCACAGGCTCTTACCGGAGAATTTACACCTCCTGGAATTAAATTCCTGGCTTCTTTAAAAAGATTTTCTGATTTTGATCTAGACATATATAACCCCTTTTTTATTGGAAAATCATTATTTCATTGTTTATAAACACGCGAGTATATCAAAACAGTGATTAAAGGGTCAACCGATTTTTGACCCCTCATAATTCAAAAATCTATTGACATTTTTAGAATGGATTGTTAGATTTGCCGGGTTAATTTTATGGGCCGTTAGCTCAACTGGTAGAGCAACTGACTCTTAATCAGTAGGTCCCGGGTTCGACTCCCTGACGGCCCACCATAAAAGACAAGGCTCTTAGCGATATTCGTTAAGAGCCTTTTTGATTTGATGCTATTTTTTAATGCGGTTTTTAATGTGGTTTTTCTTTTTCAGCTCATTTCCTCCTATATTCGACAAAAAGACACTGTCAAATAAATATCCGGGTAAATGCTCAGGACATCGCCTATAATTATTTTTGCCGAGTTATTTTATCTCCAATTATGTAGCGAGTTTTTTTTGTAGCGAGTTTTACCCCGCCTG
>CAYWGN010000010.1:0-51488 GCA_964457495.1 uncultured Desulfobacula sp.
TTAAAATGATTTTTTGAAACGATTTTGATAATTCTGATAAATTTTCTCTTCTAAACTCGCTGATTGTCTTATGGCTGGGGTGAAGCTTTCCTGTCAGATACATGAAATCCACTCTCTCTTCACACGCCTTTGATAGTTTGCGTGAACTCCTTATCCCAACCGAATACCCATAAAAAAGAATTGAAAGTAATGTTCTTGGGGAAAATGCTCTTTGCCCTACATCGCTAAATTTAGAAATAATTGTATCTATATTCAGGTTTGAAACGATTGATAACACAAGTTTTGCTAAATGGCTTTCTGGAATATAATCATTAATGGTTTCAGGAAATAATACCATTTGATTTCTTGATTCACCGGTTTTAAATCTGGGCATAAAATTCTCCATAAATAGTTAGAGAATCTATAGCATTTGCCACAATAAAAAGCAATAGATAGTTTAAATATTTTACATTATTTCAGATAGTTATAATTTTGTTTAGTTCCGTAACAGCCTGTCGACCACAAACCATCACTGCAGGATATCCTGGAACAATTCAGTCAATGGCGTAGCAACCGAATCAGCAGGCGGGAACCGATCCCAAAACGGCTATGGAAAGCAGCTGTTGAACTCTGCCCGGTTCATGGGATTGCCCGGGTATCAAAAAATCTGGGGCTTTCTTATACTGATTTAAAAAAGCGTGTTCCAAGAGAACCAGTAGTGCAATCAGAATTCATGCAATTGGACATCAGGGAGCTTTCCAGTCAGTGGCACCTGGAATGTGACCGTTTTGACGGTAGTAGGCTGCGCTTTTCGGGCAATGGCCAGTTGCCGGATATCCGCATGATGATAGGTGCTTTTTTGTCATGATTCAGATTACGCCGCATATGCAGATACTGGTGGCAGTCACCCCGGTTGATTTCAGGAAAGGCATTGATGGCTTGGCTGCTGTTTGCAGACGGCATCTCAAGGCTGATCCCTTTTCAGGTGCACTGTTTATTTTTATCAACAAATCCCACAAAGCATTGCGGATACTTTGTTATGATGGTCAGGGATTCTGGCTTTGCCATAAACGTCTTTCAAAGGGACGATTCGTATGGGGGTTTCATCTCAATGGGAGTTCTGTCAGACGTCTTGAAGCATTACAGCTTCAGGAACTGATCTGGAATATATATCCATTAACAAAGGGTCCGGAAGAGTTCCGCAGCATCCAAAAAAACTTTTCATTCACTTAAAAAAAAGCTGGCCACGGTGAAATTTTTCTGCTATAAGATCTGCCAAACTTATTTACAGGAGATTTTATGCAGATATGTGCCAGAGAGTTTACCCAGTCAGATCTTGACTGGATCCAGTATCAGGTTGATAATTATGCGGGTATTAACCGGGTTAAATTATCAAGACTGTTTTGCCGTCATGTGGACTGGCGCAAACCTGATGGCGGTTTAAAAGAGATGAGCTGCCGGGTGGCGATGCTCCGGCTTTACAGGAACGGTCTTATCCGGTTGCCGGCACCAAAGACCCGGTCAGGTGCTGTTAAACCAATCAAACGCACTGCCATGGGGGAGCCAAAGGATGATATTTTTCTTAAAGCCGGTCAGGTGAAAATAGTCCTTGAGCCAGTCAGCCCAAAAACTGCGCCCTTATATAATGAGCTCATGGATCGATATCATTACCTGGGTCACCGCAGAATGGGCGGTGCACAGATGCGGTTTTTTGTTTATGCAGGAGATCAAAGGGTGGTGCTGCTGGGTTTTTCTGCGTCAGCCTGGCGGGTTGCCCCCCGGGATGAGTTCATAGGCTGGACCGAAGACCAGCGAAAAAGAAAGCTTCATCTTGTGGTGGACAACAGCCGGTTTTTGCTGCTTCCCTGGGTACACAGCAAAAACCTGGCATCCCGGATTCTATCCGGTGCTGCCCGTCATCTGCCATATTACTGGCAGGAGCGCTACAACTACAGCCCTCTTCTGCTGGAGACGTTTGTAGAAAAAAATCGATTTGCCGGAACCTGCTACAAGGCAGCCAATTGGACTTGTGTCGGTCAAACACAGGGCCGGGGCAAATGGGACACCCAAAAAAAATATGCAGCACCGGTAAAAACTATCTGGATGTATCCCCTTGACCGCCGATTTAAGGAGGGCTTATGTCAATAAAACCTCCACAAAAACGTCTTGTGATATCTGGCAAAGCCTTAAAAGCGCTTCAAAAGCGGATCAAAAAACGAAAGCTTATTGATGGGGATTATGAGCTTTTACAGGCTCTGACAGAAACAGTGGAATGTCTCAGCCAGGCTTTGGCGGAAAAAGACACCTCCATTGGCCGGCTATGCAAATATCTGTTTGGAGCACCAACTGAAACCGCAAAGAACCTGTTAAAAAAGAAAAATAAACCCAGGGAGCGAACCAAACCAGACAAAAACAAGGGTCATGGCAGGAACTCAGCAGATGACTACAAGGGTGCCGACCGTGTTTCTATCAATCATCCCACCCTCACCCCCGGCAATTTATGTCCTGGGTGTGAAAAAGGTAAAGTTTATGAGATAGCGCTGCCTTCTGTCTTTGTCCATATTAAAGGCAATGCTCCATTAAAGGCCACTGTCTATGAGCGAACAAGACTGCGCTGTAATCTTTGCGGGGAAATTTATACACCAGATCTCCCTGATGATGTCAGTAATAAAAAATATGATGATTCTGCAGCAGCCATGCTGGCCGTTTTGAAATACGGCTGCGGCTTTCCTCTTTACAGGATAGAAAAATTACAGGGGAACCTGGGAACCCCGATATCAACATCAACTCAATGGGACATTTTAAATGCTTCGGCATTGAGCCTGGCTCCTTTGTATGACAGTCTCATAAATTTTGCAGCACAAGGCCAGCTCATTCATAATGATGACACCACAATGAAAATCCTTTCATTTTTAAAAGAACAGGATCCTGACAGTAAACGCAAAGGTATTTTTACCACGGGTATTGTCAGCAAATCCATGGAACATCAGGTTGTACTCTTTATGACGGGTAACAAGCATGCCGGTGAAAATCTGACCGAACTTCTGAAAAACAGGGAAACCGGACTTGCCCCGCCTATCCAGATGTGTGATGCCTTAAGCCGGAATGCATCAAAAGAATTTGAAACAATTATGACCAATTGCATTTCTCACGCCCGCCGGAAGTTTGCCGAGCTTGTGGATCGCTTCCCGGAGGACTGTGCCTATGTCATCGAGCAGTTGGGAACTGTGTATCATCATGATGCCATTACAAAGGAGCAAGGACTGACCGCTCAGGAAAGGCTGTCTTATCATCAGGAGCACAGCAAACCGATTATGACAGAGCTTCACGCCTGGTGTCAAAAGCAGATTGATAAAAAAATTGTCGAACCTAACTCAGGCCTCGGTCAGGCCATCAACTATATGCTCAACCATTGGAAGAAATTGACTGGTTTTTTACAAATCGCCGGTGCCCCGCTGGATAACAACCTTTGTGAACGGATTTTGAAGACTGCCATACTCCATCGAAAAAATTCGATGTTTTATCGAACCCAGCACGGAGCACATGTGGGGGATCTGTTCATGAGCCTGATACACACATGTCAGCTGGGCGGGGTTAATCCGCTGGATTACCTGACATGGCTATTCAAAAATTTAAAAGACCTTCAAAAATCCCCTGAAGCGTATATGCCTTGGAACTATGGAACATCTCCAGGTTAAAGACAGTCCCTTCGGGCAGTTTTGAGTTACTGCCCGAAGACTCCTATGCTTATCACGATAGTTGTTCTGAATTTCTATTTCTATCACGTTTTTGATGGCTGGCTATGTAAAAAAAAATCAAACTGTGCACCTTTGCCGGAAGGACACCAAGCACTGGGGATTGACATGAAATTGATAACAGCTGACCAGGCTTATCATGATAGCGACGGCTCAATACTTGAGGAAACGGCTGTGTATGTTATAGCACCGCCGTCTGAAAAAGCAGTGCTTCCCGATAATGTTTTAGAATCTCCAGTGAGAGTAACCTGCAATGATCTTTGTGAAATTCCAATAAAAATTCTGGGAAGTTCACAAGACGGGCACGAATTCAGATGTGTTGTAAACCCCAGTGAATGTGTATTTGAATCAGCTTGCACAAAATCAAGGACCATTGCATTTGATACCGGATATTTTCAACCAATGCCAACTTTTCACTACTCTGCCGTCAGATGAACGGGTCATGCGGTTTAAGGATCTGGTGCTGGTGAAAAACGGGGTAAAAGATACTCTGTATGCAAAATCCCTGTCTGACGGCGAACACCAGTTCCTGCATAGCCTGGGGCTTTGCCTGCTGTATAAAAATACCAACAGCCTGTTTTTGCTGGATGAGCCGGAAACCCATTTTAACCCGGACTGGCGGTCAAAATTGATCTCCCGGTTGCGCCAGTGTTTTGCTCATGCCCCCGGGAAAATTTTCAGAGAAATGCTGATCACCACCCATACCCCTTTTCTGATCTCAGACAGCCGACCTGAAAAAGTTCTGGTGTTTGAGAAAAAAGATGGAAACGTCAATGTCACACGGCCGGATTACAATACCCTTGGGGCCTCCATCAACAAGGTTACCCTGAAGACCTTTGGCAAAAAAGAAACCATTGGCGGATTTGCCCATCAAATTCTGGATGATCTGAAACGCAGGTTTGAAAACGGAGAAAATAAAAAGCAATTGCTTGAAGAGTTGGATGAAAAACTGGGGGATTAGGTTGCTGAATGCCACCAACGGCAACCGGAAAGCATTTTATCCCTATTCAACACACCCCCATTGGATTGAACTGAAAATTGATTTAAGCTGTGCAGACTGGACGTCCATTAAACCCGAAGAAATTGGCATATCAGCAGGCCCGGATGAAATAAAAGAACAAATCAACACCTGGAATGATGTCTATGGCATTGAAGAACGGTATAAGGCCAAGTGTTGCGGAGAAAACGATGGTAAGGGCTGGATCAGAGAGGTCGTAGACGAGTCCCAGAATTATGGATTGTCACCATTTCAATATTTGGCGGGAAAACTCAAAACAGCTAAAAATGAACCCTGGGTCGATGATAATTTTCTTAAAGCACCTTTTTTGAAAGCATGCCAAAAAGCCGGATTGTTCTATGATCGGCTATGATGAAATCCTTTGAAGTCGATGGTGGTCCGACCTGGGAATTGAACCAGAGTCTCCAGCGGGAGAGGTCGTGGTTTTAACAAATTTTAATAAAATTTGGTTGGAGAACTCATTAAATCAAAGTTAAGTATTATTATTCAATTCATAACCTCGACCTGGCCTTCAAATGTCAAAGATATCAGCTGTAACCTTGAGCATTTTTGGTAAAAAATATTTTTGTTTTTCGACTGAAAAATTTCTTTAACAAGGGTGAACATTATGTCTATAAGCCCATTCCCTCTCTTCTGAAATTAAAAGCGAAGACGTATAAAATCAGTGTTTCTGGAAACAAGTCAGATTAAAATCAGATTAAAATCAGATTCAATTTTTATCGTGTTCTAGATTTTATTTCTTCTTGATGGCTTTCAAGTTTTTCCTGTGGAAGTTGTAAAGCCGGATATCTCCTTTTAAATTCCATTGGGAAAGATCACAATCAAACTGCTCAACCGCCCATTTTCCTAAATACATCATTAACAGAACAGACAGGTATCGAACAGATCCGGGAAAGGTCAAATGAGATCTACAGCTTTCTGGAATAAATTTGTTTGAACAGCGAAAAGATTTTTAAAGTTCCCCCTCTGGTTCGCTATTTGTGCGGAAATGCCAGGATTGGCATTTCCGCACAAATAGCGATTTATCAAAATATTTTCAATTTTCTAAATCGATCAAAATCTTGCCTGGCTTGGGCTGCAATGCCATTGAGTCAAATTTCACTGCTGTACACTTTATCGAACAAACAGCTCATCTGATCTGCACCAGGGAAGGCGAGACTTCATCATCCAGTAGTGGCAGCAACTTAAATCCAATCGGTGAACAAAAAATCCACAGGGTTCTTTTTTTCTGTCAGTGCTAAACAGAGTTTTTCTCAATTTCTTTGCCGGGAAACAAGTAAAGCGCATGATACTACTACCTTCCAGATTGCGGATAATTAATATGGAACTCAGGGTTGCAGGACCAGTTCTCTTGCTTTTGGCCGCCTTTTTGTTCACCATCATGAGTGTCCTGGCCAAGTTCATGCCACAAAATTATACCGTCTGGCACTTTGGATTTAAAAGAACTTCTTGTACTTCAAACCAAATCTGTGATAATTTCCTCATAAAACAGCTTTTCTGTTTCAGTTGTTTTTTTGTGATTAAACCACTGAAACATACCACATATTAGCAGCTTTTTATTAATTGTTAATGCTTGCGGATTCTAAAAATTATAAAATAATTTTTTTTCTGCAAGAGGCTCAAAATGTATAAATTTATAAAGGGTATCAAAACATGGAAGAAAACGTTAGCATGCAGATAATGATGCGTATCAGGCAGATTATTCAGGAGATGGCCAAACACTCCAAGCATCTTCAGGAAAATTACAAGATTACTCTTCCACAGCTTATCTGTCTCAAGGAGGTGGCAAGCCATGGCCCTATAGCCATCGGGGCACTTACTACGATTGTATTTCTCAACAACAGCACGGTTACCGGAATCATAGATCGGCTGGAATCCAGGAAGCTGGTTCAACGTGTGAGGATCAGCCAGGATAGAAGACAGGTTCACGTGGAAATAACAAAAAATGGTCTCGAGTTTATTAAAAAGGCTCCCACCCCCATCCATCACAGGTTTATCAAAAAGCTTGAAGATATGAAAACAGAAGAGGTTTCCATGATTCTCTGGGGACTTGAAATACTGGTTGACATGCTTGGTCAAGACAAACAACTGCCAACCCATATACTGTATCCCCAAGAAGGTGTCACCCCACCCTCTGAAATATAAAGTCATTTTACAATCAGATAAAAAAATGGCCTGTTTAAAACTGTAGGCCGCCTCCTTTTTATAACTGCCCCCCTAAAATTTTTACAAAAATTTCATAGTCTTAGATATCTAAGTCAGCAACTATCCACCCACCACGTGATCTTTTTTTAAAGGTTGACAAAATAAGATCACAACGATATGTTCATATTAAAATATTTTCTATAAGAAATATTCTTACAGAAAAATACCGAAAACGTAATTTTGCTGTAAACAAGTTTTTAATTAATATAGACTTAACATGCTAATGTCAAAATTAGCGCCAGGAGATTTTACAATGAGTAAACAAGAATTTTCCATAGTTTTTTCTGATGTAGACAACGCAGATCAGGGCAAAGAGAAGGTCTTGGTGACCTACAAAGGAAAAACAAAAGAATTTATCACCCATGATTATGATGAGATCTACAAGATTCCCGGACTATATGAACATCTTTTTTACGACACCTTGAAATGTGACTCTCCCTATGTGGTCTGCTCCCTGTTAAAGGAGAATCTCAATAAATTATCCTTTGCCCCTGAGGATCTGGTTGTCCTTGATGTGGGCGCAGGTAATGGTATGGTCGGGGAGGAGTTTGTGGAAATGGGAGTGAATACGGTTATTGGCGTGGATATCATTGAGGAGGCTGCTGAGGCTGCCATGAGGGACAGGCCCGGAGTCTATGAATCCTATTATGTGGAGGATTTGACACAGCTTCCTGATCATGTGGAAAGCGAAATTACTGGAAAGAAACCCAACTGCCTTTCCATTGTTGCGTCTCTTGGATTCGACGATATTCCGGCCCTTGCCTTTGCAAGTGCTTTTAATCTGATCTCTGAACAGGGATGGCTGTCATACAATATAAAGGATGAATTTTTACAGCAGGATCATCCTTCTGGTTTTTTCCGGCTCATTGATCAACTATCGGACGAAGGCGTTTTAGAGATTGTGGATAAAAAAAGATACCAGCACAGACTTTGCCTGGATGGAACACCACTGAACTACTTTGCAATGGTGGGAAAAAAACAGCAAAATATTTCTAATGAAATACTTGAACAATATTAATAAAAGCCATTATTCAAGATCTTGACCTGCTTCGTCCCATTTATCAAAAGACATCTTCTTATGGTCATTTCGGTCGGAATGAACCCGAATTCACCTGGGAAAAAACAGATAAAACAGATGCACTTATCGAATATTCAAAATAGCTGCTAGGGTTATATTATTAAGGAGGACAGATGAAATTTAAAGATATTCCAACATTTGCACCCAGACTCAAAGTTTTCAACAAACAGCAGGCCATGGCAATTCATGACGCCGCACTGAAGATTCTTGGTAATACCGGCTTCAGGATGGGAGACCCTCAAGTGCTGGAGATGCTGGCTGATCATGGATGCCGGGTCGAAAACGACGACTGGCTAACCATGCCCGCTTGCCTGGCAGAAGATGCCATTGCATCAGCCCCGAAACAGATAGATATATATGATCAACTCGGTAATTTAACCATGCCCCTGAAAGATGAAAATTTCTTTTTCGGAACTGGTTCTGATACCATCTTTACCATTGATGTGGAGACAGGAAAGAGACGGAGAACTGTTCTGCAGGATATAGGAAATTTCGCAAAACTGGTTGATGCGCTGCCTAATATGGATTTTTCCATGTCCATGGGTAATCCAGAGGATGTTCCAATAGAGGATATATATGTGAATGTGTTTGCCGAAATGGTGAAAAACAGTAATAAACCCATATGTTTCATTGCAGACAGCGGCAAAGACATCAAACAGATATACGACATTGCCTGTACAATTGCCGGTGGTGAGGAAAAGCTTCAGCAGAAACCTTTTCTGTTTAATTATTCTGAAGCCATCAGCCCTTTGTATTTTCCAAAGAACGTCATGGAAAAACTTGTTTTCTGTTCCCAAAAAAAGATACCCATCTGTCTTCCTTCTGGTTGTAATGCCGGTGGAGGCGGCCCTGTGACTCTGGCGGGTTCCATGGCTCTTGGTATTGCTGAAAATCTGGTGGGTCTTGTTATCCATCAGCTGGCAGGAAAAGGTTCACCCTTTTTATTTGCCCCCAATGTCAGCGTTCTTGATATGAAAGATACAGTGGTCTCTTACGGCTGTACCGAATGGAGCCTGACCCAGTCCGCCTTTGCAGACATGCGGGATGAAATATACGGTATCCCTATCTGGTCCTTTGCCGGTGCGACTGACTCCAAAACCATTGATGCACAGGCAGGAGCGGAAGGCATGCTCTCCATCATAACAGCCATGCTTTCAAGGTGTAATGTTATCCATGACGTGGGATACATTGAATCAGGCCACACCTCTTCTTTGGAGATGCTGACCATGGCTGACGAGCTGGTAGCCATGAGCAAGTTTTTTGTACAGGGCCTTGCTGTAAATGATGAAACACTGGCCCTTGATGTGATTGACAGGGTGGCAAAAGGCCCTGATGGTTCCATGTTTTTGACTGATCCCCACACCTTCACACATTTCAAGACGGCACATTGCCTGCCGGTACTGATGGACAGGGCCAGGTTTGAATCCTGGGAACAAAAAGGGGAAAAGGACCTTTTTACCAGATGCAATGAAAAAGCAAAAACTCTGCTTAAGGACCATGTGGTTGAGCCTAAACCAGATGAAATTGAGTATGAGATGGACAAGCATCTGAATCCAGCTGATCTCTGCACGGCCTGAGTGAAATCTGTTAAACTGAAAAAAGTAGATACTGTTCAGGTTTACCGATATAACATCAAAAGAAATTCAGAGGATATTCTGCCAAATTAAATTATTGATCAAGGAATTTCATGGCAGAGCAAATAATATTTATTACCACAGGAAGAATATAATCAGATATCACTCCTGCATTGCCATCTGGTGTTGTTATTCCCGGGATAAGTATGACATGGCTTAAGGGATATTTTTTCAGGGCTGATAGCTTTGTATCAAGTGAAAATCCTTTCTGGGTGATAACAACAAGCCGTGCATATCGGCTACCAAAGGTGGCCAGTTCATCCAGGGCTGAATC
Source organism: uncultured Desulfobacula sp. (assembly GCA_964457495.1). Taxonomy (GTDB): domain Bacteria; phylum Desulfobacterota; class Desulfobacteria; order Desulfobacterales; family Desulfobacteraceae; genus Desulfobacula. The sequence goes on from CAYWGN010000010.1 coordinate 9,944, forward strand.
AAAATGTGTTTCACTGGTGCCATCAATAATCACAAGGCAGTCCTGGTCTTTGTCATATCCCGGTTTTAACACGGGCAGATACCATTCATTTTTAAATATAAAAGGCAGAACCGAATCTGCTTGAAAGGGCATGGATAATTCCTGCAGAAAGGTATCCACAGTGGCTCCTCCCAGGTATCGGTTTTCCCATGCCAAGACTTTCTTCTCAGAATAGTGGCTTATCATTGTATGCCGTGGTTCCAGCTTCACATATTTTTTTTCCACCAGGGAATCCACCATAACCAGGTGGGAATATGCGCTGACACCAAATGTTTCACTCACAAACTTCTGGGCTTTATGGGTGCGGAATCCATGTTTCCAGGAAATGCAACTTCCTCTCATACTGGTGATAAAAAGTCTTTTTTTATAGGTCTGATTTTCATTTATTGCCGTTTGGATGGTCTGTCTCAGCTCTTCATCGTTGAGGGTGGTGATTACAGCTGGCAAAAAAAATTTAAAATGATCATTGAGCCGCCTGGATCGGTTGGGGAACTTATAGAATATTACTTTTGAAAAAAACAGGGAAAGTGCAAAATAAACATGTTCGTGTTGACAGGATAAAACCAGATCTCGAAAAAAATAGGTACCAAAAGATCCTGAAAATGCCTGGTACACTTTTTCCCCGTTGTCAGGACCAATCCAGAGCAGGTTTTCATGGGAATGCCGGGATACCATTGACAATGCATTTCCATCCGGCGGTTTCGAGGCCACAGCTACTACCAGGCTGTCCTCTGTACTGACCCCTTTTAATTTTTCAGGGAATTCCACCTGTAGGGGGGTATCAAAAAATCGTTCCCACAACCGGATAAAATTCCGGCACCCGGCTTCAGCTTGTTTGTCCATGGGCACAAATATGATAATCCCGTCTTGCTCCAGATATTTAAATATGAATTTTGAAACGGTTTCTAACCCGTCACCAGCCTGAGTTGAGAAAATGGTTGAAAAGGGATCAGAATCATGGAAGGCGCCACACAGCTTTATTAAATCCGTATAATACTGCTGTTCCAGGTCATTACGGGCCAGGCTGATCCAGCAAGGCGTGTCTGCCCGTGACAGCAGGCTGTCCGGCAAATCTTTGGAAGTCTTATTTTTGAGATCCATGTCATCCAGAATATCTGAGACTGAATGGTCATTGCTGTCCTTTGCCCTGCCGGCAGTAATAGATTTGGTCATATTCCTCGGCATCTGGCCGGAAAGCCTGCCCCGGGCCAGCCCAAAATAAAATCCAAACAGAAACATAAAGGGAAGATCAATAAAAGGCTGGAAGAAATCAGACACTTTGGGCAGAAATACTGTTTTTTCTGCATATTTTTGGATCTGGGTTCTTTCCCGGTTTTTGTAGCTTACTGCAAAAAAGCGTTTCCCGGCTTCATGAAGCCTATCCATGAAGTGCAACCCCTTGTCCAACCGTCGGGTATTGGTGGCATTCACAAGGATCAGGTCATTGTCAGCCAGGGGTGTCTGAATAAATTCATCCAGTTCGGAATAGTCAATGGCATTTCCCATGGATGTCCAGGCGTTCAGTTCAAGGTTTAATTTCCCCATTTTTGAAGATCCGACATCATGGAGGGCATCTATGATATAGTGAAGGTTGGAATTTTGGGTCTGTTTTGTCACCTCCTGGCAGAAGGCAACAACTTTTTCATCGGTTAACAAGGTGTCTATTTTTTCAGGGAGTTGTTTCATTTCTGACACAAGACCGGTGATTTCTTCTGTTGTTCCTGATGTTAACCCAGATATATAAAGGCAGAAAAGATCCAGAGTAAGCAGTATGCATATGGCACTTTTAAGTGGTGCCACAGTTACTTCTTCCCCACTGAGAATTGAAATGACACCGGCACTTTTTCTAACAATAAGGGCCAGGTCGGAAAACGGTTTTTCAGTAATCCCCACCATGAGGATATTTTTTTTAAGAAGCAGGGATGCAAAATCAATCATATCCGAGGTGGTGCCGGACCAGGAGATCATGACCACAAGATCCCTGTCTGGATTAATGGAATTTTCAACATTATCAATGTCCAGGGGACTATCCACAATGATATTGATCCCGGTAAAAAACTGTTCCATGGTTTTTTCAACGATCTCTGCCAGAAGGTAGCTGAAACCCGTACTGATAAGAATAATCCGGTTCAAAGAACCAAGCTTGGCTCCAAATCGCCTTTCCAGCAGGCGCTTCTTAATGTCAAACTTTGGTATATTAAGGTTTGGGCAGGTGTATCGGCTCAGTATATCCGTGATCAGGCCGGGTATTTCCAATAAATGTTCCTCATAAAAGGTCCTGCCGAAATCCTTTTGAAAAGTAATGGGGGTCAGATAGGTCTGCTCGGATTTTATATCGGTTCTGATTTTTCCTGAAAAATCTCTGATGGTAAGTTCTCGTAAAACATTGTCGGTCAAGGCGCTGGTTTGGATTTTTGCAAATATCTGTTTCTGGTCAAGGGCATAGATAGTCACCAGAAAAGGTTTCAAAAGGGACATTTTTTCCCGTCTGAACCAGGCTTCCCGAGTGTCAGAATCGTCATCAAAAAAATCAGGCTCAACAATCACAGATTTTTTTGAATATTCTTTCATCAGTTTTCGCAGTTTTATGCTGATAGACTGGATCAGGGTCTGGGGGAAAAGTCCCAGGGCAGCATTGATATCCGACACCACCATGAAATCCGACGTATCCAGTCGTTTAACAATATACACGGGCCGTTTATGGGTTGCAATAAAGAGTCGGTCAGGGGATACCATGCTGATCCCGGAAACGGCAAACTGTCCTCCGGACTTGATCATGGCTTCCATTGCCTTGATAAATGCCATTTCATCAATATCATGTATTGTCTTGTTGCCCAGGGTTTTGAAAATACCATAATCAATGGACTGGCTGCACATGGATATATCCTCAAGACCAAGATGGTGTTGCTGTTCAATTGTTTTGTACCGCTTGTTTTCCATATAAGCCGTGTCAAAATAATGTCCCCAGAGCATGGCAAACAATTCAGTTGAGTTATTGCTTCTCAGGTTGATCATTGCCACCTGGGTCAAATACTTTTTGATCCTGGATTCAATATCAGAACTGAATTGTCCGTTTAATACCACTGCCCTTAATTTTTTCTCATCCACAAAAGGGTGGGCATTACGAACGGAAATAGACGATTGCATAGCCCATCTGCCCTGACCAATCACCGGCTGAACCATATATTTAAGCAGCAGAGGATGTGTGGGACCCGGGATATGACCTTGCGGCAGATAGTTTGTCTCAACGGTTTCCACACTGTTTTTCATGTAGACCTCTGTCTGAAAATAGGCCATGGCAGAAGCAGCTGCAATTCCGTATACATTGTAAGTTTTTTCGACCCGATACAGCGTCCGCCAGTGCCCCGGAGGTGTGATCTTTTTCATGTTCCAGAAAGATTCAAAGACGAGTTGGATCCTGTCATCCATTTCAGGGGTATGGATCCTGTTTGCTACCATGAAACTGTCAATGCTTCTGAACAGGTTTGCAATGCCGTCTGTGGTATAATCCGACGGCAGGGTTACCACCACATCCCTGAGATATTGCCAGACATATTTTCTGGCATAGGGATTTTTATACCCGGGTCGATAGGCTGTCCGAACCGGCTGGAATGGGGCTTCATCAAAGGCATATTTGTCAAAAAGCTGTTTGAATTCATGTAAAAGGTCATTTTTTTCAATTGGTGCCGATCCGGTTTTCTGTTTGATTCGGGCCTGGGTTTCAAATTCCATGCGCAGAAGTTTTTCCACGACAGCCAGGGGAAGGTCAAAGTCCATAACCAGTCGGTCGATGGTGGCCTTAAACGTTTTGGGGGAATCAATTTTAAAGGTTTCCTGGATTTCAGGATTACCTGCTGTTCCCGGTTCCACCTGCAAGACATTTTGTGTGTCTGTCAAGTCAGACCACCTCAGGAATGATAGCTTTTCCACGGAGCCTTGTTGCAGCTCCTGAGATAAAAAACCCTCAAAGGCAAGGAGTTTTTTCTGGCTTTCAGCAACAAAATCCGAATAGTTGTGAAAGGCATCATCCATGATTGATATGACTCTGAGCTCATCTTCATCAAACACAGGGGAATCCAGGAGCCGGTCGATTAGATTGTCGACAGATCCCAGTTCCCGCCGGATTTTGAGGGACTCAAGATCGCTTCCAATCAGGCCGATACCCGTGCTGTCAGGCGCTCTGTAAATGATGGCCCACATTCCGGTCAAAATACGGGTCAGCCTGTTTCCTGCATCCCCGTAATAGACAACTATACCGCACATATCAGGTACTCCACTATAATAAAATATTGAATTTTTTTCGTATGGCCTTATCAATCTTTTCCGGGATATAAGATGGTTGAGGCGTTTCAAGCAATTTTTTGGCTATGGCAAGTGCTCTTTGTCTGGTATCAAGACTGTCTGCTGCTTCCCATTTATCACGGCTTTTTCTATCGGTTAGGCCATTGCCGTTATAGTATTCCGTTCTCAAGTGGGCCATGGTGTGTGGAGAAGTCATGAAATCGCCGCCAGGACCTACTGAATCAATCACCTCCAGAGCCAGGTGTTCTTCATCCACCTCAATCCCTTTAAGCACCTTGCAGCAATTTCCAATGATTTCGTCATCAATGACAAATTGTTCATGGGCAATGGTGAGCATTGATTCCAGCATGCCGGCAGCGTGGTGGATATAATTGGAACCGCCCATGGATGCCAGAACAGATGTAAAGGCTTTTTCATACCCTGCCTGGGCATCTGGTAGTTTTGAGTCGGAAAGACCGGATGAATTATAATTGGGGACTTTAATATAATTGGATAACTGGTGGATGGCTGCATTCATCATTCCGAACTCCACAGCCCCGCCTGAATATCCCATTGTTTTGAGATTTGCCATGCCTGGAATTCCTCCATAGAGCAGAGGAGCCCCTGGATTTGTCAATTGGCAGATGGTGATACCGGCCAATTGCTCGGCATGGAGCTGGGCCAGGGTGCCAGCCATGGTTAAAGGGGATGTGGAACCTGCCATGGGTGCACTGGACAATGCCACGGGGATAAAATTACGGATGGCTTCCTGCATGATCCGGGTGGACTGGGTACAAAGTTTAAGGGGACTTATGGCAAAACATGCAGTAATCGAGATGATGGGTCTTTTTTTGAGCTTGTCCTTTCCACCCAGGATCATGGCTGCCAATTGGATTACCCTGTGGAGGCCCTCTTCATCGTTGACTCCAGACATAACATGCTTGCCTGATGCGGCCAGGCAGGTATAAAACATATTGATGTCATAGTCTTTTTCATCAATATCCGTTGGAATACAGGGCCGAACCAGAAAATGAATATTGGAAAGCTGGTCTACCAGGCGGGAGACCTTGTACAGGTCATCCAGGGTGGTGGAACGTATTTTGCCCGTATCTGGATCCAGGATCTTGATGGCAGCACCGCCTGTTCCAAGATGGACACGGTCCTGTGTTAAATTCATATCATTTTCAGGATTTTGACCGCAGAGCAAAACTTTTTCAGGGGCCAGGGCCACCTGGGTGGTGACCAATTCTTTTGGAAATCTGATTCGTTTCTGGTCCTTGTCAATGGAGGCGCCATTGGTTTCCAGCATTTTTATTGTTTCCGCAAGCCCTGCTTCATAGGTGATCCCGGTGTGAGTCAGAATTTTTAAGGATGCTTCATGTATAGTTTTAACCTGTTCCTGCGACAGAGGCTTATATTGTCCTCCCTGTAAACCCATTAAATTCATGACGACCTCCTTGTGTCTTTGTTTGTAATATGGTTGATTAAGTATTTTTTAGCAGTTTATCGCCTAAATGACAAAGAAATAAAGACAACATTAAAAATAGCTGCTGCAGTATATATAATGGGTGCCAGGCTAACACTTATCCCAAAGCCACATCCAGAATCATCATGACTGAAAAACCAACCATTGTTGCCATTGTTACTGTATCAATATTCTCATATGTACCTTGAGATTCCGGGATAAGTTCTTCCACCACTACAAAAATCATTGCTCCAGCTGCAAAACATAGTGCGTATGGTAAAATATTTTGTATTTTCATGACAAATAATGCACCGATAACCCCAGCAATGGGTTCAACCACACCGGAAGCTTGCCCCATAAAGAAACTCTTTCCTTTGGACATCCCCTCCCTTCTCAAAGGCATAGAAACAGCAGTTCCCTCCGGGAAATTCTGGATACCAATACCGATTGCCAACGCTATGGCTCCACCAATGGAAGCAGAAGGAAGATTGGCACCTGCAGCACCAAAAGCCACGCCTACAGCTAAGCCTTCAGGTATGTTGTGAAGGGTTATGGCAAGTACAAGAAGTGTGCTTCGTTGCCATGATGTTTTAATCCCTTCTGTTTTGTCAACACTCAAGCCTGGGTGAATATGTGGCAAAAATTTATCGATTACCCGCATAAAAATACCACCACCCATAAATCCAATGACTGCGCTCAGCCATGGAATCTGTCCCAATTGCTCTGCCATCTCAATGCCAGGTGAAAGCAAGGACCAAAAACTTGCAGCGATCATCACTCCTGCAGCAAAACCAAGCATAGAATCCATGAATTTCTGGTTTATTGTTTTTGAAAAGAGCACGAGTGCAGCTCCAGCAGCAGTTACACCCCATGTAAATAGAGTAGCAATAAATGCCTGTGTTACGGGATTGAATTGTTGTAAGAAATCGATCATTTCTGAACTCCTTAATAGGGATAAAAAGCAGATAATCAATTATTATAATGTATGAATTATTTTTTGCCAGACAAATTCAGTTAAAATGCAATTTAAATTTCCAGCGATGACTTCATCAGCCAGCCAATTTAATCTTGTTCTTTTTTCCTGTCAGTGCTAAACAGAGTTTTTCTCAATTCCTTCCTAGTAGTTTTTTTCAGTTAGATCTTGTCTGATTTCTCTTAATATTGTATTTAGACAGAAAGCCATGTAAAGATGCCGGGTATTAGAATTTTATTCGTTTCAAAGGAGAAAAAACAATGGCTAAAAAGGAGAAGCGCTTGTGCAAGTGGAAAGAAATTGATCTATCCGAAAAATTTGATAAATTTATAACCATAGTCAGTGAGCCAAAATTTGTATGTAAAAAGTGTGGTAGAGTGGCAGACAAGAAAAAGTGGTTACACAAACCCGTGTCATTAAAATAGGATTATAGTAAACACAACTTTATTTCTTGAAAGGAGTATGTTCAAGATGAGAACAATAATTCTTGTCAGACATGCCAAATCAAGCTGGAAAAATCTCAGTCTGGACGACTTTGACAGACCTTTGAATAAAAGAGGCAAAAAGAATGCACCATTTATGGGGAAAAAATTAAAAGAGCGACACATTATGCCTGACCTTATTCTGTCAAGTCCAGCTAAAAGGGCCAGAAAAACGGCCACAGCTATTGCCAAAGCTTTAGGCTATCCCAAGCAAAATATTATCTTTGATGTCAACATGTACCGTTCCAGTGCAGAGTATCTGTTCGAAATGGCACGAAATATGGATGAGATTCATGAAACGATCATGCTTTTAGGGCATAACCTTGAATTAAATGACTTTGCTGACATGTTGCTTAAAAGTAATCCGGTACATAACATTGTTACCGCTGGCGTATACTGCATCAAATTCAATGTGAGCCAATGGCAAAAACTGCAGCAGGGGAAAGGTGAAGCCGTCTTTTATGATTATCCCAAGCGGTACCCGGCTGAGTGAAATGCACGATCAATTAAAATTCAGTTTGCCTGACGAGTACAACCAACAGCAGCTGACCGATGCATTGGCTGACCATTATGCGATCAAACAAGAGCAATCCGTGCTGAAGAGCCTGGCGATTTATGATACGTTTGACTGGCGTTTATTTAATAGATCATTAGTTTTGTACACGTCCGGAAATAAACTCTTTTTACGTAAACTGTTTAAAACCAACATTATTCACAGCGTCGAAATTACCTTTTCACCTGTTTTCATATGGGATTTCCCCGACAGTAAATTAAAAAAATATCTATCAATAATTTTAAGAATGCGAGCACTTTTAAAACTTACTGAGCTACACTCCCGATCAACGACCCATCGCATTTTAAACCAGGATGAAAAAACTATTGCCCGTTTGGTCTATGAGGAAATAAGACCAGCACGAGGAAAAAACGCTTCTATTTTAGCAACCTGTTTGTGGCTGCAACCTGTTAAGGGATACTCGAAGGACTGCCAAAATCTAATCAAACGCCTTGAAGAAGCCGGATTTGCAGCTCGCAAAAAAGAAGATATCTACTTTAAAGCGATCAAGGCAGCAGGCAAAAATCCGGGCAGTTATTCTTCAAAATTAAAAATAAAACTCAATCCAGCTATGCGCTCTGATGAAGCCACTAAAAATATTTTACGTTATTTGCTGCAGATAATGAAGATTAATGAAGCCAACCTTGAAAAGGATCTGGATACGGAATTTTTACATGATTTCCGAGTTGCGATTCGGCGCACCCGCTCTGCTTTGGGTCAGATAAAATCTGTGTTTCCGCAAAATACGACTCGCCAATTTAAAAAGGATTTTTCCGTTGTGGGCAAATTCTCCAATCAGTTGCGCGATTTAGATGTCTATCTCCTCAAGGAAGACGTCTTTAAAGCGATGCTCCCACCTGTTTTGCGTGATGACATTGATCCTCTGTTTGATTATTTGCGGAAAAATAGATCAAAGGCCCTGCAAAAAGTTATTCGCGGTTTAAAGTCTAAAAAGTACGCACAAATCATGCAGGATTGGGAAGCCTTCTTAGATGAGCCCGTGCAAAATCCACCGTTGACATCTAATGCTGACGTGCCCGTAATTTCCTTAGCGCGAAAAAGAATCTTTAAGCAATACCGGCGCATCGTTAAAAATGGCAGCCGGATCCTTGATGACACCGAGGATGAGAAATTGCATGCACTTAGAATTGCATGCAAGAAACTAAGATATTTGATGGAGTTTTTCTCCAGTTTGTTTCCAAGAAAAAAAATTAAAATTTTAATTGCCCAATTGAAAACACTGCAAGACAATTTAGGAGATTTTAATGACCTGTGTGTTCAGGAAAAATACCTGCTTAACATTGCCGAAGAACTTCCCGCAACCGGACAGCAACATAAAAAAGTACTTGTGGCAATCGGCAGCCTGATCGGAATCTTGGATAGAGAAAAGCAGATCATTAAGGATGCATTTGCTAAAACGTTTACAGACTATGCCTCGCCTTTGAATAAAAGAGCATTTAAAGAACTTTTCGCGTCAAAACAGAAAGGGATTATTCCATGACAACATTGGCAATATACAGTAATAAAGGAGGCGTGGGCAAGACCGCAACGGCAGTAAACCTGTCCTATCTGGCGGCGCAGGCAGGTGCTAAAACCCTTCTTTGTGACCTTGATCCCCAAAGTTCCTCAACCTATTATTTTCGGGTCAAACCCAAACTGAAGTTCGGTGCAAAAGGGTTTATTAAAGGTGGCGAAAAGATAAATAAATGCATTAAAGGCACTGATTATAAAAACCTGGACCTGCTGCCGGCCGATTTCACCCTTCGCAATTTAGATGCGGCCTTTTATAAATTCAAACACCCGAAAGAGCGACTGGGTAAAATTATTAAACTTTTTGAGGCTGAATATGACCTGATTATTTTTGACTGTCCAGTCACCATAAGTATCCTGGCCGAAAATATATTCAACGCTTCTGAGTTCATCCTCGTTCCACTTATTCCAACAACGCTTTGTGTTAGAACCTATAAACAATTACTGTCATTCTGCAGAAAGAATAAATATGACGCAGGTAAAATTTATGCCTTTTTTTCGATGGTCGATAGACGTAAAAAAATGCACAAAGAACTCATGGCAATGATGTTGAAGGAGTTTGATGGTGTATTGCGAAGCTTTATTCCTTATATATCGCAGATCGAAAGAATGGGAATTGATCGTGAGCCGGTTGCGGCCTCTGCACCGGGGTCAGTGGCTTCAAAAGCATATCAAAATCTGTGGGCAAAATTCCAGGAAGCTGCATTTGTAAACCCGAGTATTTAAACCCGGATTTATATTTGACAATAACCCGGATAAGCGGTATTGAAGGTTGAAGTGACGATTTGGTTGCAGGAATATGAAAATGTGAATTACGTATTGGGGATCAAGCGAATGATAGGCGTGAAGCCTATCCCCGGAATAGAAAATAAAAATTAACATTTTGTGAGGTGTAGATGGCCCTGGAAATTGAAAGAAAATTTCTTCTTAAGGAAGGTGCCTGGCGCAATGAAAAGGGAACAAAGTATCGCCAGGGTTATTTAAGCAGCGTAAAAGAAAGAACCGTGCGCGTGCGCATTGTTAACGATAACGGGTATTTAACTGTTAAGGGTATTTCCCGGGGAGCAGTGCGAAAGGAGTACGAATATGAAATTCCCGGGGCAGAGGCCGAAGCCATGCTGGACGAGCTGTGTGAAAAGCCCCTCATCGAAAAAATGAGGTACAAAATCGAGTTCAAAGGCCTCATCTGGGAGGTAGACGAATTTTTTGGTGAAAATCAGGGTTTGCTCGTGGCTGAGGTGGAGCTTGAAAGTGAAGACCAGTCATTTGTCAAACCTGAATGGGTCGGTGAGGAAGTGACCAGCGACCCCAGATATTTCAATGCTAATCTTATTCACCACCCTTATAGCAAGTGGTAAAATGAAGCATTGGGCCGTAAAAATAAAACACTAACATATTTGATTCTCGATAAAAACACTCTGCTATTTTCACTTGACACAAGCTGCTGATGCTAATAATGTTTCAGATGTTAGAAAAAGTAGCTCGATAAATTTCACGAAATATTGGGGATAGTGCGGAAAAATCCGGAAGGAAAGGCTAATGAAACAGGATGATCTTACCAAGATAAAACATGTCGGTCTCTCTCGCATGAGATTGTTCAACGATCTTGGAATCACAACCACAAAGCAACTACTTGAAATACCGCTGGAAAAACTGGCCGCAACCAAATCCATCGGCGCCCATTATGCAAAGCTGATCAAAAATTCGGTGAATGACTATTATGAGGAAAAAAAGAAAAATTTGCCCTCTGAAACCTTTTCCACCAAAGAAAAAATAACCAACCAGATCAATCGGGATTTACAGAAAAAAATTAAACGGCTTAACAAGAATTTGCACCGGGTGAATGAACAATTAAAACCTTTGTGGGAAAAAAAATATTTGAAGCTGTACATTGAATTCAAGAAAAGATCGACCAAGCTAAAATTCCGCTTAGAAGGGTTGGGTAAAATCCAACAAGATATTCCTCAAAAGGACAAGGAAAATATTATCAAAAAGGCCAATGCCCTTATTATAAATTTGAAGCAAGTTGAGAAAAAACCGAAAAAGAAAAAATACAAAAAAACAACTCAAAAGATTCAATCATTTTCCAGGTTGTTACGGGATATTATTCACTGAATTTTAATTTCAGCCTTTTGTGGCGATTCATCAATAATGAGATTACAAAGCAATAGTTACAACTTTCACGATTCATGAAAAAAATACTTGTACTGGGTGATATTCACGCAAATTATCCGGCATTACTGGCGATACGGAAATATGTCCGGGAATATCGGTTCGATCGGATTATCAACACGGGTGATTTTACCGTTTACAATACCTTTCCCAACGAAACGATCCAATGGTTCCGTAAAAAGAAAAAAACCATCTGCATACTGGGGAATACGGACAGGCGCATATTAAGAATCTTAAAAGGCAAAGAATTGAAAAGACCCAGAAAAGAAGAAAAGCGGGTCATGTATTATTGGACATCGGAAAACCTGATTTTGGACAATGTCAACTATTTGAAATCCTTACCCAGGCAAACCGATTTCATCATCGGCAATATCCGTATCGGCGTATTTCACGGAACCTATGATGACGAAGACGAAACTCTGTTTCCGGGCTCCCCTGAAACCCGCTTCTGTAAGCTGGCCCAGGACTCTCCCTACCGGGTTCATATCATGGGCCACTCGCATACACCTTATCATAAAATTGTCGACGGGGTTCATTTTATCAATCCGGGCAGTGCAGGACGCATGTTTGATGGAGACCCCCGAGCGTCTTTTGCAATACTTAAGGTATTTTCCGGGGAAATAGCCGTAGAACACTATCGTATTCCCTATCCGGTAGAAGCAGTGATCAAGGGGCTGAAACAAAACCGCCTGCCGGATATTTATGCAAAAATGTACCGCCTGGGGAGAAAACTTAATTAATCTGAACGATTTACATGGGCCCGAAATTCTCAAATATTTCGGTCTATGGATTTATATTCTCAAATATTTCGTAAAAGGTTTTTTCTCCGATCAGAGAATCCACCTTTCCTTGAATCTCCCTTCTTTTTTTGTCATGCAACCATTTATTCCAGTCGTCGGCTGTCTCCCACTTGCTTATCACCAGCAACTTTTCGGGGTTTTCGAGGTTTCTTAATGTCTCACTGGAAATATATCCGGGTTGTTCCTTTGCGGCGGAGTGTAACTCTTTGAAAAGCGGGAAAAGCTTTTCTGGCTTATCGACTTTCCACCTACGCTTAATCATAATTTGAACGCTCATCCGTCCCTCCTTGTAATTTTAGGATCTTAATACTTTGCGTAGCCCAACCGCATTGAAAAATCACAATCATCCGGGCAATTCAACTCCTGTCATTAAGTTGTCTTCCATACTTCTGATTTCATCAATACCTGATACCACTATTTCAGGATCGATTTGAAGATAGTCTTCGGATATTTTATCTTTATAGTCAACTTTGGACAGAATATATTTAATACAGTTAAGTCGTGCTTTTTTCTTGTTGTCAGAGCGAATAATTGTCCAGGGGCAAATGCTTCGATTGGTTTCATTGAGCATCTGGAATTTTCTTAAGGTGTAATCATCCCACCTTTCCTGTGCCTCTCTATCGACCGGAGATATTTTATACTGTTTTAATGGATCTGTCTCTCTTGACGTAAATCGGCTCATCTGTTCATTTTTTGAAACAGAGAAAAAAAACTTGAATAAAAGAATCCCGTTTTTTACCAGCATTGATTCAAGCATCGGCACATCTTTTAAAAAGCGCTTATTCTCTTCATCTGTACAGAAATTCATTGTCGGTTCAACCATGGCACGGTTGTACCAGCTGCGGTCAAACAGGACAATTTCCCCGCCAAATGGGAGGTGCTGAATATACCTTTGAAAGTACCACTGTGTTCGTTCTCTGTCACTGGGCTTTAAAAGGGCGACAACCCGTGCGCCTCGTGGATTCAAATGTTCTATAATTCTCTTGATCGTGCCGCCCTTCCCGGCAGCATCCCGCCCTTCAAACAGCAACAGAACGCGACCCTCACTAGCAATGACATGCTTTTGCCATTTTAAAAGTTCGATCTGCAGCTTGTTTAGTTCCTTTTCATATTCAAGGGTGAATTTTTTTATCCAAATCGCCTGCCGTTTTTTTGTTTTTTTCTTATTTATATTTTTTAAACTGGTGTGCTCAGTTAATTTCTTCTTTAATTTTATTTCTTTTTTGTTTTTCCCCTTTACTTTGTCATCATCTTTGACTTGCTTTTTATTTTTCTCTTTTATTTTGTCATCATCTTTGACTTGCTTTTTATTTTTCTCTTTTATTTTGTCGTCATCTTTATCTTGCTTTTTATTCTTTTCTTTTGCCATCTTACCCCCTTTACCCTTTATCTCATATAAAAACTATTCACGTTTGAATATATTAAAAATCATCCCACAAATCCCCCATATTTGCGCCTCTGCTTTTTCATATTCAGTAATTCTATGTTTCCTTTCTTAACAATAGTCGAATCCAAGGTGAAATCAAGTTTTTTCCTTCTGCCTTTATACCGCACTGAATTAAGAATCAGCTTCATGGTTTCTCTTCGGGCCAGATGCTTATTGTCGGATCGAATCACCCACCAAGGCGATTGTTTCGTATGGGTTTTTTTCAATAACATAAACTTCTTTTCAGTGAATTCATTCCATAAATCCTGGGCCTGCAAGTCCACTTCTGAAAGTTTCCATTGTCGAAGGGGGTCATTTTTTCTCCGATCAAATCGCCTTTTCTGCTCCTCCTTAGATACCGAAAAGTAGAGTTTGATTAGTATGGTTTTGCCTGAATCTTCAAGAAAATTTTGTTCGTAAGTAATGACCTTCTTCAAAAAGCGTTTATATTGGGCTTTGGTGCAAAATCCCATTACCGGCTCAACCATGGCTCTATTGTACCAACTTCTGTCAAATAAAACGATCTCTCCGGCATGTGGGAAGTGCTTGATATAGCGTTTGATATGGAGTTCTGTTTTTTCCTTCTGGGTCGGTTTACCCAAGGCAACCACACGATATTTTTTCGTATTCATGTACCGGATAATCCGGCGGATCGTGCCGCCTTTGCCGGAGGCATCCCGGCCATCAAAAAGAATGACCATTTTTTTACCGGAGCGTTCCAGATGGTTGTGCAACTTGATGAGTTCCGCTTGATACGGTTTCAACTCCTCAGCACTATAATATTTTGCCAATGCTCCGTTGATGATTTCTTCTTTTTCGTTTTCCTTCTTTTTGGCGATCTTCGAGACCTTTATCGACTGTTTTTCAGAATTAGCAGATTTGATTTCCTTCTTGCTTTCCATGGCTTGCCCCAGAGTTATTATTTTATTTTTTCAGAAAAAAAAGATGCTCTGTTTGTATTGACCAAATCGCCCACTACCTTTCTGTCACCAGTAGATGACAACAATTTTATACGATACATTGCAGTATTGGCAGGTCAGATGGAAACAGGCGGAAAATTCCCCCAATTCTTTATGTACCTTTGAATCGAGCCAATCGGTCACACGATGATAATACCGGGACTGCAAGGCAATTCTTCTTTTTCTCCCCCTGTCTTGGCTTTTTTCTTACCCTTTTTTCTTATCTTTTTTTTTCTTCTCGGCTTTTTTCTTATCTTTCTTCTTCTTATCTTTCTTCTTCTTATCTTTCTTCTTATCTTTCTTCTTCTTATCTTTCTTCTTCTCGTCTTTCTTCTTCTTATCTTTCTTCTTCTTATCTTTCTTCTTCTCGTCTTTCTTCTTCTCGTCTTTCTTCTTCTCTTTTTTCTTCTCGTCTACTTTCTTCTCATCTTTTAAATCTTCTTCCATAGTATCTCCTTTAACTTCTTCCATAGTATCTCCCTTGTTCAACCTTCTTTTCTATTGCTATCAGTATCTCCTTTCTATTTTAACTTTCATTTTCAAAGGCTTGCGGTTATAGAAAAACTTTGAGTTTTTCTTGTTACAATGATTATTAAATCATATTATCTAATAAATTCAAAGTCATATTTTCTTGTTTTTCCAATTCACCATCGAATCGAACATGTGTAAATATCAGATATTTTTTTGTTTCACATGAATACGATCTGCTGCTTTTGGCATTTTTATAACAGGCTCTATTTTACTCAATTCTTCGATGGGTATATGACACTTGATGACATGCCGGTCTTTTACCAACTGCTCCTTTGGAAGCTCATTATCACAAATGTCACCAATCCTCCGATGGCACCGGGTGCAGAACGGGCACCCTTTGGGGGGATTCATTGCACTTGGCAGGTCTCCTTCCAGCACTATTCTACGCTTGGTTATTTCAGGATCAGCAATGGGAACTGCAGATAATAACGCCTCTGTATAGGGATGATAGGGGGGAGCGAATATTTCCTCTGTGGTTCCCCTCTCAAGGATATGCCCAAGATACATGACAACAATACGATCCGACAGATAGCGAACAACACTTAGATCATGACTGATAAACAGCAGAGTGGTTTTATGCTTACGCTGGATATCCATCAAAAGCTCTGTCACAGCAGCTGCCACAGACACATCCAAAGCTGACACAGGCTCATCGGCAATCACAATGCTCGGGTTCCCGGCAAATGCCCTGGCAATACCGATACGCTGCTTCTGGCCGCCGGATAACTGCCTGGGTTTTCTGAAATAAAAATCTCTGGGAAGCTTGACTATATCCAGCAAGGTCATTACACGGTTAAAGATTTTCGTTTTATCCGTCTCAATACCAAATTGCCTGATAACCCGTGATATCTGCCCACCAATGGTATGGCTGGGGTTCAATGTGTCAAAGGGATTTTGAAAAACCATCTGCAGAGAACGGATCTCTTTAGTGGAACGATCCCGAACTTCTATACCTGAAATATCTTTGCCATTATGGCGTATCTCTCCATCTGTTCCTGTTTCCAGTCCCATTAGAACTTTGGCAAAGGTTGATTTACCACAGCCGGATTCACCAACAATGGCTACAGTTTCACTTTCATGGGCCGTAAAGTTCAGCTCTTCATTTGCTTTTACGAACCGGGCACTTTTACCTGTAATCATGGCCATGAATGAGGAGTCTTTTACCTCGTAGTATTTTTTCATACCATCAACATTAAGGACTTGTTTGCCGATCTCAAGCGATTCCCTGGTCGTTTCATCGGACAGACCTTTTGTATGGTCAATATCTTTATACCGTAAACATCGGACACGATGATCAGACGCACCGTCTTCTACATACTCCATTTTAAAATGGTCTTTATTACACAAGCCTTTTTTAAAATGATCACAACGGGGACCAAAATAACACCCGGAGGGCCGTTCAAAAGGCAGGGGTAATTGTCCCCGGATGGGCTTTAAGGGAGCTGCATTCTTATCTGTTGTGGGCAAAGGAATACATGAAAAAAGACCGTGGGTATAGGGGTGCTTTGGCCAGTGAAAAAGAGAATTAATGGTTCCTTCTTCTACCACTTCACCGGAATACATAACAAACACCCGATCGCAGGTTTCTAAAATTAACCCTAGATTGTGGGAGATATAGATCTGGGAAGTGCCGAATTTTTTGCTGATATCTCCAATTAATTTAACAATACCGGCCTCCACGGTAACATCCAGGGCAGTGGTGGGTTCATCCAGTAATAACAAAGATGGTTTGGACAAAAGCCCCATGGCAATAACGGCCCGCTGTTGCTGTCCGCCCGATAGCTGATGGGGATAAGACTCCATAACCCGTTCAGCATCAGGTAGCTTGACATCCGTCAGCATTTGTACAGATCTCTTGCGTGCTTCCTCCTTTGAGATGTTTTCATGTGCCAGGGGCACTTCCATGAGCTGGGTGCTGATTTTAAGGCTTGGATTTAAAGAAGCAAACGGCTCCTGATAGATCATTGAGATCTCTGAGCCTCGAATGCTGCGCAGTTCATTTTCGTTCAAAGTAGTTAAATCACGGCCTTTGAAGGTTATACTACCGCTTTTGATACCACCATTGGCACCCATGTACTGCATGATCGCCATGGCAACTGTTGATTTACCGCAGCCTGATTCTCCGACAATACCGATGGTCTCTCCCGGCTTGACCGTCAGAGAAAAATCAACTACGGCAGGGATCTCTCCGGCTCGTGTATAATATGAAATACACAGGTCTTTACAAATCAGTACAGGTTCTTGAATGTCATTCATTGTTTTTTACCTTTTAATCACGTAATGAGATTTCACGCAAACCATCCGCCAATAGATTAAACCCTAGAATCAATGAAGATATTGCAATACAGGGAAACAGGGTCATATAGGGAAAAACCATTGCCATCTGACGCGTTTCATTGACCATTCCGCCCCAGTCTGGATCTGGCGGTGGCAGGCCAAGGCCTAAGAAACCAAGGACACCAATGGTAATAATGACATAACCCAGACGCAGACAGGCATCCACAATAAGCGGACCCCGGGCATTGGGCAAAATCTCAAACAACATGATTCTCCAGTCACTTTCACCCCGGGTCTGGGCGGCAGCCACATAGTCGCGGTTTCGAAGGTCCAGTACAAGTCCCCGGACAATACGCATGATGCCGGGCGAAGAGGCAAAGGTAATCGCAATAACAATGTTCAATCCGGATGCACCAATGGTTGCAATAACGATGATGTAGAGCACCAGGACGGGAAAGGATAAAATAATATCTGAAATACGGGACAGGATGTCATCCACCAGGCCACCGCGGTATCCAGCCAGGAGCCCCATCAAAATACCCACTGTGTAAGCACTCAGGGTTGCAAGGGGTGCAAAGATCAGCACTGTGCGAGCCCCCCAGACAATACGGGACAAAAGGTCGCGACCCATATGGTCAGTGCCCAGCCAGAAGGTATGGCCGGAAGGCGCCAGAGTCCCTGGTTTTGCAAAGGGCAGAATATTTGCATTGGGATCAAATTGCGCTATTAATGGAGCAAAAATAGCAATGAGCACCCAGAACAGAACCAGAAAAGCACCGGTCATTCCCACCCAGCTTTCCCGCAGGAGACCAAAGGATTTTATAATACGCCAGATTGCAGCGCCATAGCCCCCAGAGGGCATTTCAGTCGTCGATTCAGTCGTCATACTCAAGCCTCCTTAGGTGAAACGTATGCGCGGGTTAAGAAAGGTATAGCCGATATCAGCTATGGTTTGGGAAGCTACCGCCACAACGACCGCCACCATTGCACAGGCTTCTAAAAGTGCAATATCATTATTCAGGGAAGCTTCCAGGAGCAGTGCGCCAAACCCTTTATAGGCAAAGAAAAATTCAACAACAATAACGCCGGACAACAACCAGTTGATTTGTAACATAATGACGGTGAAAGGTGCTATTAATGCATTGCGCAACGCATGCCTGATAATAACCTGTCTGTAGGGAAGTCCTTTTAATACAGCTGATCTTACGTATTGGGACTGCATAACTTCTGCCATGGATGCCCGGGTCATACGGGCAACATACCCAAAATCATAAACCACCAATACCATGGCAGGAAGGATCAGTTGTTTGAACTCAAACCCTCCTGACATTGAGCTTGTTCCCGGCAGCCATTTTAAACCAAATACAAAAAGGGCTGAAAAAAATACAGCACTGGCAAATTCCGGCACAGAGGTTGTTAAAATTCCAAAAACAGATATGCCCCGATCCAGAAGGGAACCCTCCTTCATTCCGGACAAAACACCTAATATTAATGATAAAGGGATCATGATGGCAAAGGTCCAGAAGCCCAGGATGGTTGTACTCCATAACCGCGGTAAAAGCACGTCTTTTACCGGGCCTTTGTAGCGAGTAGAAGTTCCAAGGTTGCCCGTGGCAAAATTACCCAGCCATTTTGCGTAACGCACCACAGCCGGCTGGTTGTATCCCTGCTGGTCCCGCCACAATTCTTTTTGTGCATCAGAGGCAAAATTACCCAGAACACGTGTGGCTGGGTCCCCTGTAAGACCTGTTTCCAGAAGCAGGAAAAGAATTATGGATACGACAATCATTGTAAAAATCATGAACCCGATTCGCTTTAAAAGCAGCAATACCATTTTGACTCCTTAATCTTAGAACGTGGCTTTAGAGTCTGGTAAGGGGGAAACAAACCCCCTTACCAGATATTACTATGTTGTCAATTAAGCCAGAGAGACTTGGTGAAAGCGATAATATCTGACCGGATCCATCTCAAAGCCAACCACTCTGTCTGAAACCGCCGTAAAAACTGACCGGAAGAACGGTTGTACCATGACCGCGTCATCCTGGAGGATTTTCTCAACCTTTTCCATCTTGACCCGACGGGCTTCAACATTTAAGGTTGCTTCTGCTTCGTTCAGGGCTGCATCAAAGGCAGGATTATTATAGCTGGATTCATTCCAGGGAACCCCTGCACGATAGGCCAGGCCCAATACCATGACTGCCAGTGGACGATGGGTCCAGGAGGTGAGGCTCAAGGGCGCCTTTGTCCAGACATCCCAGTATTGCGCTGTGGGCATGACATTCATTTTAATGTTGATCCCGGCTTTGGCACAGTCTTCTTTAAGGACGGCAACGGAATTCTGCTCCCAGACGCCATCGGTATTCCCCACGTTGCATGTGAGTTCAATGCCATCTGGATATCCGGCTTCTTTCAGCAGTTTTTTTGCACCTGCTATGTCTTGTTTAAAAGGAGGCAGTTTAAAATAATCGGGATGGATACTTGCAACGTGATGGTGTTCAGCCACAATTCCCAGGCCCTGGTGGGCAATATCAAGATTTCTTTGGGCATCACAGCATTTTTGAACAGCTTTACGCACACGGATATCGTCAAAGGGTTTTTCAGTGACCTTCATCCGGATCACACCGGTTTGTGTGGAAGGAATTGATACAACCTTGATTCCTGGAATATTCCTGGCAGCTTCCAGTGTTGTCAAACCGAGGTTGTAGTTTACATCCACCTGTCCTGAGGCGATAGCAGCAAGATATGCTCCGGCATCTTCACCCAGGTCAATAATACGAATTTCATCAAGAAAGACTTCGCCACCCCAATAGGGTGCGTTGCGTTTTTTCAATACAGCTATCTCACCCACTTTAAATTCAGAAAGCGTGTAGGGTCCTGTCCCCACGGGGTTTTTTGTTATGTCGCTCCCGTCCTTTTCAAAATCACGATGAACGATGGCCGTGGGATAATTGTAAAGGTTTTCAGGAATAGACAGAACGGCTGATTTAAGGTTAAGTCTTACTGTATGGTTATCTACTTTTTCAACTGCGTTTTTGATCATGCGATTGACGGGATTGCCTTTGGCATCTTTTTCGCCAGAATCTTCGATCATGGCGTTAAACAGTCCCAGGTTGGATGATCCGGTTTTCGGGTCAAGCCACCGGGTAAAGTTGAATACAACATCATCAGCAATAAAATCATCGCCATTTGACCATTTGACACCTTTACGAAGGTGAAAAGTCCATGTTTTCAGATCATCAGATGCTTCCCAGCTCTCTGCCAGGCCCGGTCTGGTGACATTATCCGGTCCGGTAATAACCATGTATTCAACAACATGCCGACCGACAACAGATTTCTGGGTCCATGACCAGGTGGCGGGATCAGCCATCTCTTGTACCTGCATGCCAAATTTAAGGACCCCGCCTTTTTTCTGAGCGGCATGGGCTGTTGAAATCAGATCAGGTAAAATATTTTCGCCCAGTATTGTGCTTGCAAGGCTATAGGCAGTCGTAGCAGATATGCCTAGTAGGGTTGTTGTGCGTAAGAATTCACGGCGGGAACATTTTCCTTCTATGAGGCTTTTTTTCATTTCCTCAACACCGGGATGCACTCTTTTAGTTGATAGATTGTCCTTTTTTGTGGCCATAATCTTGATTCCTCCCCAAAAGTATAAAGTTATTAAAAATGAAACGCTTACTAATAATCAAAAAGTAAAAATTATAATCAATAGAGTGATTAAAAAATTGATTATATTTTTTCCATGCCCAAGAGACGAATCTTGCAGGGCGCATCTCTTGGATTTGATTGCTGCACCTGTCGTCGAGTCTATTAAAAATTTTAAGTGAAAGTCAAGAAAAAATATAGAAAAATGAATTTTATTCATTTTGTAATACAAAGTCAAAATATATACCATTTTAATTTTTGAATTGAATCTCAGGAATGTTATGGATTTTAGTATAAATTTGTGCTTTATTGGATTTCACTTTCATAAAAAGAGTCCAAGAGATGCAGGTAAATATAAAAAATTTGAAGGATAAACAGCAATGAAAATTAATGATTTCAAAACATTTGTAGTGGGGAACCCGCCACCCCATTTCGGGGGTCGTTACTGGATTTTCCTGAAACTTACAACCGATAGCGGGATAGTCGGTTATGGCGAGGCCTATTCCATCCCCTTTCATCCAAACGTTGTTGAACATATGATAGGGGATGTGTGTGAGCGGTATGTTATTGGTTCTGACCCGTTTAAAATAGAGAAGCTCTGGCGGATAGTCTATGGAAGCGGCTTTACCCTGCGCCCTGACATATCTATTATGGGAATACTCAGCGCAATTGAAATGGCCTGCTGGGAAGATGGATATCTTATACCTCCAAACAAGCCTGGACTGGGTGTTGAGTTGAACGAAGAGGTTGCGGCCGGCAATCCCTATGCCGGTAAAGAGCTTCATCTTGAGATGCTGGACATACCTGTTAATTGAATTGGGTATAGTCTTAGAAATTGAATCATGAATTGAATACAAAAAGGAGTTTAGAGTGATTCCGAAAAAGAAAATTAAAAATATCAAATGCAAAAACCTTACAAGGGAAGCATACAACGATATCAGAAAGATGATTTTTTCAAATGAACTCAAGCCCGGACAAAAGATTCCATACAGGAGGATGGCTGATGGATTAAGCATGAGTTTGACACCCGTTGTCCAGGCCCTGAAACATATGGAATTTATGGGTCTTGTACGTCATGAACAAAATAAGGGATTTTTTGTCGAAAACGTGACTTCCCAGGAAATTGATGAAGCCTATAAGCTTAGGAGCATCATTGAACCTATAATGCTGGCCCAGACCATTTTGAACCTTGACGAGCAAGGTACAAAAAAAATTGGAATTGCTCTGGATGAATATATTGAGGCCTGTGAAAAAGGATCTTTAAGGTTAAAACTGGTAAAGGATATTCAATTTCACATGTCCATAGCCGAATTATCCGGTCAGAGTTTATCCATCCTTATTTTAAAATATTTATTTGATTTTTTGTATCTCAGGTTTGGACAGGAGCTTATATTTTCACGTCCTTCAGAAGATTCAGCCAAAGCCCATACGGCCATATTTGATGCCATTAAATCCAGAGATGTTAAAGCAGCAACCCTGGTTCTTAAAGCGCACATAAAAGAGGTCCATAAAAATGCTCTGACGGGTATTCAGGAGAGGCTTTCAGAGTCAGAGGACATTATTTTTTAATTGTTTATGTCACATTAAATCAGCAACATCCATATAATTTCTTGACAAAGTGAATTACATTTTGTATTTGATTTTTTAGACTTTTTTAACGTTAATAAGATGAGGATGCATGGAAAAGCTATCTTGGTTTTTAAACACTGAAAATTCGCTTATCCCTTTGGGCAGACCCTTTGTAAAAATGCATGGACTGCGCAATGATTTTGTCATTATCGATGGCAGAAAAGACCCCTATAACCCTTCAACCAGAGAGATTGTACACATATGCGACCGCCACGAGGGGGTCGGTGCGGATGAACTGCTGATTGTGGAACCGCCAAAAGATCCTGATGCAATTGCCTTTGTCCGCATTATCAACCCTGACGGCCGGGAAGTGGAAGCCTGTGGTAATGCAACCCGGTGCATCGGCTGGCTGCTGTTAAAAGAGCGTGATCAAAAAGAGGTTAAAATTCAGACCCTTGGCGGGATTTTAACCTGTTGTCTTGCCGGTGAAAAACAGGTGAGCGTTGAAATGGGAAAAGTTAAGACAGACTGGCAGGAAATTCCAATATCTGAAGAGATGGACACCCTGCATCTGAATATTGGAACAGGCCCTTTAAATGATCCTGTGGGGATGAATATCGGTAATCCCCATGCCGTCTTTTTTGTGGAGGATCTGGATGCCATTGATCTTCCAGAATATGGAAAAGCACTTCAGACAAACCCCCTTTTCCCTGAAGAGGCAAATATTGGTGTTGCCCAGCTTATAGATTCGGAAACACTGAAGCTTTCTGTGTGGGAGCGTCCCGGAACTCTGACAACGGCATGCGGCACAGGCGCCTGTGTTGCAGTTGCAGCAGCCCATAGAAGAGGGTTGACGCAAAAAAATCGCATGACCGTGATCATGCCGGCAGGATCTGTTGAGATTGAACTCAAAGAACAGAATATCGCTGTTATGACAGGACCTGTAGAAATCTGTTATACGGGTTTTCTTGTATAACTAGCATATCAGGATAAGGGTTAAAACAGCGAATAGTATAAATATTAATGACCCCGCCTGTGAATTACCTGAGACCAAAACTTGAACTAAGGAGTAATCATAAATGAATGCCAAAGAAAGAATGGAAGCCGCCATAAATTTAATGCCCGTAGACAAGGTGCCCAATGCGCCGTTTACCGAAGCACCCGTGTGCAATTACTATGGATCTACTTTTAAAGCCGCCCTTCTTGAGGGCCCTGAAATGCTCAAAGCCCATATGAAAAGCCTGGAAGAATTTCAATTTGACTGGGTGATGCTGGGCATGGGGTTTATTGGCGGTATTATTCCCGAAGCCATGGACTGTCAGGTGAAATATCCGGAAGATGTGTTTCCCATCATTGAAAAAACCAGTATTTTTTCAATGGCGGATGTAGAGCGGATCGCAAAAAACAATGTGTTTACAAAGCGTATGGACAATTTTCTTGAAGGCGTTACACTTCTCAAAAAAGAGTTAAAAGGGGAAGTGCCCATTGCCTGTGAATATATTTCTCCTTTTACCATTGCAACAAGATTGAGGGGCACAAATGAAATCATGATGGACATGTATGATGACCCTGAACTTGTGCATGCCATGCAGGAAGCCATTGTTCCTCTGGATATTGCGCTGGGTAAAGCCTTGATTGATGCAGGGGTGGATTATATATTTTACGGGGCTGACATGGAATGTCCCATTCTTTTATCTCCAAAACATTATAAAGAGTTTGTCCATGAACCCACCAAAAAGGTGTGTAATGAATTGTCCCGTCTCGGGGCCAAGGTGCTTCCTCACATGTGCGGGGATATCGTAAAAACAGGAATTGTGGATCTGCTTCTGGAAATGGATATTCACGGTATCATGCCGGGTAACCTGACCCAGGAAAAGGTTCTGGATATCCGTGAGTTAAAGGAAAAAGTCAAAGAGCAGATCTGTATCTTTGATAATATCAATCCCAATGGCCCCCTGCTTATCGGTAAACCGGACGAGGTGGCTAAAGAGACTTTGGTACACCTTAACAGGGCAAAGGGGATGACAGGGTACATCTTTTCCACCTCAGGAACATCTTCTCCTTTCACGCCCAGGGAAAATTATCTGGCCATGGACAGGGAAGTCATCAATTTTCAATGGAAATGATACCCTGTATAATGATTTTTAAATAACAGGATATTGAAAAGTAAAGCCGGATAATAGGGCCGGTTAATAAAACCAGGTAATGAATTTGGACAACAAGGAGCAAAACACAATGATAATAACCGATATTTTAAATTCAGTGGTTGTATTTGACAAAAAAGCAGTGGTTGAGAATGTAACAACCGCCATTAACGATGGCATTTCCATTGATGATATTTTAAACAAAGGGCTCATTGCCGCCATGGATGTTGTGGGGGAAAAATTTACCAGCGGCGATATTTTTGTTCCTGAAATGCTTCAGGCTGCAAAGGCAATGCAGTTGGGCCTGGAGGTTTTAAAACCCCATCTTACCGGTGATGCGCTGATGGAAAAAGGTACTGTTATTATTGGTACGGTAAAAGGTGATTTGCATGATATTGGTAAAAATCTTGTGACCATGATGGTGGAAGGTGCCGGATTCAACGTTATTGATCTTGGGGTTGATGTGGACGTGGAAAAATTTGTGAGCGAGGCACAGGCCCATGATGCTGATATAGTCTGTCTGTCCGCCCTTTTAACAACCACCATGCCCGTAATGGCCAAAACGGTTGAGGCGTTAAAGGAAGCCGGTCTGAAAGCAAAAACCATTATTGGCGGCGCACCTGTAACACAGGCCTATGCACAGCAGATCAATGCCGACGGCTTCAGTGACAACGCACCCGGAGCCGTTGAACTGATCCGCAAACTGACCGCTGCCTGACAATCGGGTAAAGGAGAATGAGACGATATGAACCGTGTGCTTTTTAACTTTAACGGCAAAATGCTGGACCAGATTCATACGTATTCTTTGGAGCTTTTGAATGAAACCGGTATCCGGTTTCCAAACAAAGAAGCCCTGGATATTTTTAAACACCATGGATTTAAAATAGATGGAGAGATGGTGTTTTTTGAGCAATCAGATATTGAAAAAGCCCTTGAAACCGTACCCCAAAGATTTGAGCTGCATGCCAGAAACAAAAAAAACAGCTTTCTGATAGGTGATGACAGTTATAGGATGGCTCCTGGCTACGGCCCTCCTTTCATTATTGAGAAATCAGGTGAAATGCGGCCTGCCGTGCTGAATGACACAAAAAAGTTCTGTAAACTTGTACAGACATCCAAAGCCCTGGATTTTAACTCTTCCATCGTGGCTCAGCCCAATGATGTGCCGACAAAAACAGCCCATCTTGATATGCTGCTGTCAACAATGTTGCTTACGGATAAGCCCCTCATGGGGAGTACTTCTTCTAAAATTTGTGCCAAAGAATCATTGGAAATGGCCGAAATAATATGGGGGAACACGGATAAGCCTGTTATGCTCAATCTTGTGGATTCTTTATCTCCTCTGCAGTATGCCGAAGAAATGGTGGATGCCCTATTGGTATATGCCAGGGCAAAACAACCCCTGATCATTCATTCCGCCTGTTCCATGGGGTCCTCAGGACCGATAACCATTGCAGGTTCCCTTGTAATCTCAAATGCCTGTACATTAGCAGGAATATGCCTTACCCAGCTTGTCAACCCTGGCACACCAATCGTCTATGGTCTGGGCGGCAGTCCCACTGATATGAAAACCGGTGGATATGTCAATGCCTCTCCTGAAGATGCCAAGCATACTGCAATTGTGACAGCCCTTGGCCGGTATTATCATATCCCGTGCCGAAGCCAGGGCGCTTTGACCGAATCTTTCTGTTTGGATTATCAGGCCGGAATGGAATCTTCAATGATGATGACCACAGCTGCCCTTAGCGGAGCTCACATCAGTCTCCATGCCTGTGGTACTTACGGCTCAATGCTGGCCATGAGTTTTGAAAAGTTTATAGCAGATGAAGATCTGTGCTGCGCCATCAAAAAGTTGATAAAACCCATTGAGTTCAGTGAAGATGCCTTTGCAATGGATATGATAAAAAAAATGGGAACTTCGGGTAATTATCTTATTGAACCTCACACAGCCAGGCGCTGTAGAAGCGAATTTTTCATTCCTGATTTAAATACCCGGGCCATTCATTCCAAATGGTTAAAAATGGAACCAAGACAAATGGATCAAAGGGCATCACAATTGCTTGAAAAAAGGCTTTTGACCTATGAAAAACCAGATATTGATTCTTCAATTGAAAAAGATTTGATCAAATATGTTGAAAATAAAAAATAAGTATAATGTTGCGCAACCTGAATATTTGCCTGAATGAGTAAGCCGCAGTATTTGTATCCTTGACAAAAAGCGTCTTCCTATAATAATCATATGCGGTTTGCACCATAAACGGGGAGAGTGTCTTATTATG
Source organism: uncultured Desulfobacula sp. (assembly GCA_964457495.1). Lineage (GTDB taxonomy): Bacteria > Desulfobacterota > Desulfobacteria > Desulfobacterales > Desulfobacteraceae > Desulfobacula. Next base: position 37,066 of record CAYWGN010000010.1, read on the forward strand.
TTAAAAAAAGCGATTAACATTTCCGATGTGGCCTGGGATTGTTTTAACGATTCAAAGCTTGGGCCGCTTCGATGGAAAAATTTATTGAGCATGGATACCTGCGGTTGCCGGGAGTTTCTTCTGGGTTATGCTGAACTGGATCCGGCTTCAGTTTTGCCGCTTCATACCCATGCCCATGCCCAGTGCAACTATATTCTATCCGGTCGTGTATGGTCCAGACTCGGTAAAAGAAGGATTGAGCTTGGACCTGATTCTGCTGATTTTGTTCCGGGGGGCATCCCCCATGCCTATGAAGTGATCGGCAATGAACCTTTGCGTTATGTCTACACATATGCCTGCGAGATACTCGGAACAGATGTTAAGACGGAACTTTCCTGCGAAGAAAACGCCGCCCTGTTTGATATTGTAAATCTTTCCGAAACACGATGGGCCATTGCCGATGATTTTGTTCCCTGGCAATATTGGGAACCATCCAAAGGCAGCAAGGGCATGCTCTGGAAAACACTCTTTGACAAGAAGCACGGCTCTCACCCGGAAACGAATTACGGAACCATGAAAATCCCTGAAAATGTACGCTATTCGCGTCATTTTCATGATCAGCCCGAAATTTTTTTCACCATTGCGGGCAGTGGTGTGATGTTCAGCGGAGATGAAACCATAGAAATATCGCCGGGGTGTGCCCTATATGTACCCAAACAGCAGATCCACGGAGCACAAAATACCCAAACGGAAACATTGCGCCAGATCTGGGCCTACGGCACGGAAAAGGAGAGCCCGGAATGGTCCTGGAATCCGGTAGAGGATATTTTTTTGGAAGCGCAACCCTTAAACTCTCAGGATAAAAAAAGGATATCACAGGAAGATGTTTGATTTAATAAAAAAAATTATTGGCAGCAACAATGGCAAAGCACAGGCTACAGACCAGGATTTTCTAAACGCCCATTTGGCGTTGACCTTACTGCTGCTTGAGGCAGCCTATGCAGATGGTGAGTGCAGTGGAGAAGAAAAAGAGCATCTTGTTGCAACACTTGTGACAAATTTTGGGATATCCCGACAGGAAATTGATACCCTGCTCGCTTACAGGGATAAAGAACACAGAGAGTATGTGGACCTTTTTCGTTATACTCAATTTATAAACGAAAATTTTTCCGAAAAGCAAAAGATCGACATAATGGAATCTGTCTGGCGTATCATTTTGCTGGACAATCACCTTGAAGCGCATGAGGACCACTTTGCCCACAAACTTGCAAACCTTCTTCGCTTAAGCCATAACCAGTTGATTAACGCCAAACTGCGGGCAAGAAAACAGCTTTTATGAAATATTTAGAGACAGAGTCATAGTTAAAAACATGATTTCTTAAGCGATTTGCCGGGTTTGGACTAAGCCAGTAGTCCGGTCTGGGCTCGCTTAATTTTTATATATCACTTGACGTAACATATCTCGATATTTCTGATTATATCAATGACTTATATGTTATACGTCAAACATGATGTTTTGATGATAAACATATTGCCTACTTAAAATTAATTGTACCATTATATTGCGGTTTTTTAACATTTTTAATATTCTATTTTTGTCAGCTCGGAGGATAGGGCTCTTGCTGGGAAGCAATAGTAAACCTTCATAACTGTTGTATCATTCAGTTGATGCCATTTAAAAAAATCAATCGTTTAAAACTGTTAAGTTTTATGGTAGCTTTGATCCTCGTTGTTTCAATTTCTTTATAAAAAAATAGTAACCGGAGATTTTATGGTCTTTGCATTCAGATTGTCTAAAAAAGGCAATTTTTGTTTAATAGTAAAAATTTTTCTATTTCTCTTTTTGTATCATGTTCTTTTTTTTACAACTACTCCAGACGCTTTTGCTGCAACCTCCTCTGCGCCTAAATTATCAGATGAACCTTTCCCCATTTATCCTGTTATAAAACCGAATGTGAATTTCTGGATCGACATTTTTACAAAGTATTCAAAAGAACAGGGTATTATCCATGATATCCATAATTTAAACATTATCTATGACGTCATTAAACTTGATCCATCTCAAACCCGAACAGCTTCCAAGAACAACAAAAAAAAAATAAAAGCTGTCTATAAAAAATACAAAACCATCCTCCTTGCCCTATCCCAAAAGAAGACCAACCTCACAAAAGAAGAACAGAAAGTGGCGGCATTGTTTAAACCGGGTACCAGTTCAAAAACGTTTAAAGTAGCGGCCTCTAATATTCGACGTCAGTCGGGTTTAAAAAAGCAATTCAGAGAAGGATTGATCCGCTCCGGGTCTGTTATCAAAGAATTTAAACGCATATTTGCGAGCCATGGATTACCTGCTGACCTTACCTATCTTCCCTGTGTTGAATCCTCGTTTAATTTTAAGGCGTATTCCAAGTTTGGTGCAGCAGGAATCTGGCAGTTTACAAGATCCACTGGAAAACGTTATATGATAATCGGCTATGTAGTGGATGAACGCCGTGACCCCTATATTTCAACCGACGCTTCAGCCCGCCTGTTAAAAAAGAACTATGCAGAGTTAAAAAACTGGCCCATGGCCATTACAGCCTATAACCATGGTTTGGCAGGAATGCGTCGTGCTAAAAATGCAAAAGGGAGTTATGAAAATATAGTTCGGACTTATCGCAGTCGGTCATTTAAGTTCGCTTCCCGAAATTTTTATTCAGAGTTTTTGGCTGCAAGGCATATTGCCAAAAATCCGGAACCCTATTTTGGCAAAATAAAGTATAATAAACCCAATACTTTCAAAATTCTTAAAACAAAGGGGTATTTATCTGCCAATCAAATTGCATCCCATTTAAACATTAGCATTAAAACACTCATTGATCTGAACCCTTCTTTGAGATCCCCTGTGATAAATGGCCAAAAATATATCCCTAAAAATTTTTCCTTAAGATTACCTGAACATATTGATGTTGTGTCTCTTTCCAAAAAAATGAAATCACTTTATCATTCTGCTCAAAAACCTAGCCAATTTCACAAAGTCCAGAAAGGAGATACTACAGGATCAATTGCCAGACTCCACTCGGTTAAACTGAATGACCTGATTTTGGCCAATGCATTGAACCGGCGGGCAACGATTTATATCGGGCAGAATTTAAGAATCCCTGCTAAGGATGAAAAAATCATAATTAAACAGACATTGATTGCAAAAGCTATCAACCCTAAAAAAGAACTTCAAAAAAAAGCCCTGTCGGCGGAAGTACAAATTGAAAAACCAAATAAAACATTACAATCAAAAGCAGATAAAACACCTGAATCAAAACCTGTAGCCATTGAGCCCCCAGAGAAATCTATGACAGTGCAAGCACCCAAATCCATCATTGAAGAGCCTGAGATCAACCCTTTTATCGTTACAGTTGATTTAAAAATCTTGAAGACGTATATTAAAAAAGGGAATACCGTGGGGCTTATAAAGATTGAAGCTGAAGAAACGCTGGGTCACTATTCTGACTGGCTTAAAACAACAACTCAAAGCATTCGATCACTAAATGGATTTAAATATGGAGACCCAATATCCATTAACCAAACCATTGAAATACCCATAGGAAAAATTAATGCCCAACAATTTGAAATACTACGATTTGAATATCACAAAGAGATTGAGGAAGACTTTTTCGAATCCTTTTCAGTCCAAGGCATTGAGACTTATATCGTTAAATCAGGAGATAATATCTGGAATGTTTGTGCCAATGAATTGGAATTGCCGATTTGGTTGGTAAAAAAATATAATCCCGGCATAAACTTTAAATTTCTCTATCCCAAACAAGTGATAAAGTATCCCATAATCAGCAGCAATGAGGACAGTTGGCTACGATGAAAACCCTAACCGTATATCAAATTGATTCATTTACCAATCAACAGTTAAAAAGTAGAATACGGAAGAATGCCTTATAATAGTGATTCTGGGTCATATAATTTAATGAATAAAAAAAAAATTAAATACTTGGCTACATTTAACAATGAATAACCAAATGAATCACACTATCAATCACCTGGTGCGAGCATTGTATCAGACAATCTGTAAAAGCCCTTGAGGTTTTCCAGCCAGTAAGCCTGAAATACAATATGGTCACTGGTAAAGGATAAGACTCGTCGCCTTTTTCCTGATGAATAAATTAAATGAATTTTTCCTGTGTTTTCAACATGGTAAACCATAGCGGCATGGTCATCATTGAGGACTATCAGATCTCCGTTCTTAAGATTATTTTCATTCACTTCCTTATTTTACTAATTTATACACAACATATTTACATATGATAAATTTCAAAATACTAATTTTTTGTGCTTTTTGGGGAACGGTTTTAATTTCATGTTCCACCTTGAATACGACGTATAACATCACAAAGAGCACTGTCAATGCGACCTATGATACAGCCAAATTCCCTAAATGGCGATTTTTCGGAAGGTTTTACTATTCCAATGGGCGATGTGACCTGTATGCGCTGTGAAGCAACTTTATCCCAGTTTATCAATCACTGCTGTATAGAATTGGCAGGCATCAACAATTTGATTGACTTCACAGTTTTCATTGACCATGTGAGCCAGTTTATACTCACCCGGCCCAAAGCCAATGGTAGGTATTCCCATGGCTGTTGTTGTAACTGCATTGGTGCTGAAATCCCAATAATCTAATTCAGGATCAGATCCAAAGGCTGCATTAAATGCTTTAAAACAGGCCTTTGAAAGGACATGATCAAGATCAATCTGCCAAGGCAAATGAAACGGGTGATAGATTACATCCATTCCGGTCCAGGATTTACGATTAAGGATGCCAATCTCCCATGATGCCTTTTTCCCTTTAATAATGGCATCCATTTCTTTTTTCACGGTTTTTTTTGTTTCACCCAATACCAGGCGACGGTCCAGATATATTTCACATTCAAAGGGAACCGCATTTAAAGATGCACTTACACTGGAAATTTTTGAGGCCACTAATGTACCATTTCCCCCTTCCGCTTTTATAAGGGATTCACTTGTTTTTTCAATCCTCTGTATAATTTGGGACATTTCATAAATGGCATTTAACCCCTTTTCAGGGGCAGATCCATGGGCAGATATTCCATGGGTTTTAATGGCGACCTGTGCTTTTCCCTTATGGCCTGTAACAAGCTTGTTACCGGATGGCTCGCAGATAATCATATAGTCGGGATGAATGCGGCACTCATTAAATAAATGTTTCAGGTTTTCACCATCGCAATCTTCTTCCAGCACAGTACAGGATACATATATTGTTTTATCCATATGAAGTCCCATTTTTTTTGCGACAGCCCCTGCATAGATGGAGGCTGCTGCAGCTGATTTCATATCAACGGAACCTCTTCCATGGAGCCTGCCGTCCTTGATATGGCCGCCAAAGGGATCATGTGTCCACTTTGAAACATCATTGACTTCCACAGTATCTATATGGGAATCAAACATAATGATTGTTTTCCCATTTCCGATTCGACCGACAATATTTCCCATGGCATCAATGATCACCTCGTCATAATCAAGTTGGTTCATTTTCTCGTTTATGTGCTTGATTATCTCTTGCTCATCACCTGAGTAGCTCTTTATCTTTATCAATTCCTGAGCAAATTCAATCAACTCGGATTTGATTTCTATTATTGCTGATTTTACATTGTTCATCATTCATGTACCTTTAATTTCTCTTCAAACAAGGATTCCCTTATCTGTTCCATTTTAATGGCACCTTCAGGACATCCTGTGGCGCAGACACCGCATCCCCTGCATTGTTCAGCATCAATTACAGGAACCAGACGTTTTTTTTCTTTGATGTCGTTGTCCTGGGATATGATACCAAAAGGGCATCGCCGGACACATTTTCCGCATTTGATGCAGTCCTGGGTCGGAGGCTGTGCCAGGTAACGGCTTATGGGCCAATATTTTTGAACATTGAGTTTTTGGGAGAGCTGATGGGGAAAGCAGCAGTCACTGCAGCAATTGCATAAAGCACCTGTAATCATGCCATGTTTATCCAGTCCAATTTCAGCGCTTTGCATAAGTCCCTTTTTATTGGCCTCTTGTACAATGTCCAGGGCTTTTTCCCTTGAAATTTCCCACCCGATTCCCCTGGTATTTGAAAATCTGATACAGGTGAATTCAGGTTTTTCGCAGTTTCCAATCATTGCCCGGCAATTGCAGGGCCATAAATAAAACTTTGGGATTTTTTCGAATAGTGCCTTAACTTCATTCAGCAAAATGTATTCTGGGTATATTTTATAAGGATCTCTTTGGTTTTTGTTTTTCAGGTCTTCTGCAATTTGGGCATGGGATGCAATGTAATGATTTAATTCCCAATGATTTAACTTGTCCTTTATTTCAACGGGCAGATCCTTCCAACCTTCAAATAATGCCCAAAAATCAAATCTGATATGGAAATCTTCCGGTTCGATGCGCTGGTCATCAAGAAGTTTGACAACACCCCTTTGCCAGGCTCTTTCCAGAAACGTATCAAAATTATTATAATCTTTCAGGGTTTTGTTTTTTTCCAAAAGCGCGACTATCTGTTTTTTTTCAAGTGGTTTGTCTGCAAGTATCTGCAAAAGATCAATTTCCAGGGGTTCATAGAAACGATCCAGCCAGGGGGCTAAAAAATCAGGCAGGTTCATCTTTTTAATTTTTAATACCATCTAAATTCTCCTTGGATTGTTTGTTAAATAAAATAAACTCATGTCTAATTCTATGCGGGTTCTAATACCGCATAAATTTCGTGTTGCTTTGGTTCTAACAAATGAAGATTAGAGCCAGGAATTTCAAATCCTTGTGGATGAATGTTTTTATTATTTATGAAATATTTGTTTTGTAAGCAATGATTAATTTATTCTCTGAACATTGTCACTGAGATATTCACTTAAATAAACTGATTTTTCCAGATCTTTACTTTTACTATAGCCTTTGCTAATTATACTCATAAAATTCTACAAAGGTTTGTTTATTTTGAATAATTTATTTGACCAAATAATTACCAACAAAAAAAGTTTTTCAAAGCAGCATAGTATTTTTGCAGATTATGTATTGAAACACTCAAAAGAAATTGCTTTTTTGTCAATTGCAGATGTTTCCAAACAGTCTTCTGTCTCATCTGCAACAATCGTGAGGTTTTGCAGAACGTTAGGATTCAAAGGATATACAGAATTCTCAAAACTCATTCAACAATCACTTCAGTCAGACCTTACTGCTTTTAACCGGTTCAAACTCAAAAATGTTATGGGTGACTATAAAGAGGAAAGTCCTGAGCCCAAATCCATTTATCACAAATTGCTTCGGCAGGAAATCAACAACACTGCAAATCTTCTTGAAAGTATTCACAAAGAAAATTATATTAAATGCCTGGACCTTATGCTGAAGGCGGACAGATTTTGTGTTAGCGGCAGCCTTGCAGCATCCACGCTTGCTTTATATCTTGGTCAGAATTTATCCAAAATAAACCATCAAACAGATATTATTCAGCATTCCGGCATACCTGCTTTTGCTGCATTGGAAAAAATAACAAAAGATTCTGTTGTTTTCCTGCTGTCCTTCCCAAGGTACCCCCAGGAAACCATAACCTTTGGAAGGATTGCTCAAAAAAGAGGTGCCCATGTTATAGCGATCACGGATACCCCCATGTCACCCCTGGTGGATATATCTGAAATATCACTTTACATTCCTGTTAATCTTTTACCTTTTGGAGAAAGCTATACCGCTCCCATTGCTTTTTTAACTGTTTTATGTTCTGAATTCAGTGATAGATTACCGGACCAGGTTTTAAAGAATCTTCAAAAGTATGATGAATATACAACAGAGGTGCAGTCCTTTAAAAATAAATAATATGATGGCTTTAAGGCGTTTAATTGCTGATATCAAGGGCGATATCAAATTGATCCCTGATTTTTGCTTCAATTTCCCTATCTATTTTTGGGATAATATCATTATAAATTATTGATTTGGCCATTTCATTGGCCCTTTGCCATGTGTCTTTACACCCTGCCTTTTCCCAGGCACTTCTGTTGCCAGTGTGGCTGATACCATTGCCTTCAAAATATTCAGACCGCATATGTTTTAAGGTGTGTGGACTCATGAGATAATGTCCCCCCGGGCCCACTTCAACAATTGCATCAAACCCGAGATGCTCATCATCAACACAGATACCCTTTAATAGCTTGCAGGAAGCACCAATTATTTCGTCATCAATAATATATTGTTCAAATGCTACGGCATTCATAGATTCAAGCATTCCAGCTGCATGATGAATGTAATTGTTGCCGCCCATAACAGCCAATAGTGTACTAAAAGCTTTTTCCCATCCTGCCTGGGCATCAGGTATTTTTGAGTCACTCAAGCCTGATGATGCATAGTTGGGAATGTCAATATGCTGACTGAGCTGATGCTGGGCAGCCTGCATCATTCCACATTCTATGGCTCCTCCACGGTACCCCATGGTTTTCATATCTGCTCTTGCTGGCAGGGCTCCATACAGAACAGGCGCTCCCGGCACGGTCAACTGATGGAGGGTTATTCCTGCAAGCTCCTCTGCATGGGTTTGCAAAAGCGTGCCTGCCATTGTCATGGGAGCTGTTGAACCACTCATGGGAGCACTGGTTATCGTGGTTGGTATCCCAAGCTTTGCCGCCTGCTGAACATTTGCAACGCTTTGAGAGCAAAATTTTAAAGGACTGATAATAACACAGGCTGAAATGGAAAATATCGGCTTTGCTCTTAAGTTTTCATCGCCTCCAACCACCATGGATGCAATTTTAAATGATTCTCTGAGGCCGGATCGAAAGTTACATCCAAACATGATATGTTTTGTTGTCCCCATCATGGCAGCAAATAATATATTGGGATCATAGCGTTCTCCCGGTATATCAAGCGGGACTACTGCACTTTGATAAAAATGAATATTGTCAAGTGTATCAACGAGCTTGGTTATGTTGTACTGATCTTTGAGAAGTGTGTCCCGCATTTTTCCGGTTTCTATATCAAGAATATTGACAGTGGTTCCACCTGTCCCGGCATAGACCCGATCTTTACCGATAAAAAGGTCATTTTTTCCATCTCTGCTGTAAAGAGTGAATTCTCCAGGAGCCTTGTTTGCCATTTTTGTGACAAGGTCACGGGGCATGAAGATTTTATGGGCTTTCACGTCAATTGTGCAGCCAGCCTTTTCAAGCATTTCAAGTGGTTCAAGGTTGTCTTCATATCCAACACCTACCTGTTCAAGAAGATCAAGCGCTTTTTGATGAATTGTTTCAACGTCCTGATCTGTAAGAGGTTTATAAATACCTCCTATGAGTCCGCCTGTTGTCATTTATTTCTCCTTGAATCAATCACTCGTTCTGTATTCATGAAAAACTCCTTTTCTGATAGCGTCAACTCAATTTAAAACAGAATCAAACCATTAAATCAAGATAAATATTTCATTTTTTAACATAAGAAATATTTATTTCATTTTTAGAGATTGTCACAAAATCCAAACAAAGGACTGCATGTTAGCTTTTGTTTGGATTTCTATTTATCGAGAGTCGATGTGTGATTTTTGGATAAGATTACCCCCTTGCCAAAGATATAGAGCAAGTAGAGGTTTGTTTCCCGTTCGCATTCCATGTGTTAGCCCTGACCCGTGATATATCGGAATACCGGCCAGCCTTGATATCCAATCACCATTCCCCTGTATCCATTGAGACTGGGAGCTCAATGGCACATAAACCTCTTGGGCCTCATGGCTGTGCTTTGGATATTCAATGTCGGGTCCCAGGAATAGGAATCCGCAGGCGATATTTTTGCTTTTAATCTGTCCACGCAGCCCTATTAATTCTGCCCAGCCATATTTTTCTAAAAAGGCATCACCAAAATCTTTTGTTGAATATGTCTGCCCCCAACTAAGATGCGCAGCCGAGGTCTGGAGCATTTTGACAATGTTTTTAGTTTTGATATTTTTTTCTGGAACAAGCTCTGGCAAATATGAAAGAACGGGGAGTCTCTTTTGGGAAACAATGCGGGTTTTGAAAGGTTTAGAAGGCCAGTCCGCAAGAAAGGGCGCAAGGCAAACATCATCCATGCCTATTAAATAAGCGTATATTAAATTTACAAGCTCAATAGTTTTATAGGCTGACATACTTGTTAATTCTTATCAAGAAAAAGTCCTGAATGCAACCAGCGATTCTTAGTTGCACTCTTTTTTAGCAAACGGGTTAATCTTCAGGAGGAGAAGTGTTCTCATTTTCCTCGACAGGATTGTTTTGTTTCTCCAGTTTGCGTTGCTTTTTTTCTTCTTTTTTCTTTTTCTTTGCCAATTCTTTCTGGCGCTTTTCAAATGAATAGTTTGGTTTAAACAAGATTAAATCCTCATTAATGTTTTGTGGTTGACATAAAAAAAATTATGTTACAAAAGGCCCTGCAGGGTGCAGGGCCTTCACAATGCCTATATCAGTGCTTATTGCTGGACAACATTCTCTGCTGCCGGTCCTTTTGGGCCTTCAACAATATTAAAAGTTACCCGCGCACCTTCAGTCAGGGATTTAAATCCCTCGGACTGAATTGCTGAATGATGAACAAATAAATCCTTGCCACCATCCTGCTCGATAAAACCAAAACCTTTTGAATCGTTAAACCATTTTACTGTACCTTCAGCCATCTTGTATTACTCCTTTGTTACGGGTCCCTTAGGGGAACCACTATTATATAGCCGAGGCATCATTTGATACTTCGACTGGAAGTCTGGGTGTCCAGACAAAATCGGTTATGGGTGAACCGTCCGGCTTATGCCGGAAGTAGAGGCAAAAAAGCCGCTGTGCTGGTTTCTACCCCGCCCGGTCGCAGCAGGTTGCTTTCTTCTGGGCATCTGTCGTGGAAAGCGGTCTCTTTTTTCTTCAACAACTATCTCTTTTGGTTCCCAGGCAAAACCTGGTGTTGCCTGGCGGCGCATTTTTTTGCCCAGGTTCCGCTCAATGAGAGATATAATTTTGCTGTCTTCCCGGCCGGCAAAGATGAATGCCTGCCCGCTCAGTTCTGCCCGGCCTGTACGGCCGGTTCGGTGGGTATAAGTTTCGGCCGTATCTGGAACATCATAGTTGATGACATGTGAAATCCCCTTCACGTCAATCCCCCGGGCTGCAATATCTGTTGCAACAAGGATTTTGAAGGTGCCGTCCTTAAATCCGTTCAGCGCCTGCTGCCGTTTGACCTGGGAGAGATTGCCCTGAATTGAAGCCGCACTAAAGCCGGCCTTTTGCAGCACCAGAGCCAGGCTTTTCGCCTTGTGTTTGGTACGGGTAAAGACCAGGGTACTGGTCATTTCCTCTTCTTGGATGATGCTCTTGAGTAAAGAGGTCTTCCGCTCTTTTGCAACTTGAAACAGGACATGAGAGATTGCAAGGATCGGCTGGGTATGGTTGATTTGTATAGTTGCCGGATTTTTTAATATGTTTTCCGCTAAATGGCGGATTTCCGTGGGCATGGTGGCGGAAAAAACCATGGTTTGACGGTTTGTGGGCAGCTGTTTGATGATTCTGCGGATGTCCGGAAGGAATCCTTTGTCAAACATGTGGTCTGCCTCATCAAGAACCAGCGCCTCAACAGCGCTAAGGGAAAAGGCCCTGTCATTAAGAAGGTCCAGCAGGCGGCCGGGGCAGGCAACAATAATTTCCACACCATTGCGGATTGCTTTGACCTGGGGATGCTTACCTACGCCGCCATAAATGGAAAGACTGCGCAGGCCTGTTTCTTTTGCCATTTTGCTGATATCAGCATGGATCTGTTCGGCCAACTCCCTGGTGGGTGCTACGATCAAGGCCCGTACTTTTTTGCGGGGACCGTCCAGCAGCCGCTGGAGAAGGGGCAGAACAAAGGCTGCCGTTTTCCCGGTCCCGGTCTGGGCCAGGCCAAGGATGTCCCGACCTTCAAGGATCGGGGGAATAGCTTGTTTCTGGATCGGGGTGGGGATAGTATAGCCGCAGGCAGCAATGCCGGCGTTTACTTTAGGGTCAAACTTAAAATTTTTAAAACTCATTAATACTCCTATATATTTTGTGATGATCTGCCAGGGCGTTTCCCTGGTCTATAGATCTGCGGATTCATTAAGATCCGCTGGTTATTTATTTATTTTGGTTTTATGGAAAATGCTTGGGATGGCTATGCTGAGGACGTCCGGGGCAATCAACAGGCCATGGCCCGGGTTAGTCTCTGTCAAGACGTGATAAGGGTTTGTATTATAATCTGTCATTTAGTTTCTCCTGTTTATTGAATCAGCAGAAACTTCAGTGGAAACGAACGATGTCTGGAAAAACAACGAGGTTAACAAGGACAACCTTGAAGGAAAATCTGATTCTACTTAGTGTAATATTAAATTGCATCATACACGATTGTACAGATATTGCAAGGAAATAAAAAACAAGGTAATATACATTTTGAGTAAATTTCAATAATCAGTGGGTGCATACCTATATCAGGATGGAGAGTCAGCGTTTGAAAATCAAGAAAAAGGGTGTTGAGGAACACAGGGAAAAGGATTCTTCCTGTTCTGCTCCGGACCGGAAGGGCGTGATCGTCGCTCACCATGGTGTTGCCGTGGATATTTTGTTTGAATCTGGAGAACGGCAGATGGTACAGGTGAAAAAGCGCCTCGGCCATGTCGTAGGCGATGACGTGGTCGTACGTGACAATCTTCTCACGCGGTTACCACGCAGAACAGAGCTTCGCCGAAGGGATTCCAGGGGCAGCATCAGAATTGTTGGTGCCAACCTGGATGTTCTTGGTGTGGTGGTCGCAACGTTGCCGCGGCCTCCATTCGGGTATATTGACCAGGCAATCGTTACTGCAAGGGAAGCGGCTCTGATTCCTGTGCTGGTGATCAACAAGTGTGATCTTAAAGGCTCTGAAATCCTCGTTGCTGAGCTTACGACCACCTATGCCGGAATTATTGATATTTTTGTCATGAGTGCAGTCACTGGAGAGGGACTGGCTGCCTTAGAATTGTTTCTGGGGCAGGGGGTTCGGAGCTTTTTCGTGGGCATCACAGGGGTGGGCAAAAGTTCCCTGCTCAATACCATTTGCCCGACACTGGATCTCAGAGTGGGGGAGCTCTATGAAGCGGGCAACAGGGGGTGCAATACCACCACCGTTTCCACTCTTCATGCACTTCCGGGCGGAGGTGAACTAGTGGATACCCCAGGTTTCAACGAGTTTGGACTGGTGGATATTTCTCCAGAGGATCTTGCAGGATATTTCCCCGGGTTTGAATCGGCCATGGCAGGCAGGTGCCATTTCCGGGATTGCCGCCACCGAACCGAACCGGGATGCGCTGTGGCAAAATTGGTCATGATCGGAAAGATTACAAAAGAACGTTACTCCACCTATCTGGAGATCCTTGACCAGCTCGAAGCAGGAGAGGACAGGTTCAAGAGCCGACGATAGGAATAAACATCTCAACATCCTCTTGACCCCAAGGTATGGACGATTATATGATGGCTTGCGGCATCCCATCTGTTACACTTGAAACGGTGCTCTCGGCCAAACAATAATAAACCATGAACTTTTTTTAAAGGAATTTTGATTATGCATCAAAACAGAGATTTCGGCATCACGAGTATACGAGGCAGAAATGTGCACTGCTCCGGCATGGGCCTTGGCATTATTCTTCTGGATGAAACTTACCCCGGCTTTCCCGGGGATGTGAGAAATCCCAGTGCCTATCCTTACCCTATCCAGTATGAGGTGGCCCAGGGACTGGATATTCAAAAACTGGTTCGCGGCAAAGATAAGGATCAATACCTTGATACCATACTGACAGCAGCCTTTAAGCTTCAAAAAATGGGATGCAGGTCCATTGCCGCTGAATGCGGTTATTTTGCCTTTTTTCAGAAAGAGGTGAGAGCCCGCATGGATATTCCAGTGTTCATGTCAAGTCTTCTGCAGGTTCCCTGGGCTCAGTCCATTATCAACCCGGATCATGTGGTGGGGATACTCATGGCAACCAAAAAGGATCTGCTTGAAAAACATCTTTCCAGTGTGGGTGTACATCCAGGATCAAACTATGTGGTGGGAGGTGCCATGGATGACGGTAAATGTCCGGAATTTAACAACCTCTGGACCCAAGGACTAAGACCGGAAATACCACAGGCTGACTACGGGCGGGCGGAAGAGGATTTTCTCAGGGTAGCCACGGCATTTTATGAAAAATATCCCAACATGGGGGCAATGGTGCTTGAGTGTACGGGTTTCCCCCCCTTTGCCAGGGCATTGCAAAGATCCATCAATATTCCCGTTTTCAGTTGGGGAACTCTCATGGATTTTGCCCATATGGTAACGGTGCATCGGGACTATTACGGCCATGTGTAATATTTATTTATTTTAAAAATCCTTCCAGACTTTGTCATAGTCTTCATCCGGCACGTCAAATCTGGCATTGGTGGGCGGAAGGGTTTCTTCTT